>PLIC01000163.1 GCA_003139995.1 Candidatus Acidiflorens stordalenmirensis | reverse complement strand
CGTCAGTTGAGTTTTAGCTCGGGGGATGCTGAAGCGCCTCTCCAACGATTTATAAGCGAGATTGTGATTAAGATGCGTCGGCCCTGGCTTGGCCAACTTTTTCGCTGGACACCAAGAAACAATTCACAAAAAAATAACATTGTACTAATATTGAAACGTTTCAATATCGACTAGGGCTAGGGGGGCGGTTCATGAGAAACAGGGATGCAAGCACCGCGACGTTGCAAAAAATCTTCTGCGTTTGGATTCTTATCCTCTGCGCGGGAACTGCCGCTTTCGCACAGGCCGGCCGGGGCGGCATCAACGGTTTGGTAATCGATCCTTCGGGGGCAGTGGTCGCTGGAGCCGAAGTCACTGCGCGCAACGATGCAACCGGAGTCGCACTCTCTACCGTTACAACCGCGGCGGGCCTGTACTCCTTTGTGTCGCTCTCGCCTGGCGTCTATGCCGTGAGCGCCAGTCAAAAAGGGTTCGACACCGTCGTTCAGGAAAAGGTGACGGTGAGTGTGGATCAAGTCAGCACCGTCAATATCGCGCTCCGCGTCGGTAGCGTGAGTGAGGTGGTGAAGGTGACGGAATCAACTTCCATGGTGGATACAAACAATTCCACCATGGGCCAGCTGATCGACGCCGCTGCCATCGATCGGGTCCCGCTGGTTTCGCGCGATGTTTATGAGTTGGTCCAGTTGAGCGCCGGCGTTAGCCCGACAAATGGAACGCCCAATGCCGCCGATACGCCTGGCGTATTCAACGCTCGCTGGGGCGCGGATGTCTCGTCCTACACGATCAATGGCGCCCTCCAGGGCACGGTGTACTACATGCTGGACGGTAGCCCGATCGGTATCGCCGAAAACAACCTCGCCAGTATCATCCCAGCATTCCAGATTCCAGAGGACGATGTGGAGGAGTACCGGGTTGAAACCCAGAACACTCCCGCGACCTATGAGAGCGGGGGCGCGGGCGTCATCAGCCTGGTGAGCAAGTCCGGCGGAAACGAGTTTCATGGCGACGCATTCGTGTATATCCGGCCCAATGTTCTTGCCGCGAACGATTACTTCTATAAGAACTACCAATTGTCGCTCGGCCAGCCCAACCAGACGGCCGCCTTTCACCGCTACCAGGAAGGCGGCGCGATTGGCGGCCCCATCCTGCACAATAAGCTTTTCTTTTTTGCGGATTATGAAGCGACACAGCAGCGAACCCTCGACACAAGCTTCTTCACTGTCCCTACCGCGGCGGAAATTACAGGCGATTTTTCCGCCGACAGCTTCACCGTCTATAACCCTCTGGTTCCCGATAATCCCGACGGAACACGGCAGCCGTTTGCCAACAACAAAATCCCCACTGGTGACCTCAATCCAATTGCGCAAGCTTTTGCCGCCCACTTCCCCGCTCCGAATCAGGCCGGAGTGGGACCGTATCACATCAGCAACTATTTCGGCTCGGGTCTGGACCCGAACAATGGGCAGAAGTTCGACATCCGCGGAGACTACTACCGTGACCGCGTAATGTTGTTCTTTCTGTAACCAAACTTCAAGCGTGCCTGTTTGCGGGTAAAGCGCCAGGCGATGGTGACCTGATCACGGTTCATTCTCCGGCCCCAGGCCCTGGCTTCTCGCCGCAGATCGCCCAGCGATGGGATTCTTCGCTGCCCCAGGCACTGCCGGGAGAACAGGCTGATTTCGATTTCCGCCTGGTTCAGCCAGCTGCCGTGTTTCGGCGTGTAGTGGACGGTGAACCGGTCCCACAGCCAGCCTCCCGCCTTCTCGCCGTACCGCTCCACCACTGCCTTGCGGGTGTGCGAACTCAGATTGTCCAGGACCAGATGGATGGTGTCGGCTGCGGGATAGTGTTCCGCAATCTCCAGCAGATAATTGGCAAACTGGGGCGAGGAACGGTTCGGAGCCACGCGGGGATAATGCCGTCCCGCCTTCGGCTCCACTCCGCAAAACGCGTTGGCTGTGCCACGGCGTTCGTACTCGCAGTCGCGCCGAAGAATTCGTCCCGGATGCATGGGCCTGGGCCAGCGGAGGTCGGCATGCAGGACCACCGGCTTTTCATCGATACAGACCACCGGCTCCGTCTCCGAGAGTGGCTTCTCATACAGGGCCAACACGTCTTCCATGCGCCCGAGGTACTCCTCATCCAGTTCCGCCACGCACCACATTTTTTTCCCGCCACGGCTTCAGGTCATGACTCTGGAGCAGGATGCGAATCGTTTCCCGGCCCACCCGTCGTGCCAACTTCCGCTTCACTGCTTCCTGGGCGATGAGCCGGACACTCCACCGCGCCCTCCCTTCCGGCGGCGGGCTGCACACGAGGGCGATGATCCGCTGACTCTGGCCCGCGTCCAGCACCCGGCGCTGGCCCGGACGTGGCTTCTCGTACAACGCCGGTTCCAGTCCCTCCTCCGCGTAGCGCCGGGCAATCGCTCGCACGGTTTTGGGCGCCACGCCCACGTGCTCGGCCACCTGCGCCGCTGTCTGTCCCTGGTCCAGTTGGCGCAGGATCGAAGCTCGGCGCAGCACCCGCGCCGACTCCCGCCCTTTGTTCAGCATCCCGGTGATCTGCTTCCGCTCCTTCTTCCGCAGATGAACATGCACCCGATGGTAGCTCTGCATGTCCACACGTTGCGCTCCATTCGGTCACTCCACGAGTACCTTAATGGATACATCTCTATGTGGTCACAGACCTACTACGCCAGCCAGAAGCAGCGCATCTTCAGCCGCTTTTCCTTCGACCGGACTCTCATCGCAAACTCCGATCTCTATGGCAGCAGCAATATGTATTACCCGTACTATGCTCAGGGCATTACGAACGGGCGCAATATCCTCCTGGCCGACGACTACACCCTGAATCCCACCTCGGTGCTGCAGTTGCGGTACTCCTTCACTCGGCACTATGAAAACCAGACTGGAGATCCCCGCCAGAAGGGATTCAATATTACATCTTTGGGATTCCCCCAGTCGCTTGCCTCGCAGGTGCTATACCAGCAAATTCCAGTGATCGCTTTTTCCACCATTACCGCGATCGGCGGCACCACCAACGAGGACACGTTCATCTTTGCCAGCGAGACCAGCGATGCTAGCGCGACCTACACAAAAGTGGTGGGAAAGCATGAGCTAAGCACCGGGCTGGAATATCGGAAGAGGTTCATGAATGAAGGTCAGCCGATGGCGCCCGCCGGCTATTACGGGTTCGACACCACTGCCACCAGTTCAACCACCTTTGCTGGCGACGGCAGCGATTTCGCTTCTTGCCTCCTGGGCATGGGAGAGGCGCCCGGCAGTGAATCCGGCAATTTCACCAAGGATATCTTCGGTGCGCAAGCCAGTCCCTATTACGCCGCTTTCATCCAGGACAATTATCACGTTACCCACTCTCTAACCATCAACCTCGGACTTCGCTGGGACGTCTTCGGCGGCCGTACCGATCGCCATAACCGCCTGGAATACTTCGATCCTACGGTCCAATATTCCGTCAGCGGCGTAGCCCTGACCGGTGGCGAAGAGTTTGCGGGAGTCGGCAGAAGCAGGAGCCCATTCGCCACAAACTTGAAGGACTTCGGCCCTCGCGCCGGCATGGCGTGGCAGCCGGTCAAGCACCTGGTCCTCCGGGCCGGGGCCGGCATCTACTATGGCCCGAGTACACAGATGGTCGCCAATACTGCGTTTAACGGTGACGGATTCACTTCGTCTACTGCCTGGAACGCGACGGCTTATAACAACGATCCAGTTACGATTGCAAACACTGGCACTGGCAACACGGTGCTGGTCAATTCGTTGAGCAATCCCTTCCCTGGAGGCGTTGTCCAACCCACCGGTGCGTCGCTTGGACTGGCTACAGTCCTGGGTGGAACTCCAAGCACTGAATTCCACACGCAGCGCACGCCAACCACCTATAACTTCAACTTCGGCATCGAGTACGAATTTCCACGCGAAGTCGTTCTCAGCGCCGCCTATGTGGGCAGCCGGGGCCTCTTTCTGCCCCTGGCAGGGGTCGATCTGAATCAGCTTCCCTTGAGCACGATCCAGCAGTACGGCGCCGCATTGTTCAACAATATGGTGCCCAATCAATGGAACGCGATCCTGCCCTCCACTAATCCCTTCGCCGGGCAGGCCACGGTTCCACAATGGATGGCGCTGGAGCCTTATCCGCAATTCAACGATGGCGCCATCAGTATGAGCAACCAATTTAACGGTGTCACGCTGAATGCCCATCCCGGCGGGGATTCCGATTACAGTTCCTTGCAGACGAAGGTGCAGAAGCGCATGACCAAGCACTTCACTACGCTGGCTGCGTTTACATGGAGCAAGCTGATGACCGACGATATGGGTCCGCCGCTTGGCTTTATCGGCTATCACGCGGCGGCGCCTCAGGATTGGAGGGACCACCTGGAGCATGCCGTGAGCGCGCAGAACGTTAAGTATCAATTTACGTGGCAGACGTCCTACGATCTGCCCATGGGCAAGGGCCGGGCGCTGAATCTGAACGGAGTGGCCAACTCGGCCTTGGGCGACTGGACCGTGAACGCGATTGTCTACCGGAGCGACGGCGTTCCAATCAATGCGCCGACTGGCACGGGAGATCCATACTTTGATCAGCGGGTCGATATGAACTGCGATCCCAGCAAAGGCGCGCCGCATACCGCAGCGCAGTGGTTCAACTGGACCTGCTTCTCAGAGCCCGCCAACCCGCTTGTCCCTGGGACGGCGGCGGCGTATCTCGACCACGTCCGCACTGCCGGTGCCCACGATCTGGATCTCTCTCTCTATAAGAACTTTCATCTGGCAAAAGAGACTACTCTCCGCTTCGAGGTATCCGCCTATAACGTCACAAACTCGGTTCAGCTTGGATATCCAAATGTATTCTGGAACCCATCGGCAGCGGCCAACCCGGCAGTTATGTCTGGTTTCGGAATGATCACGGGCGATGTCAATACCCCGCGCCAATTTCAGTTTGCGTCGAGATTTACATTCTGATTCACCTGCACCCAGGCAAGCAGGCATGAGAAGTCTGCTTGCCTGCGACTCCTGAAGACGCCCTTGATCTTCCAGGCTCTGTACAACAATCTGACAAAGGAAGGCATCGAGACCGAACTAGTGGAACTGGGTGGTGCCGAAATCCATGGCTGCCGCGCCTGCCGCAAGTGTTCGGCGAGGAAGAACCGCCGCTGCTCAAGTCAACAGGTTCTTCGAAGAAAGCGCATATTCGGGCCGACCGTAGAGACATCCTCAGCGAGTGCTAACGCTGTTATCAACGGTTGCGACAAGAAATTTCGACTGTTGTTAACAAGTTAAAATG
>PLIC01000269.1 GCA_003139995.1 Candidatus Acidiflorens stordalenmirensis | reverse complement strand
ACCAGCATTTCTCAACCCTGATTACTTGCAATTGCGTGGGCAGCATGAGCCCTATAACGATGGCTAAGCGGGTCGCGGACGTCTATCTTGCGAATGAACTTGCGAGCGCGGAGAAGATGAGCTCTGCGCACAGCGAAACATCCGTACC
This sequence comes from Candidatus Acidiflorens stordalenmirensis, assembly GCA_003139995.1. Classification (GTDB taxonomy): domain Bacteria; phylum Acidobacteriota; class Terriglobia; order Terriglobales; family Acidobacteriaceae; genus Acidiflorens; species Acidiflorens stordalenmirensis. The sequence continues at coordinate 22,498 of PLIC01000269.1, read as the reverse complement.
GGCTACTACACTCAGGCAGTATGCGGGCATCTATTGGAGCGAAAAAAACGGAGCCTTGCGAACATTCATGGTGCGCGACGGCAAATTGGTCATGGAAGCGTCGGGGACTAGCTACGATATGGTCGCTGTCGGGGACGGGCAATTCGAAGCGGTTGAACCGGATCCGGAGCATAAGGATAGGTATGCTTTTCGCGCCGCTGGAACCGGGAATGCACTGCAACTGGAGGCTTGGGAGAGTGGGGCGCCCACAATTTACGAAGCGGTGAAAGGGCCGGCTCCGGGGGCGTCACGCTTGGCGGATTACGCCGGTGTGTACACCCCGGTGTGTACACCAATGATGAGATTCGTACCGCGTGGACACTGATCGTGCAAAACGGCAAGCTCATCCGGCAGCAGTGGATGACTGAAGATGAAGAACTCGAACCCGCCTTCTCCGATGGTTTTATTGGCGACCTGAGTGAAGGCCAATTCCTTATCCACTTCGATCGCGACCGCACCAACCATGTGACTGGTTTCGACGCGTCCACTGACATGGTCCGGCCGATGAAATTCATTAAAGTCGCGAACGGTGCTACTCAAAAACAGATTCCCAGTGTCGCGGAACGGTGAAAGGAAAAACGCTTCGGAAGCGGATACGGTGATGCGAATCTGGGCCCCGATCTTGAGCAACTTTAAGCGTACGGTGTTGCATTGCGCCTTCGCCATCTACAGTCCCAGCTTAGCTACTTTCCGTCGCAAAAATGCGCTTTCTGACATAGGCCGGGTAACGTTACACGCAACGGATATAGCTCTTACCGAGAGCAGCGAATTCTTGCAGGCCGAGGACCTACCAAAGGCCTCGGAGATGGCCGAGCGCCGGCTGTTTGATCGACTGGACGAGATTGATATTCCGCATCGGAGATCGCCACGCCTGGGCAAAATCACTGGTCACGATCGGTGCGTGAAACGTGTTCAATTTCTCTTCTATGAAGCTGCCATACCGCACCAGGTCTCCGGAACGGTGTTCCTGGTACCAGATGCCACCCAGGCGCGAATCGCGCTGATCCGGGCGGGTTTTGAACAAAGCACCATTTCCGCGGGTGCTTTGATCGAGCCTCAGAGCGAATGCGCGATTCATCTCCTTGAGCATCCTCGGTCTTCTGGAATCACACGCAGGGCCGGCTCGCATGGAAGGACAGAAAGTTCAAGGTAGAGAGGAGACAGAAGTATCGGTGGGGACTACTCGAACCGCGTTTGAGCGCCTTTTCGTTGGGGACATTCGTGCCGCGGGGCAACTTGCGAAAGTTAACCCGGTGAGGATACGCACGGTGGTGAGCGTTTGCGAGGAGAAGATTGAGGTTCGAGGTGAGGGTATCGCTTATCTCCAGATATCCATCCGCGACACGCATCCCGTCCCGTTCGAAAAAATCGATCAAGTCATAAACGCGATTGCTCGAAACATCCCAGCAGGACCCGTCTTGATTCGTTGCGCGGGCGGCATGTCGCGTTCGCCGGTTATGACGGCGGTCTATTTTGACCTGGTCAGATGGCGGACCTTTGACGAGTTGCTTCGCCAGTTGAGTGCAGTGAGGACGGTCGTGGATCCATCGCCAATCCTGATGCGAAGTGCAAGAGAGTACTTGAGAATACGAGCCTAGGAGGAGCGAAATGGAACTCATCCGCACTGGGGGAGCGCGATCTAGTGGCCTGTCGCAGTGAGTTCGTTACTGTGGACGCGGCGGGTGGGGTCAGAGTACTTCCACTGGATGGGCCGAGCGTTGGCGGAGTAGGCGTTGATGTAGCGGCGGAGTTTGCGAGCTAAGTCGGAAACCGAGGTAAAGATGCCCCGCTGTTTCGGCCGAAGAACCGAGACTCCGCGTTTTGCGTAAACAGATGTCGACAATGGACATGACCAACATGGTCAGATTCGTTATAATGAGTGTATGCGTACCGTAAATATTAGCGACTTGAAAGCGCAGCTCAGTGCTCATATCCAGCTCGCAAGGGACGGCGAAGAGGTGCTGATTTGCGACCGCAACAAGCCGGTAGCGCGGATCGTTCCCTGCCGCATGAACAACCACTCCGAGCAAGAGCAGCGACTGGTTGCCCGTGGCGTTCTCACGCCGCCGTTGAAGAGGCGGCGCTCGGCAGTTTCATTGCCGGAACCACCGGGAGACATTTCTGATGACGTCATGGAGCAAGTATGGCGAGAAGAACGGCAAGGCCGGTAAAGGGGCCTTCGGCTTTTTGGGACACGAGCGCATTGGTTCCTCTGTGTGTCCGTCAGGGCACCACGCCGCGGACGATTGCACTTTACAAGAGCTGCGGGGTGGTTGTCTGGTGGACGACCCCGGTTGAGATTGCGAGCGCCTTGGCACGCCTGGTTCGGATGAAGCAACTCAACTACAGTGACTGGGCCAAGGCGCGTAAGCTCGCCAACGCCCTTGCTGACGCCTGGTCTGTCATTCAGCCGTTGGATGCGGTGCGCCACAAGGCGATGCAACTTGTGGATCGTTATGATTTGCGGGCAGCCGACGCGCTGCAGTTGGCAGCCGCACTCGTATGGTGTGAGGACGTCCCGCAAGGCCGGGTCTTTCTGACGGCGGATCAGAAACTGCAAGAAGCGGCGATGCTGAGTGGTTTTGACGCCAAACAGATCTAACTGCTGAGAACCAACCAAGGCGGCAGCCCCGATGGGAACTTTGCATCGCGCTCGTATTCGGCGCAGAATCGCGGCGCACGCTGGGCTTGGCTGTGGTCAGAGGCTCGGTCTTCTCGCTGCTGCTGACCGTGTACATCACTCCTGTTTTCTGCGTCTACATGGAATCCGTTCAGAGCTGGCGCGTGGGGGAACACGCCAACAACCAGCTGTTAACGCCCAATAATATTCACATTCACGTTGGCGGGAATTCTCGGAGTTTTCTTCAGCCGCCGCCCAAAGATGATGCTATACAAGTCTTCCAAAAACGGCTCCTTTATTATCGCTTCGTTAATCATGACGCGGTGGCGGATTCGAAATACGGATTCTCGGGATTTCGATTTCGACCGGAAGTCTCCGCAATGGCTGAGGTACTTGGTGCGGTGATCGTCGAAGATCCCGAATTGCAGAAGGACATCATCGAATTGTTGCAAGAACGCGATGAGCAGTCGCGGGTCGATCGCGCCAGTGGACAGGACGGGATGGTGCTGAAGGCCGTTTTGTGGCACTGCCACCAATCCGACCAGCGGCAAGTGTTTGTTCGTGAAATTGCAGCTACCGCTAACCGGATCTACAGCGAAGAGGGAGAATCGCTGAAAATCACCAATGAGACTGTGGGACATGTGCTCAAGAACCTAGGGCTTTACACCCGCCGACTCGGCAATGCCGGAAGGGGACTCGTGCTTGACAACGCCACCCAGGCTCGGGCACATGAACTGGGTTATGCCAGTGAGGTACTCCCAGGTAGTGATGGAGTGTCTGCCTGTGGTCACTGCCACAACCAGCAACTGCTGCAAACACAAGATGTTGTGCAGGAGGTGCAGGTTGTGAAGGTATGGAGGGATATTTAGCAGCCGGGTGCTGTCTATCGAAGGCTACCGCGTAAGCCCTGAGTTGATTGAGATGGTAAGGTCAGGAGCATGGGACCCAGCGCATCACGAAGCAGACCGGCAAAGCCGGGATGCGCTGGCTGCGCGTGGGTATTGGCAAGCTTTTCAAAAAGTGAAGACCGCCGTGTCCAAGGTGCTCGTTGGCAAGAATCCGGGAGCGATTGCCAGAACGGATCACAGGGAATGGTACAGAGAACTTTTCGAGCCATGTGTTGTATCCGGCCTGATCCCGGCCTCGGCCCGTGCTGGTTACCGCGATGATGCCGTCTATCTGCGAAAGTCCAGGTATGTTCCGCCGCGTTGGGAAACTGTGCGCGATGCCATGACCGCTCTGTTCGACTTGCTCGAAGCGGAACCGGAGTCATCGGTTCGGGCTGTGCTCGGTCATTGGCTCTTTGGTTATATTCATCCTTATCCCGATGGCAACGGCCGTATGGCTCGCTTTCTGATGAATGTCCTGCTGGCTTCGGGTGGGTATCCGTGGACGGTGGTTCGCGTTGAAGACCGTGCAGAATATCTGCAGGCTCTGGACCGTGCGAGCATTGATGTAGACGCGAAACCCTTTGCCAGCTTCAGTGCAGAACGGGTGCGTTGGTCGCTCAAAAAGACGAAGCGATCCTTGAGAGCATAGAAGCGCGATAGCCGTTGGCCCAACGGGCCGCTCTGAAATTGACATTCCCCGGATACTTGACAAGAGCGCCATTTGTCGCTATTATATGCGACATAATGGTAAACGAACTGCGAGCTGTGGTGGAGGAATTAGGCGGCGAGCAAACTCTTGGTCGCGCTCTTTCCAGCGATCGTGATATGCGCGAGGCGATCCGGGAGGGGTTTCCTCCTGCGGTCGTGAAGGAGTTGATGCGAACCTCTGGGTTGACTCTGAAAGAACTCGCCAGCGCAGTTGACCTTTCGCCTCGAAGCTTGCAACGCCGCCGTCGCAGCGGAAGGCTGGCACGTTATGAATCCGACCGGCTTTACCGATTGGCTCGCATTGTAGCGATTGCGAATGAATATCTTGGTGACCACGAGCGTGCCCTGCGCTGGCTCAAGCATCCCAATCGTGCTCTCGGCGGCGTCGCACCCGTCGCTGCCATTGACACAGAGCTGGGAGCGCGCCAAGTGGAGAGCATCTTGGGCCGCATCGCCTACGGCGGAATTAGTTGAGCCGGCTTTATCGAATCTTGCGCAAGGCGTATGCCCGTGATCCCTTTGACGGCGAAGGAGCGTACCGCTACGGGGGACGTTGGTCGAGCCCCGGAACCCGCCTCAGCTACACCTCGGAACATCAATCTCTCGCGATGCTGGAGTATTTCGTCCATCTTGATGTCGACGATCCTCCTGGTGATCTGGTTCTAGCGGTTGCGGAAGTCCCGGACGATCTAGCGGGGGAGCGGGTTGAAACCAGCAATCTGCCTGCAAGCTGGCGCGAATCTGCGGCTCCTCCCGAACTCGCGCGATTGGGTGATGAATTCGCGCAACAAGGAGAGAATTGTTTGCTACTGGTGCCCTCGGTTCTCGCCCCCAACGAAAATAACTGGCTGGTCAATCCCGTGCATCCCGACTACAAGAAGATTGTCGTGCGAGAAGTGGAGCCGCTCAGCTATGACCCGCGCATGTTCCGGAAACAACGCAGCCGCCGTCGGCACTAATTATCGACAGTGTGGCTGAAGGCCGATCCCACCTAGACGACTGCACGATGTCGAATTTTCCGCAATAGTGCGAGCGTCTTGCCCGTCTGAGCCTGGTGTTATACTTGGCCGTTTTGCAGATCGAATGAGGAGCCTTCCCATGAACAAGCGGTACGCGCGTTTCTCGGTATTGTCTGTGCTGCTGTTCTCGTGGCTTTGCAATATTCCCCTCCGGGCAGCCGATACGACCAGCTCCACGCCCGCGCCACCCGTTGCGAAAAAGACTCCGAGGGTAACCGAGATCAACGGCCGCAAACTCGTGGACAACTATTTCTGGCTGCGCGAGAAGAACAATCCGGAGGTGAAAGCCTACCTGGAGGCGGAGAACGCCTATACCGACGTAGTGACGAAGCCCACCGAACCGCTGCAAAAGAAGCTCTACGATGAGATGCTGAGCCGCATCAAGGAAACCGATGTGGACGTTCCTTATAAAGACGGCGGATCTTTCTATTACTCCCGGACAGAAGCCGGCAAGCAATATCAAATACGCTGCCGAAAAAAAGGAAGCCTTGACGCTCCGGAAGAAGTTCTGCTCGACATTAACGAGATGGCAAACGGGCAGCGCTTCATGTCGGTCGCAGCTTACGAAGTCAGTGATGATGGAAACCTGCTCGCTTACACCACCGACAACACAGGTTTTCGGCAGTACACGCTCGCCATCAAAGATCTGCGTACAGGAAAGGTCCTGGCTGATCGCGCTGAAAAAGTTGGCTCGGTGGTCTGGGCCAACGACAATAAGACTCTGTTCTACACCGTCGAAGATTCCGCCAAGCGGCAGTACCGCCTTTATCGGCACACGCTGGGGGACAGCGGTAGCGACCCTCTTGTGTACGAAGAAAAGGACGAACGCTTCAATGTTTATGCAGGGAAGACCCGAAGTAAGGCGTACATCCTGCTGATTTCCGGCAGTCACACCACTTCGGAGGTCCGCTACCTCCCGGCCGATCAGCCCACCGCAGAATGGAAGGTCATGGAGCCACGCAAGCAGGATGTCGAATACTATCCCGACCACAACGGAGACTTCTTCTACATCCGTGTGAACGACACCGGCCGCAACTTCCGCTTGGTGAAAGCTCCAGTTTCCGATCCGCGCAGCCAAAACTGGCAGGAAGTCGTTCCCCAGCGGTCCAATGTCATGCTCGATGACGCGGACTTTTTCAGGAACTACTACGTCCTCTACGAGCGCGAGAACGGACTGCCACAGATTCGAGTCACCGGCCTGAACAACGGGCAAACGAAGCGCATCGCGTTTCCCGAACCGGCGTACGCTGCGTATCCCTACATCAATCGCGAGTACAACACCTCCAAGTTCCGCTACACCTATCAGTCGTTCATTACCGCGCAATCGATCTTCGAATACGACATGGGAAGCGGTTCTTCCACGTTGCTCAAGCAGAAGGAAGTCCCCGGCGGATATGACCGGAACCGCTACCAGGTAGAGCGCATTGAAGCCGCCGCATCCGACGGTGTAAACATTCCCATCTCCGTGGTGCACCTGAAAGGCGCCAAACTCGATGGCGCCGGTCCGCTTTATCTTTACGGGTACGGTTCCTACGGGGCGCCCATGGACATCTTCTTCAACTCGAATATTTTTTCGATGGTGGACCGCGGCGTGGTCGTAGCGGTCGCCCACATTCGGGGCGGCGGAGAAATGGGCAAGGCATGGCATGACGCCGGAAGGATGATGAACAAGAAGACCACGTTCACCGACTTCATCTCGTGCGCGGAATACCTGGTGGCAAATGGTTACGGCTCAAAAGACAAGCTGGTGATCGAAGGCCGAAGCGCCGGAGGCTTGCTGATGGGTGCCGTGCTGAATATGCGTCCCGACCTTTTCCACGCCGCGATCGTCGGAGTGCCTTTCGTCGACGTCGTCAACACCATGCTCGACGAGTCGCTGCCACTCACCGTTCCAGAATTTGAGGAATGGGGGAATCCCAAGGAAAAGCAGGCGTTCGACTACATGATTTCGTACTCGCCGTACGACAACATTGAGGACAAGCCGTATCCCAATATCCTCGTGAAGACGTCATTCAACGACAGCCAGGTGATGTATTGGGAACCGGCAAAGTACGTGGCCAAGATGCGCGCGACCAGAACCGATCACAACCTGCTAATCCTGAAAACGAACCTGGATCCGGCAGGCCACGGTGGAGCATCCGGGCGCTATGATCGCCTGAAAGAAGCCTCGTTCGACTATGCGTTTATCCTGACGCAGATGGGGATCAACAACTAGGCACGAGCTACTAGCTGCGACCGAACTTTCAACCGATACCTCTGCGTCCCTCGTCCGTTACGGGGTGTGTCTCGGGAAGAAGAACCGGACGAACAGGTCGCCCATTCGAAACTACCCGGTACTGTCCTACTTGGGTGTTGCTGTCCAACAAACCCAAGCCCGTAGACGGGATGGAGAACCTTGTGCCCGAGGTGCAGCAATGTGAGAACGCGCCCGGCCCTACCGTGCGGCAAACTACATTGATGAAGCGGGAGGGCTTTGAGAGTCATCGTCAGACAACCAACCGGATTGTTGCCCAATCGTGAACGTATTCCACGTGGTTGGGCCTCATCCCAACTTTATGAAAGTTGCGCCCGTCCTCAACGCTCCAAGGAGCGCAAGAATGTCCAGCAGACTCGAAGGCTTGGCATAGCGTACGTGGCATTCTCTTTCTTGAGGTGACTTAGCACCGCTTGAACGACTGCTCTCCGCAGGCTGAGAAAGTGCTGGGAGGAATTCCAGGCAACCAACAGTATCAGCCATGGAAGAGTCGATAGCTTTTGTGCATCAGGGAATTGTTTCAACGCGCAATTCTCCGCGACGGGATTTTTTTGGGTGCTATGATCCTCGGTGCCGGTAACGCCTGCCGCGGTAAACTATGCCACGCGTGCGGTGGGAAGTTCTTCCGGCCGATTGGAGCGCAACGAGATGATCGGGAATGAGGGTGCCACGACGAAGTGTTTATCGGCGAAGCTGGTTTCGGCTGTCTTGCTGCTATTGCTGGGAGCGGTAGCTGCGGTGGCGCAGACCCCGGCCGATCCGCTCAAGAGCGGATTTGAGAATCCGCCGAACAGTGCGCGTCCGCGGGTGTGGTGGCACTGGATGAACGGGAACATCACGAAAGAGGGAATCAAACTCGACCTGGAATGGATGAGCCGGGTAGGTTTGGGAGGCTTTCAGAATTTCGATGCTGCGCTGGGCACGCCGCAGGTGGTCGACCACCGGCTTGCGTATATGACGCCGGAGTGGAAGGAGGCCTTTCTGTATGCGACCAAGCTCGCCGAGCAGCTCAAGCTGGAGGAAGCCATCGCTGGCTCCCCTGGGTGGAGCGAGACGGGCGGCCCCTGGGTTCCGGCTTCGCAAGGCATGAAGAAGTATGTCTGGAGCGAGACGCGCGTCGAGGGTGGAAAACCATTCACCGGCGTGTTGCCAAAACCGCCGTCCATTACCGGCGATTTCCAGAACATCGCGGTTCACGATGTTTCGATTCCCGCTGGATCGCCACCGATCCCGGCGTTCTATGCCGACAGTGCTGTGATTGCCTACCGCGTCCCTGCGAACGACGTATCAGCGGAAGCTCTGAAACCGAAGGTGGCCTTTAGCGGTGGGGCTCTTGACGCGGCAATGTTAACGGATGGCGACCTGGACAAGCCCACAAAGCTGCCCATGCCACCAGTCGGAGGAACGTCATGGATCCAGTACGAGTTTGACAAGCCGCAATCGATCCGGGCGCTGACGATCGCGCAATTCAACCACGATCCGTTCGCCGATGAAAACGATGCGAATGAACTGGGAAGCAGAACGCTAGAGGCAAGTGACGACGGCCAGACATTCCGGACCGTTGTCACTATTCCCAATGACGGCGGCGTAGAGGATACCGTGTCGTTTCCGGCAGCGACGGCTCGTTTCTTCCGCGTGAATTTCAAGAGGCTGCCGCTGCCGCCGGTACCGTCATGGATCGCTGATTCGGACCTTTTGTCGTTGGAGCTGGGACTCAATCCTCCGTACCAGCCAGCCACTGACTATCTGATTTCGGAGTTAGTTTTGCATCCGGATGTGCGCGTGAATCGCTTTGAGGAGAAGGCGGCCTTTGTTACGGTGCCGGATCTCTATCAGTTTTCGACACCCGAGGTTACGCCGGGCGATGCGATTCAGAAAGCGGACGTGATCGATCTGACGCCTCGGATGCACGCCGATGGCACGCTGGACTGGACGCCTCCTTCGGGGAACTGGGTGGTTCTTCGCTTCGGCTACTCGCTGCTTGGAATTACCAACCATCCGGCGACAGCGGAGGCGACTGGGCTGGAAGTGGACAAGCTGAATCGCAGTTATGTGAAGAACTACATGGATCACTATCTTGACAATTACAAGAGCACGGTCGGTAGTGAGCTGATGGGTAAGCGCGGAATCCAGTACGTGGTCACCGATAGCTGGGAGGCAGGTGCGCAGAACTGGACCGACGAAATGATCGCGGAGTTCACCAGGCGGCGCGGCTATGATCCCCGGCCGTGGATGCCTGTGCTGACCGGTCGCGTGGAGGAGAGCGCGAGTGCGAGCGACAAGTTCCTGTGGGACTTTCGCAAGACGATCGCGGACCTCACCGCCGATGAGCACTACGGGCAGGTTGAGGTCTCTTTGAAACAGCGCGGGATGGGCCACTACGGCGAATCGCATGAGGAAGGGCGCGCCTTTATCGCCGATGGCATGGAAGTGAAGAAGCTGGACGAAGTTCCCATGAGCGCGATGTGGACGCAGCGGCCAGGCGTGAACAAGGAGCAGTACGGATACAACGCCGACGATCGCGAGTCCGCATCCGTCGCTCACATCTATGGGCAGAACCTCGCGGCGGCCGAATCGATGACGGCGGCGGCAGCCTGGTGGTCGTGGTCGCCAGCCACGCTAAAGCCGACGGCCGATAAGGAATTTGCGGAAGGCATCAACCGTTTCGTGATTCACTGCTCGGTGCACCAGCCGTTGGTCGGCAAGGCTCCCGCGCTGGGCCTTGGACCCTACGGGCAGTGGTTTACACGCAATGAGACGTGGGCGGAAGAGGCTGGTCCGTGGATCAGCTATCTGGCGCGCAGCTCTTATCTGCTGCAGCAGGGTCACTTCGGCGCCGACGTTCTCTACTACTACGGCGAAGATTCGAACCTGACGGCGATCTTTGGGGACAAGGCTCCGGATGTTCCTGCTGGCTACGGCTATGACTACGTGAATGCCGACGCGCTGATCCACATGCTCAACGTCAAGGACGGTCACATCACCACTGGAAGCGGGATGAGTTATCGGGTTCTGGCACTCGATCCCTACAGTATGCACATGTCGTTACCGGTGTTGCGCCGGATTCGCGACCTGGTGAAGGAGGGCGCAATTGTGGTGGGCGCGAAACCCGTCAACACGCCCAGCCTGGCCGATGATGACAAGGAATTTCACAGCATTGTGGACCAGTTGTGGGGCGCCGGGAAAGGCGTCGAGACCGTAGGCAAAGGCACGGTATACGCAGGCCAGAACCTGACGGAAGTATTCGCCGCGCTGCAACTGGCACCGGACTTCAACTACACCAAACCGCAGAGCGATACCAACATTATTTTCGTGCATCGCAAGCTGGCCGATGGCGATCTCTATTACGTAGACAACCGCAACGACCGCGACGAGCAGGTCGACGCGACCTTCCGCGTGACCGGCAAGGTGGCCGAGCTGTGGCATGCGGAGACGGGAAAGACGGAGGCCGCGTCGTACACCATCGCCGACGGTCACACCACCATACCACTGCAGCTGGAACCGTGGGGCACGGTTTTTGTGGTCTTCCGCAAGCCGGCAAAAAGCGATTCGTATACGCTGCCGAAGTTGGTCGAGACGCCGGTAGTTACACTGGACGGGCCGTGGAATGTGAGCTTCCAAGCGGATCGCGGCGCACCGGCCTCGATCACGCTGGATAAGCTGGCCTCCTGGAGCGAGAACACGAATGACGGCGTCAAATACTTTTCCGGAGTGGGCACTTATACCCGGACGATCGATGTTCCAGCGAAGTCGTTCAAGCCCGGGACCCACCTGTGGATCGACTTCGGCGATGTGAAGAACATGGCCGACGTAACCGTGAACGGCAAGGCACTGGGCCTGGTGTGGCACGCTCCCTACCGCGTGGATGCGACCGAAGCTCTCAAGCCGGGCGCGAACACGTTGACCGTCAAGGTGACCAACGCATGGGTCAACCGCCTCATCGGCGACCAGCAGCCCAACGCCACCAAGTATACCTTCACCGTCATTCATCCCTACAAGGCCAACTCGCCGCTGCTGCCTTCAGGACTCCTCGGCCCCGTGCAGATTTCCTCTGTCTCCAAGCAGTAGAACGCCTTCAATACTTCACCCCCAACGCGGGTTCATCCCCTCAGGATGCACCCGCTCAACACTCATCAACACTGTCCCTTGCCCAGCAACACAGCAGCATCGCAGCAACAACCATGACACGTCGCGAAGATAACACGGGTTCCCTCCTGGGTCTGGACTAACCGCTGTACCCACCTCTTTCCCTCCCGCGTAAACCTGCTCAAGATTTCAAAGCTAAGCTGCACAATTCTCGGCGACGTGGCGTCGTTAATCGTCGAGAAAAGGCCCGGTGCATCGTCAAAATACAGATCCGGGGTTCTATAAAAGCAGTTGACCGCGTCTGCGACACAGTCACTGGTGCCGGAAACTTGTCTTGAGTTTCCAGGAGCTGGAAATCTAATCGCGGATTCGGTTTGGCAAGCTAAGGCCGATTCCCCTCGGGTGCTTCGCGCTCGGATAAAAGCATGGCTCCGTTACTGGCGATCGCTGGCATGGTCGCAAAAACCGTCGATGCTGATGGCCCTTTGACCCCGTTGGAGAAGTGTTGCAAAAGTGGCGGAAGATCGGGCAATTTCGGCGGTGCTGGTGCGGATCTCAGACCGTTGGCGACGCTCCGGATGAAAATTGTTTCGCAATGTCGCGAATAGGTGAGATGAGCGTACAATTGGGCCGTTTTCGAGGTCAAAAAGGGGATTCCGGCTAAAGAGGTATTCGTGGCATGACAGTTAAGAAGAACGCGGTCCACAAAACGACGCTCAAACAGAAAGCGCAGTTGATGTCGGGTTCGGAGATTGAACGCACGCTGGTGCGGCTGGCTCACGAAATCCTCGAAAAAAATGGGGGCGTCGAGGGCTTGGGATTAGTCGGAATCCGCCGTCGCGGAGTTCCCATCGCCGAGCGCCTGGGCAAAATAATGCAGCGGGTCGAAAAAAAGAAAATCCCCGTGGGCATGCTCGATATTACGTTCTATCGTGACGACCTTTCTACACTAGGCGCCAAGCCCGTGGTGCAGGAAGCGGAAGTTGGTTTTTCCATCGAGGGCAAAAAGATCGTGCTGGTAGACGACGTGCTTTATACCGGCCGCACCACGCGCGCTGCCCTCGACGCCCTTTTTTCGCATGGCCGTCCGAGCCTGGTGCAGTTGCTGGTGCTGATTGATCGCGGCCATCGCGAATTGCCAGTCGAGGCCACGTTCATCGGTCGAACCGTGCAGACAGCCGCGAGTGAAGTGATCGAGGTCAAGTTGACCGAGATCGACGATGCGGAAAAAGTTCTGCTGATGGAGAGGTGAGGCCTACACCTTGCCTCTTGCACTCCACTCCCCGTCGAAGCGGGCCCGGTCATAGAAAGATTTCTGGGTTCCGACTCCAGTGGTCGAAAGGCCAGCGTAAAGGTTGGCGCGCTTCACGGCTTCCCGCTCCGGCTGGCCCTCGCCGAGGAAGGTGGCGAAGCTGCCAATAAAAGCGTCACCGGCTCCGGTGCTATCCACGCTCTTTACGTCAAACGCGGGCACGTGCTCCATGCCTTCACTACCGGCAAGAAGCGAACCATTGGCACCGAGAGTGATAATCACGCGCTGAATGCCGCTGGCAAGAAGCTTGGCGGCACAGCGCTCGGCGTCGTCGAGATTGCGCACTGGCATGCCGGAAATCGCCTCGGCCTCACTCTCATTGGGAACAAAGTAATCGAGGTCCGCTGCCGCTTTGATGTCGATGGGCTGCGCGGGAGCCGGGTTCAAGATGCAGCGGATGCCGTTTTGCCGCGCAAACTTGATGGTGTAGTACACGGTCTCAAGCGGGATCTCTAATTGGAGAACGATACAGTCGGCGCTCTTCAGCGTATCCGCCGCGGCATCCACGTCGGCCGGTTTCAGTTCATCGTTGGCGCCTTTGACGACGATGATTCGATTCTGCCCGGAGGGATCGACAAAGATCGGCGCCACCCCGCTGGAAACACCGCTGACCTGGCGCACATGCGTGGCGTCGATGCCGAGCTTTTCAAAATTCCTGATCGTTGCCGGACCAAACAGGTCGTCCCCGACCCGAGCGATCATGAAGACGTCGGCTCCGCAGAGCCGCGCCGCCACGGCCTGATTGGCGCCTTTGCCACCGAATCCCAGGTCAAATTTCTGTCCGAATATCGTTTCCCCCGGCTTTGGAAACTGGTCGGTAAATGTGGTCAAGTCAACATTGGCACTACCCACAACGGCGATGCGAGGACGTTTTGCCATGGTTTTCTCTTTTGATCCGGTAATTGAAAGCAACCCGTGCGGCTTTGCAATAAGGAAGGCAGAGTCTATTCAGGAGGTTGAGAGATGTCAACTGTAGGTTGGCGCTGGCTCCGAAAATCCTGAAGCGGGTTGTGATCACGCGGCATTCCGCACTGCGGAGAAGAAGCGCTTCAGTTTTGCTTCATCGAGCTTGCCATTCGTTCTGACACCCGAACAAACATCAAGACCGAACGGGCCAACCTCTTTAATGGCCTGACCTACGTTCTCCGGCGCAAGTCCTCCCGCGAGAAACAACGGGACAGCAACGCGCTCGCGGATCATGCGGCTGAGGGCCCAGTTGTGGGTTCTCCCGGTGCCGCCCAGTTCTTTGACCGCAAGTTTCTGGTTGCCCGAATCGAGCAGAATCGCGTCCACGTGCGGCGCCACCGCCGCTGCTTCCTCGACCGAGTCGGGGCTAGTGACGTGAATTACCTGGATGATGGAGATTCCCGGCAGAGCGCTTTTCAAATCGCGATGCGTGCCAGATGTGAGATGGTCGCAAAGTTGAATGCAGTTGGTGCGGCAGTAGCGCTGCTGCGCGATGATCTCGGGCACGCATTGGCGGGACGTAAGCAGGAAGGTTCCAATGGCCGGCGGGACGGTGGCGGCAATTTCTGCGATGCGTTCATCGCTGATGACTCCCGGCCCGCTCGGCATGTGCGAAACCAGCCCCAGCGCGGATGCTCCGCACTGGATGGCCAGAGCGGCTTCTTCGACACTGCCGATGCAGCAGATTTTGACTCGCGGCGTGTGCGTAGCTTTCATGACGGCAACCGCGTCCTATTCGCCGTAAGGAACCCAGATGTTCTTTACCTGGGTGGCGTGCTCAAGAAACCAGCGGCCCTCGGCCAGCTGCGGGTTGAACCAGTCGATGGCGCGGCCTTCGTTCGTCCAAACCTGCTTCAGATTGCCCACTGACATCGCTTTGGCCGCCGCGGCGCTGGCTTCATCGCCAAAACACCAGATGGCATCGACATCGTCATGTTCAGCCAGTGTCTTCAGTAGCTGCGACGTATATCCGCTCACAATATTCAGCGCGCCACCGGGCAGATCGCTGGTGTCGAAAAGCTGGTAGAGATCGCCGGTGATAAGAGGATAGGCTTCCGAAGGAACGGCGATCACCGTGTCTCCAACCGCGAGCGCGGGCATTACGAGCGAAAGAAAACCGAGCAGCGGCGCCTCCCGCGGACAGATGACGCCAACCGTCCCAATCGCCTCGTTCATCGCGATCGCGACATTCCGGAACGGAGGATTGTGCACCGCGCCGTCAAACTTATCGGCCCACGCCGCGTACGAAAAGATGCGCTCGATGCTGAGATCCACTTCCGCGGCGGCCTGCTTTTCGCCGACTACGGCGGCGAGGCGATGAGCAATTTCATCGCGCCGCTGAGAAAGATTCTCCGCGCTGTAGTAAAGAACCTGGGCACGATTGTGCGCCGTAGCCTTTGCCCACGATGCCGCCTTGCGCGCTGCCTCGACGGCATTGCGGATGTCTTTGCGATTGCCTAGCGGGGCTTCACCCAGCAATCGTCCGTCGGTCGCGCGCACTTCGATGCTATAACCGGAGTCCGGCCGCGTCTGCTTGCCCCCGATGTAGAGCTTGACGGTGCGATCAATTGCAGGAGTGCTGCCAGGAGCACCGGAGTCTTCTTCCAACTTCGCCTCAAGTGGCGCGAGCGTTTTCGCTGCCGGAAGCATCGGGGCACTCTTGAACCATGCCAGCTCCAAGTATTCGAGCAGGCCTTCGCGTCCGCCCTCGCGTCCGTAACCGCTCTCGCGATAACCGCCAAAGCCGCAGGAAGCGTCGAACAGGTTGGTGCAGTTCACCCAGACCACTCCCGCTTTAAGTTGCGCGGCAACATGCAAGGCAACGTTAATGCTCTCACTCCAGACACAGACGGCTAAACCGTAAACCGTATTGTTCGCCAGCTCCACAGCTTCCGCTGGCGTGCGGAACGTCATTGCCGCCAGCACCGGGCCGAAGATTTCTTGCTGCGCAACAACCGATGTTGGATGCACATTGCTCAGAAGAGTGGGCGGATAATAGAAGCCGCGCGAAGGCAAAGTAACCTGCGGCTGCCAGCACGTCGCGCCGTCCGCCACACCCTGGTCCACCAGCTTGTGGATGCGGTCGAGTTGCACCTTCGCGACGATGGCGCCAATGTCAATCGCTTTGTCGAGCGGCGCGCCGATGCGCAGGGTGCTCATGCGATCCTGCACTTTGGCAATGAGCGCTTCGGCAATGCTCTCCTGCATCAGCAGCCGCGAGCCCGCGCAACAGACCTGCCCCTGATTGAACCAGATTCCGTCCACCAGGCCTTCCACGGTGCTGTCGAGGTCGGCGTCTTCAAACACGATGAACGGAGACTTCCCGCCCAGCTCAAGCGAAAGGCGCTTGTGGCTCGTCGCGGTAGCAGCGCGAATGGCGCGTCCGACTTCGGTCGGTCCCGTGAACGCGATCTTGTCCACGTCCGGATGCTTGACGAGCGCCTCGCCCGTTGCGCCGTCTCCGGTGACGATGTTGACAACACCGGCAGGCACGCCAGCTTCTTGGCAGATTTCGGCGAAGGCCAGCGCGGTCAGCGGCGTGAATTCCGCCGGCTTCAACACGACGCTGTTTCCTGTCGCGAGCGCCGGCGCAATTTTCCACGCCAGCATCAGTAGCGGGAAGTTCCACGGGATGATCTGCCCGACGACTCCGCAAGGAACGTACTCGGGAAATTCCTGCTTGAGAAGTTGCGCCCATCCCGCATGATGATAGAAATGTCGCGCCACCAGCGGAATGTCAATGTCGCGACTCTCGCGGATGGGCTTGCCGTTGTCCATAGTCTCGAGAACCGCCAGCAGCCGCGAATGCTTCTGCACCAGCCGCGCAATGGCGTACAGATAGCGCGCGCGAGCATGCGGACTGAGCGCGAGCCATCCAGAAGACGCCGCCCGCGCGGCCTTGACCGCGGCGTCAACATCAGCCGCCGACCCTTGCGCAACCGACGCGAGTTTCTCTCCATTCGAAGGATCGACGGTGTCGAAGTACTCTCCCGCCGCGGGTGCTTGCCATCCGCCGCCAATGAAATGTTGGAAGCGGTAGCCATGGCGATCCAGCCATGTCGTCGCTTCTTTCGAGTCTTCTGGAGCGGGCCCGTATTCCATGCTCACGAACTTTTTGGCAATGCTCATTGGCGTCTGCTCGATTCCTTCTTCGGACTCTATTGAAAACCTCTATCAATTGTCATCCCGAGCGAAGCGAGGGATCTGCAGCGTGCCCTCGTAATTGCAGTTCAGAACTCACGCCATCGGATGCCGATACTCGGCGGAATAGCGCCCGGTGGCATGGTGCTCCAGTTGCCGCTCGATGTCGCCTAACAAGCCGCTGGCGCCGAAGCGGAACATTTCCGCCCGCACCCACGACAAGCCCAGTTCCTCTTTGATCATCGCCAGCCAATCGATCGACTGTTTCGCGGTGCGGATACCGCCCGCTGGCTTGAAACCCACCGCCATTCCGGTTTCCTGCGCGTATTCGCGGATGGCGCGAATCATCACCAAGCCGACCGGCAACGTCGCGTTCCTCGGCTCTTTACCGGTTGAAGTCTTGATGAAGTCAGCGCCCGCCATCATGGCCACCACGCTCGCGCGCGCCACGTTGCGCAGCGTCATCAGGTCCCCAGTTCCGAGAATCACCTTCATGGGCTTGGATCCACAAGCTTGCTTGAACGCCGCAACCTCGTCGTAGAGCGCCTGCCAGCGTCCGCCGAAAACATGCGCTCGTGTGATGACGACGTCGATCTCATGCGCGCCAGCCTCGACCGACCGGCGAATCTCATTAACCCGCTCCGCCAGCGGCGACAGGCCTGCGGGAAAACCGGTGGACACAGCGGCGACATGCACCCCACTGCCTTCGAGCGCTTGCAGAGCCGTTTCCACAAATGCGTGGTACACGCAGACGGCGGCGACCTTAATTTGCAGCTCCTCGATCCCAAGCTGCCGTTCAATTTCCTGCTGGATGGGATGCCGAGCCTTCGCGCACAAACGGCGAACCCGCTCATCGGTGTCATCGCCGGAAAGAGTGGTCAGATCCATGCAGGTAATCGCGCGTAGGAGCCACGCCGCCTGCCATTCTTTTTTCACCGTTCGTCGCGCGACCTGCGATTGCGCGCGGCGCTCGACCGCGCTGGTGTTGACTCGCACTTCGCGCACCCAATCCAAATTGAGAGGAATGCCGCTATTTGGCAGCAGAGGCCGCCCGGAGAGAATCGCAATTGCGCCCCCACTGTGCAGATCGTGGCGCGCGGCGCTCCGAAACTCGTTTTGTTCGACCGGCATTACGTGCTCTCAACTAAGCGCTTGTTCGAAAGCTTTATGAATTGTCATCCCGACGTTTTTTGAATTGTCATCCCGAGCGAAGCGAGGGATCTGTAGTTGGCCTCGGCGGCTCCTTTGCCGTGCAATTGTACGGCAGATGCGACGAAAGATGCATTCCCGAATGCGCGCATCTGTCTCTCACTCCGCCGGCCACCGCCGATTCTTGCCGAGGATGGACGTGCGTGCCTGTTTCGCCTTGACACCGGCACTTTGCGCGACTACGCTCGGCGCGATTCCCAAATCCTGCAATCTGGAATCTGGAGGTCAGTTCTGATCAATCCATGCAGTCGTTTCCGAGTTCACCAAAAGTTTTTGATTGCCGCAATTCTCTCTGCATTCTTCGTAATTACTCTGGCCATCCCCGCGTTCAGTGCGAGCAAGAAAATTATCCTGGATACCGATCCCGGCACTGACGACGCCATGGCCCTGATGCTGGCGCTGACCTCGCCTGGGTTGGACGTTCGGGCCGTCACCGTGGTGCCTGGCAACGTAACCGCCAAGCAGGGACTGGAGAATGCGCTGCGCATGATCTCGCTGGCGAATCGCTGCGACATTCCCGTCGCCGCTGGAGCCCAGCATCCGCTCTTCCAAAAGTTGATCACGGCGGAGTTCTGGCACGGCAAGAATGGGCTGGCCAATATCGAATTGCCGCCCAGCAAGTGCAAAGTCGATTCGCGGTATGGCCCGGACCTGATCATCGAGATGGTACACGCCGCTCCGCACGAAATCACGCTGGTGCCCGTCGGCCCGCTCACCAATATCGCGCTCGCGGTGGAGAAAGACCCGTCCATCGTTCCGCTGGTGAAGGAAGTCATCCTCATGGGCGGCTCGATCACCGGCGGCAACGTGAACGCAGCCGCCGAAGCGAACATTTACAACGACCCCGAAGCCGCGCAGATTGTCTTCCAGGCCGGCTGGCCGCTGACCATGGTCGGCCTCGACGTCGGCGATAAAACGTTGCTCACGCCGAAGTACCTCGCGCAACTCGGACAGACCCACGGGCCCGTGAATGATTTCATCTACCAGGTAGCGCACTACTTGATTGATCGGTCGGCGCAATTCGGTTCCGACGGCACGCCGATGTATGACCCACTCGCGGTCGGAGTGGCCATCGACGCAACGCTCGTAAAAGCGCCATTGATGCACGTGGATGTCGAAACCAGAGGCGAGTTTACGCGAGGTGAGACAGTCGCCAATCGTCACGGCACGGTGGAGCGCAACGTGCTGCACGGTCACCGCTACATCATCGAAGGTCTCGACAAAATCGAGCCCAATGCGAAAGTTTGCGTCGACGTCGACGCCGACCGGTTCCTGCAGCTATTTGTTTCCCGCATTCGCGGCAGGTAGGTTTTGCTTCGTATCATGGTATCGCTTTAGCGATACCGCAAGTTCAAAGATCGGACGCCCCTTTAGGGGCTGCGCATTTCAAGGAGAAGCGATGTTCACACCCCACAGTCTGGGTATTGCACTATTCATGATGATCACGAGCGCCATTTGCTGGGGCTCCTGGGCCAACACCTACAAGGGCGCCAAGAATTATCGCTTCGAGTTGTTTTACTGGGACTACGCCATCGGTATCTTCCTGATCTCGCTCATCCTCGGACACACAATGGGCAGCACGGGCCACGACGCATCCAGCTTAGTCAGCAACATCCACGTTGCCAACGCGAACGACGTCATCCTTGCAATGGTCGGAGGCGCCATCTTCAATCTCGCGAACTTGCTGCTGGTCGCCGCAATCGATATGGCTGGTCTCGCGATTGCGTTTCCTGTTTCGATCGGAATCGCGCTCGTGGTGGGCGTCATTACGAGCTATGCGCAGAATCCGAAAGGCAGCGCAGAACTGCTGGCGGCCGGTGTGCTTTGCGCCCTCATCGCGGTAGTCTTGGACGGCAAAGCCTATAGCAGCCTTGCTGCCGCCAGTCGCTCGACTTCAAAGAAGAGCATCATCACCTGCATCGTCTCCGGTGTCCTGATGGGCCTCTGGGCTCCCTTCATGACTCGAGCGATGCCCCACGAAGTTAACGGCATCATGCACGGCACTCTAGGCCCGTACGCTGCTGCCGTCTTCCTGACTCTGGGCGCGCTGCTCTCCTGTTCAATCTGGAACGTCTATTTTATGAAGCACCCACTAGTCGGCGAGCCCGTGAGTCTCGCCGGCTATTTCAGCGGCCCGATTTCCGGCCACGTCCTCGGACTCCTGGGCGGATTCATCTGGGGCACCGGTATGGTTTTCAATCTCGTCGCTGCCAGCTTCACAGGAGTAGCGATTTCGTACGCTATCGGGCAATCCGCACCGATGGTCGCCGCTCTCTGGGGCGTTCTTGTCTGGAAGGAATTTGCAGGCGCACCCAGCAAAGCCAAGATGTACCTGGCCCTGATGTTCGTCTTTTACTGTCTGGGGATCTTGCTGGTGGCAAGGGCAAATGGCTAAAGTCGCGCCCAGAGCCGGCCGCGGGTTGTAAGATTCTCCCTTGAGAAGATTCTCCCTGGGACACGGACTCATGAATCGCAGGCTTGCCGCGGTTGTTGTCACATTGTGGGTACTGACAATTTCACTCTCACGTGCACAACAGCAGTCCGCACCCGCTGCGCCACCACCCGCTCCTCCAAAAGTTAACTTCGTCGACATCGCGGAACGCGCCGGCCTGACTGCCAAAACCGAAGACGGAGGCGGCAAGACCAAGCGTTACATTATCGAAACCACCGGCAGCGGCGCCGCTTTTTTTGATTTCGACAACGACGGCTGGCCCGACATTTTCCTGGTCAACGGCAGCCGCCTCGAAGGTTTTCCCAAGGGGCAAGAGCCGACCAGCCATCTCTACCGCAACCTTCACGATGGAACGTTCGCCGATGTCACTCAGAGCGCCGGCGTCGGGCTCGTCGGCTGGGGCCAGGGAGTCTGCGCCGGCGACTACGACAACGACGGATTCGTCGACTTGTTCGTTACCTTCTGGGGACACGACATTCTCCTGCACAACAATGGGGACGGCACCTTCACCGACGTCACGCGCAAGGCTGGCCTCTGGCACGACGATGTGCGCTGGTCCACCGGCTGCGCGTTTCTCGATTACGACCGCGACGGCCGTCTCGACCTTTTCGTCGCCCACTACGTCGACCTCGATCTGCCGCACACACCCGAGCCCGGCAGCGGCGCTGCTTGCATGTGGAAAGGGATGCCGGTGATGTGCGGTCCGCGCGGCCTGAAAGGAACGCACAGTGAGCTCTACCACAACAACGGCGACGGCACTTTCACCGACGTCAGCGAAGCATCCGGCATCGCGAAGACCGACGCTTACTACTGCTTGACTGCTCTCACCGGCGACTTCGACAACGATGGCTGGCCCGACATCTATGTCGCCTGCGATTCCACTCCCAGCATGCTCTTTCACAACAACCACAATGGCACCTTTACCGAAACTGCCGTCGAGGCCGGCGTCGCCTTCAACGACGGAGGCCGCGAACAAGCCGGCATGGGAGCCGACGCTGCCGACTACGATGGCGAGGGCTGGCTCGACATCGTTAAAACCAGCTTCTCCGACGACACCGCCACGCTCTATCACAACAATCACGACGGAACATTCTCTGACGTCACCGCAGCCGCCGGGCTCGGCAAGAATTCACAATTCCTGGGATGGGGCACGCTCTTCCTCGACATCGACAACGACGGCTGGCCCGACCTGTTCATGGCAAACGGTCACATCTATCCCGAAGTCGACAGCAAAGGTGTCAACAACACATTCCGCGAACGTAAAATCCTCTACTGGAACGAGCACAACGGAAGATTTCGCGACATCTCACTCGATTCCGGCGCGGGCATCACCACGCCGTTCAACAGCCACGGCGTAGCCGCCGCCGATTTCGACAATGACGGAGCCGTCGAGATCCTCGTGAACAACAGTCACGACCGTCCCAGCCTGCTGAAAAATTTCGGTGAACACGGAAACTGGATTCTACTGAAATTGGAAGGCACGAAATCCAATCGTGACGCCATCGGCGCCAAGGTCACCGTCCGCGTGGGCGATCACCAGCAGACGCAAGAGGTTCGCAGCGGCGGTGGATACATCTCGCAAAGTGACTTCCGCCTGCACTTTGGCCTGGGTAAAGCCATCAAGGCCGATGCCGTCGAGATTCGCTGGCCGAGCGGCCTCGTGCAGCGCTTCGAAAACATCGCCGGCAACCGCGTCGTAAAAATCCGCGAAAGCATAGGCATTATGGAAAAGTGAATTCGCAACCTCGTCGCCGAATATTTGCGCAGTCGGCACAAAAGCTCTGTTGTTAACAAGTTAAAAT
>PLIC01000190.1 GCA_003139995.1 Candidatus Acidiflorens stordalenmirensis | reverse complement strand
GCGATCAGCCCAATGATCAGGCCAAACACCATGGTCTTGAACGTAGGTGGCAGGAAATCGTTGAAATCGGCGCCTTTGAAACCACTAGTAATGAACTGGTGAAACGAGAGCGGCTCAGCCAGTGCCTGCGCAACCCAGCCCATTACCAAGCCGCAAAAGTCGGCAGCGAGGGTCAGCAAAGGCAGCATGAGAATGCAAGCCAGGATGCGGGGCGCCGCTAGCAGCTTATAAGGATTTAACGCAGATGCCTCGATGGCATCGATCTGCTCGGTCACTTTCATTGACGCCAGCTCCGCGCCAATGCCAGCGCCTACTCGACCACTCACTACCAAACCGGTGATGATCGGGCCGGTCTCGTGGATAACGGAGAACACGATAGCGGCGGGAAGCAGCGATTTGGCGCCAAATCGCGTCAGGCTGTAACGAGCTTCCAAAGAAAGCACCACCCCGATGGCGGCGCCGGCCAAAGCCACCAGAGGCAGGGACATGGATCCAATCTCGTCGAGTTGTAAAAACAATTCGCGGAATTCAAATGGCGGCGTTACTGCAGCGCGCACAACTCGCCAGAAAAATATGCCCAGATCGCCGAACCACTCGAGAAAAACGTTCAGCAGGCCCAGGGAGGAACTCACCATGGGGAACAAAAGTGAGGCCCGCAGTCCCGGAAGTGGAGGATCCATGCCTGCGAGCGCCCTGGATTTCCGGTTGATCACGGATTTGAACCCGGATCTGGCGCTCCGTGCCGATTGTTCATATGCATGCGAGAAAGCCATGAGTGTGGTCCGCTATAAAGGAATTCCAGGGCGACGTTTCCACCTGCATACCACAGCAAGCTGTAGTTGCCCATCCGAAAACCATCCATGGCATCGTAGCGCCCGGGATACCACCCATAGATGGCGGTCATGGTTCCGGCATACGGAGCGACCAGAGCAGGGATGGAAAAGACGCGATGGCCATCGTCGCCGCGGCGCGCTGTGAAGGTAGAAATTACGGCATGTCTAAGCCGCGGAAACACACCTTTGCACTCACAGCGGTAATACAACGCGTCTTCGTGGAAGGCTTCCGAAAGCGCATAGCGCGTCGTCGTAGTTACCGCTGCGATGCCGAAGTCGGACCCGATTCGCTTGCCGTAACCCTCCGCGCCTTGTTTCCATTCAGGCGGGGAGTTGTACGCCTGGTGCATACCAGCCGCGAGCCCTGCGCCGACGATGGGATAAGGGCCGAAAGCGTCGAAAGCGTAGTTACGGAGCTTCGTTTTCTGCGTCGGACGCATGTACGTCAGATCTGGTTGCGCCGGAGTT
Organism: Candidatus Acidiflorens stordalenmirensis; assembly: GCA_003139995.1. Taxonomy (GTDB): domain Bacteria; phylum Acidobacteriota; class Terriglobia; order Terriglobales; family Acidobacteriaceae; genus Acidiflorens; species Acidiflorens stordalenmirensis. The sequence goes on along the minus strand of PLIC01000190.1, from coordinate 12,872 downwards.
GTGCTTGCAACAGCGCCGGAAGAGTCTCGCGAATCGGCCGGTGATTGCGCCATGGCCAACGGTGGTAGGACGGTCACGCCCGCAATTGCCAGCAACAAAAGCATGAGTCCGCGCATCTTCATGTCGAGATCTCCTTGGTTAATCTAAGATCCACCCTGCACACCAAAAGGTTACTGTTCTTTCATGCAGTAAGCGGGCAACCTCCATGGCCGCACTGGCACGCAATCTCGACGTCCTCGGATCCCGCTTCCTTGCAGGCTTGGCTGCAGTATTTGTCGCCAGCTTGCACCAAGCACCGGCATGGCAGGTGCGCACACTTATTCTGCTCATTTGTCGTCATCATTAGTTCTCCTTTTCCAACCCTGTTCTTAAAGTATTGTGGCGAAACACTATTCCGATCGTTCCAGACTCCCGACTTGTTTTTCGATTACAACCGGTGAGGCCAGCCGGCGATCTTATTCGCAAGCAGAGCCTGACGAGATTGCCGGGTAACGCATGGTTCAAATGCGACCGAGAACCAGGAGAATGACGACGATCAAGAGGATCAGCCCCAATCCTCCGCTCGGGTAATAACCCCAGTCTCTGCTATGCGGCCATCGTGGCAGCGCACCAAAGAGTGCTAAGACCAAAATCACGATCAATATGGTTCCAAGCATGTTTCACTCCTTTTCCCCGCACTGAGACGACGCTCAAACGTCACTCCCCGAAGGGGCGGCATTGATTCTGTCTGATCCCAGCGCTGCGCCCCCGATCCTCAAGTTTTGCACCGGAAAAACAACATTGAGGGAGAGCTAGTTTTTGTTATAGGCGTTCCGCCGGTTTCTTAATGGTCAAAACTGCTCAAAGTAAAAAATAGGTCGAAAGGGCTGAATTAGCGCTCTCTTGGGGGATGCGGGCGATGACAGCGGGTGGATTGCATCTCCGCGACGCTGCGTACAGCCAGAAAGGAAATGGCGCGAGCCCTAGAAGTGGGCCCGCACCAATATTAAGAGTTAATCGACTTTCTTGTACCTCGAGCGACCTGACGCAATATGCTGCAGTCAACTCGCTATTGATGAGGGCGCTCTTCGGCAGGAGGAGCTTCTTTCGCCGGATGCGGCGCACTCTGCGCACGGGGCGCGGCTTGAGCGCGAGGTGCGGCCTGTTGACGAGGAGCAGGCTGCGCACGAGCTGCAGGTGCTGGACGAGAAGTGCTCTCCGGGCGAGCCGCAGGCCGAGGTGCAGTCTGTTGACGAGCTGCAGGCTGCGAATGAGCTGCCTTATTCTCAGTCGTGCGAGTTGCAGCGGCTTTATTCTCGGCTGCCTTATTCTCAGTCGTGCGAGTTGCAGCGGCCTTGTTCTCGGCTGCCTTATTCTCAGTCGTGCGAGTCGCAGCGGCTTTATTCGCAGCCGCTTTATTCTCAGTCGTGCGAGTTGCAGCGGCTTTATTCGCGGGTGCCTTGTAAGGTGCTCCCGCCTGCTTGGCCGCGACCACCCCATGACCGCTAAACTCCGCAGGCTTCGCAGTTGCAGCGATTGCCGGCCGCCCGTGGTTCACGGACGCCAGGAGCGCGTGGTTGGTACTGGCAGCGTGCACATGCTGGGTTTGCAGCGCCGTTGGCGATCTGTGTTGCTCGTGCGCCGCGGTCTCTTCTGCAGCGCTCGGGCGGGCGGTAATTCCACCCTCGCCGCCGTTATAGCTGACATGGTTCACCGTGGTTTCGTTGATTACGGTCTTGTTGTAAACATTGTGAATGTTCGTGACGTTCACGTTATTCACCGAGCGGTTGTAGTTGAAGGCCCCGTTGTTCCAATATCCGCCTTCATAGCCGACACCACCGTAGCCGAAGCCGTAGTTCACGCCGCCGTAGAAGCCGATAGTGGGGCCCCAGTAGCCTTCATTCCAGGCAAAGGCGTTGCCGCCCCAACCCCAATAACCGGGAGTCCAGAGCAGGTCAACGGCGGGCGGCTCGACCCACGTACCCGGCACCCAGAAATAGCCTTCATCGCCATAAGCCCAGTAACCGGGCGTCCACAAATAACCGTCCGCGGGGACCATGGGTTGCGTGTACACAGGCAGCGCGGGCGGAGCGATCGTGATCGACACGCCGAACTGCGCGAACGAGGCGGCCGGTATGGCCAGTATCAGAAGTGCGAGCAACAGCAAATGGATGGTGCGCATTTTGAATCACCTTGCCAGATCATCCTTCGATTGCCCGGTTGTACCTTAGCTGCTGCGGGCTGCGTGGATTGAACGGCGACGCGTCGATGCAAGGATTCCACGGACGCACTGCCAAAACTGTGCACTACTGCTCACTTTTCGTGAGTTTTCCCGAAACAGCACTTTTGCTGGCGCCGGACAAAAAGCGGCGCGGGCCCAAACACTGGACCCGCGCCGATAGTACTTAAGCTGGTCGCGCCCTTAAGAGCGGGCCGCTATAGTGTGAAGCTGAGTGCAAGGTTAACACCAGGAAACGATGCGTTGCACAGGTAGTACACGCCGTTAATCTCGACAACAAAAACGTCCTGCGTGTAGAGCCAGTTGCTTGGCCACGGGTCAACGAATCCGAACGAATATCCGCCGTATTGGAAGCGGCGATTACTGTAATCGCCTTGGCTGACATGAAACGTGTGTTCCCGTCCAAAATTGGCCTTGAAACGGTCCGCGGGAATGCGGCCCCCACCGGCTTGCTTCGCCTGCTGTTCAGGCTTAGCCTGCTGTGCGTTTTTCTCTTCGGGCTTGGTGTTCTTCTCCTGTTGTGCGTTCTTCTCTGCCGGCTTGGTGCTCTTCTCCTGCGGCTGCGCGGTTTTCTCCTCTTGCTTTGCGGGTTCAGCTGGTTGCGCTTTTTTCTCGTCCTGGGCAGGCTGGGCTTTCTGTTCTTCCTGCTGATCGTGCTGCTCCTGCTGGGCGAACGCCGGAGCAGCGGCTCCTAGGGCCAAAGACAGAACTGCTGTGCTGATAACTCCAACTAACTTCATGGGTGTTGCCTCCATTATTGATCGCTACGTACGCCTGCTCTACTGCAAGTTTCCCGTTGTCGCGTTGACCGGGCTGCCGATGGCTTCGCCGGACACGAGAAGTTCAACTCTCCGGTTCTGCTGCCGACCGGCGGAGTTATCGTTGGAGGCTACCGGCAGACTGTTGCCGAAACCTCTGGCCGAAACCGAATTCGTCGATACCCCCTGTTGCACAAGGTAGTCGCGCACGGATCTAGCACGATTCTCAGACAGTGTTTGATTCATTTCATCGCTGCCCACATTGTCCGTGTAGCCGCCGACTTCAATGTTGAGCGCAGGGTAGGCGAGCAGAATACCGGCGACCTTCGCCAGCTTCTCCCGTGCACCCGGCTTCAACGAGTATTTTCCGGTGTCAAACAATACGTCGGACATGCTGACGATGAGCCCGCGCGCGCTATCGCGAGTCTGAAGAATGGAATTCAACTGCTCGGACAATCGCGCCCGCATGGCCGCTTTGTCGGTTTCCGCTTGTTGCGCGCTCTGCTGTGCTTGCTGCGCAGCTAAACGAGACTGCTCTGCATCAGCCTGGGCTGCGGAGACTGCATTGGCTGACGCAGCCTGGCTGTTCGCCATATCTGATTTGGCCTGCGCGGTCGCAGCTTGTGCTTCCGCAGCGTTGGCGCGTGCTTTTGCCGCGTCAGACTCGGCCTGAGTCTTTTCCGCTAGAGCGTTCGCCGTGTCGGACTGGGCTTGGTCTTTCTGTCGAATCGCATTGTCGGCTTGCGCCTGCGATTGTGCCTGTGCGTCGCTCGAAGCCTGACGTTCGTTGGCCAGCCGTATCTCGTCCAGTTTCTTGACTGCGATCGCACGCGCATCTTCGGCAGTCTGCACTGCCTCGCGGGCAACTGCGATCAGCGGCTTGTCCTCAACGTGCTTTCTTGTGGCATACTCATCGGCATTGTTCATCAACTGGACAGCGTGCTGATAGGTGTCCCTGGCATACTGTTCGGCCCCCTCGGATTGAGCGATGCGCAGGGCATTCCGCGCCTCGAAAAATTCCAACGGTAACCTGGCATTCAGGACTACCGGGTCGAATTTGTAGCCGGTGGGAATATAGCCATCCCGCGCCATCAGTTCATACTTTACATTTACCGCTTCCGTAGTTCCCTTGGTGTTCTCGCGAACCACATTTTCAAGCACAACCACATTGCTCGGCTGCCGCACCGCATAATAAGGTTCCGCGGTAACGATCAGAGCGAAAGCCTGGAGATCCGTAGTCACGTGGAGCTTGCTGCGCTGGTTGTCGCCTACCAACACTTCGCCCACGTTCACTGCCCGGCCTTCGGGCGAAATCGCCCACAAAACGTAGGTCAGATACTCATTGCCAAAAGTCGTCGGTTTTTGCAGGTTGCCAAATTCCGCTTCAATCTCAATGGATCCCGGCTTGCTGTTCACCTTCGCTTCACCGTTCGCTGAGGGCATTAAGTCGGTGCCCGCGAAATCCAGCTTGGTGGCTCCGCTGCGATACCTGTAGTTCACGGCCTGCACGCTACGGCTCACCACGTTCACTCGGAATATAGGTGTCGGCCTTATGGGCTCGACGACAATGGTTGTTTGAGTATTGGTTTGAGCAAACGCGCTTAAAGTGAAGGTGATTCCGACTGCCAACAAAAGCTTAGTCTTCAAAGTACCTCCTTTGGCAGATATCTGCCGTGTTGCGCTGTGTCGATCTGGTGCTGGTGGTTCAGCCTTGTTGGCCGGTTTTCCTTACGTCATCCTTTACGTTCCGATGTGGATTCCGGAAAGGGAGTGAAAGAGTCCAAAGACATTCAGCAGCCACAGAACCACGGCGATGATCACGACGCCGTTCAAAATTGACTTGATGGTTCCCTGCATGGGAATGAACCGATTCACCAGCCACAGGAGGACACCCACCACGATAAGAACTTCCAACAGTTGAATTAGAGGCATAAGTTTTGACCTTCCTTCTTGTGCGGGCTAACTCCTCTCATCCGCCTGGAGTTGTTGCCCCAATTTCGATGTTCGAGACTTTTTAGGGTCGAATCGTGTTTCGCCGCAATGTTTCGCAGCGTACACACGGATGAAGAATGCCGATTGGCTGGATGTGGTCGCTTGGCCGGGACTCGATCGGGGACCCTACCGGCAGCGACCTAAGAATGAGAGCCACGAATCAGCAGTCGCGGCTCCGTCTGCACACTCAGGAGGATAAAGAATGACAGGTGTAGACTTTCGTGTCTGAGCAAGATAGCTCACATCTGGAGATTAGGCCTGCGATGCCTGGGCCGCGACCCGATCAAATCACCAGTGTTTCAGCGGGTCCAATGCTGTTTAGTGACGTATCGGGACTATGGGCTACGTTCGACCGTATGGCGTGCATCAGCGCCCAGAAATACTCAAATTCCCGTCCACACTCCAAGCAAACTTGGTACGTCCGTTTCTTGATCGTGAACACACCACTCCGTTGGCGGTGACGGCACCCGAAGGAAAACCGGAAAGTCCGAAGCAGTGGTTTTTATAAATCCTCCGCTCGATGCCGGCGCTCGCGACTTCCATTGGCATCCAGCCAATCTAGTAGAGAGCGCACGCTAGCGCGAGCCAGGGCAATTGAGCAATCGGCGGCTCCGTAGTAAATATTGATCGTGTCGCCATCGGGGTTCATCGTGTATCCACACGGGAACACGACATCGTCGACGTCGCCGCGGCGTTCGTACTCGGCCTCCGGCCCAAAGATCCACGAATCCCCTCGCAGCAGGCATTTTTCCGGATTCTCAAGATCGAAAAGGGCCAAGCCCAGTCGATACAGACAGCCTGAAGGCGTCTGCCGTACCCCGTGGTAGAAGACGAGCCATCCCCTGGAAGTCTCGATGGGCGGCGCCGACAACCCAATTTTGTTTGCGTCCCACCAGGCGCCGCGGCGCGCTTCCAGCATGAGCCTGTGCCTGCCCCAATGGCGGAGGTCAGGAGAGTAGGAAATCCACATGTGCGCTCCGAGTGTCGTCATCGGCCGATGAATAAGCGCCCAGTATCCATTGATTCTCCGAGGCAGAAGCGCGGTATCTTTGTCGTCGGGTGACATGATGACGCCGTAGCGCTCGAAGCTCCGGAAGTCCTTGGTTAGTGCCAGAGATACTCCGGGGCCGCCACGCGAGTAAGAAGTGTAAGTGACCACGTATTGTTGCAGTTCGGGCACGAAAGTGATGCGAGGATCCTCAATGCCCCAGATTTCCTCCGGATACTCCCTCGAGCTGGGCATCAAGGTCGGTTCGCTATCAATTTGCCACCCATCGACGCCGTTTCGAGAGCGCGCGGCGCAAAGATGCGACAAGCCGCGCCGGTCTTCGACGCGGCATAGGAGCAGAGTGGTTCCATCCGGCAATAAAGTTGCGCCGGCATTGAACACGCTGTTGATGGAGTACGGCCAATCCTTGCCCGTCAGGATGGGGTTGCCGGGGTGACGCAGAAGCAGCGGCGGGTAGTGCGTGCTTTGGACGTTCAGAATGGTTGTTTCGGGAGCGGTCATGACGGGTTTTCCGGCCTTTCAGATTCTTGCAGCGAGCGCATTTCGAGGAGTGCCATCAAAAACGACAGCGTTGATTCCGCTCCCTGATTCTGATTGGCGCGTTCGGGATGCAAGCCGTCCCGGCAGCCGCCTGTGACGGAATCATAAAGAGGAAGCTGCAGATCGTTGTCGCCAAGGAACCAGTTGAATGCCGACCAGGCTTCGTTGCGCCAGTGGCTGTCGCCAGTTACGCGGTACGCTTCGAGACACGCAGAAACCGCACCGGCGGCCTCAATCGGCTGCTGATCGAAGCGGGCTTTCCCCCCACCCTGGTGATAAAAGCCTTGCGACCCGATCGGCACAAAGTGGTGGTTGATTTCGCAATGCTGTGTTTTCGACAGCCACTCCAGTGCTTCGAGACCGGCGGAAACCATGCGATCATCCGAGCAAGCCGATCCCACGAGCAGCATGGCTTGGGGTAACCTGGCGTTGGCGTAGGCGAGAACGTTCTCGAACCACTTCCAATCCGGGCTGCGGATCGACTCGTACATTTCGAGCAATCGCCGGCTGAGCACGGATCTCACTTTCTGTGCGTCGCGGTCTCCAGGATACGAATTGAGGTATTCCTGAATTCCGAGCAGCGTATAGGCCCAGGCACGAGGACTGCTGAATTCCACCGCCGCGGGAAGGGAAAACTCGAACAGACGCCCGGCAGCACACCTGAATCCCCGATCTTCGGACCGGCCTAGAGCCGTTCCCAGTCCCCACAACGCGCGCCCATGACAGTCTTCGGAGCCTTCAGGTTGGTTCCACTGGCGATCGTAGCCTAGAAAGTTTCTGAATCTACCCTTCGCTGGATTGAACGCATGCTCCAGGAACGACAAATGGCAGTGCGAGAAATCCGGGCTAACTGAATCTGCCTTCCTATCCTGATCTTTACCCAGTTGCGCCAGCAGGACTGTGAGAATAAGTGCGCGAGCGTTGTCGTCGGTGGTATAGCCCTCGGCTCGATTGGGGATGGTAAAGATCGCGTGTTGCAGCATTCCCGTGTCATCGGTCAGCGCGTTTACGTGATTAAGTTTTAATTCGGGCAGCTCATTCAGCGATTTCGGGGTGATGCGAGCCGAGAACTGAACGCGAGGACTCTCCATGCGGTCGCTGCGCACCCGGGCAAAACTTTCCATGTAACCTTGCGCGACTCTTTTCCAGACCATATCGCGCGCGAACACATAAGCGCGCTTACGCATGGCATGGCGTATTGCAGGGGTATCTAAGAGTTCGATTGCCTTGTGTGCGATAGCGCCGGGATTTTGGAACGGGACCAGCGCGCCCCGGCGGTCGTCCAACAATTCAATCGCGTGCCAATAGGGAGTCGAGATGATGGCCTTGCCTGCACCTAAAGCATAAGCAAGCGTTCCGGAAACCACCTGCTCCTCATAGCGATAAGGAGTGATATAGATATCGGCGGCGCCAATGAACTCGGCCATTTCCTCAGGGCTAGCGAAGCGGTCGTGGAAAATGACTTGCGATTCCACTCCCACTTTTTTGGCCAGAGCTTGCAAGCTGGCTCGATACCTGTCCCCTTCGCGGCGGAGAATGTGAGGGTGGGTCGCGCCGGCAACAATGTAAGCAACATTGTTGTGTTTGGACAAAATCTGCGGCAACGCTTGAATGACGTTTTCGATTCCCTTGTTCGGTGAGAGCAGGCCGAACGTGAGCAACACCGCTTTTCCTTCCACGCCGAAGCGATCCTTGTAGAAATTGGGATCGAGAAAGGGCAGGTCTGGAACGCCGTGCGGAACCATGTCGATCTTGCTTCCGGGCACTTTGAAGATTTCCTGCAAGAACTGGGATGAGAGCTGGCTCATGACAATGAGGCGATCTGAAAGCTCTGCGATCTCTTCCATGACCATCAGTTGGTTAGGATTTGGCTCGCGCAGAACCGTGTGCAGCGTGGTCACCACGGGCATCTTCAAGGCGCGCAACAGATGCAGAATATGGCTTCCGGCCTCGCCACCGAAGATTCCATACTCGTGCTGCAGACACACCATGTCGATATTGTTGAAGTTCAGAAATTCAGCCGCTTCTTCATACGACTTCACATCGTCCTGGGCGAGCGCCCATCTCACCCGCGCGGGATAGTCGTATCCTTGCTCCGTGTCGTTTACCGGCAGCGCTAACAATCGAGCTGTTCCGTACTCCGAGGCTATGGCCGCGCACAAGTCTGTGGTGAACGTAGCGATTCCACATTGCCGCGGAAGATAATTCCCGATCACCGCGATTCGACTCGGTAGCGATGGTTTCGATTGCAATGTTGGGCGAGCCGCTGACAACTCGTCTTGTTCCACGGGGCGCGGGGAAACAATTTCCAAGACCCCCTCGGGAAACGCGGCGTTTGTTAGCGACATTCGTCCCTCATGTGGTGAGAACAGGTGCTGAAAGGGGCAACTTTTCAGATGAGCCCGAGCGGTCACCGGCACTGGTTTGAGACCATGATGGCTGGTCTAGTCACTTGTTCCAGCCGGGTGTCTTCGTCCACTGGCACAATTTGCCTCTTGTCAGTATTCAACGAAAGTGGACTTGCGGACTGGTCAAAATTGACCAGATATAGAGACTCCCTCTTGCAGATTCACGCGCCGGATCATTCCTGAGCAGCCAGGGAGATGTGGCGCAGCCTCTCTGCTACTGCGCCACCATAAGGAGCAAAAACGACACGGGTCGGGGGAGACCGCCTAGCTCCTTCACATCTCCTCCACATCTCCTCTTTTCAATTTCAAATAATCTACATCGGCGCCAATTGGATGTCTGTTCAAAATTGCACAGCTTTGAAATATGCCGGAAGCACACGGGCGGTGATGCGCTCCCTGGGACCCGGGGTGAAACTCCGTTGAGGAACGCGTTTTCACCGGCGCTTTCCTTTACCCCTCGGAGTGAGCAATTTTGAACAGAATTGCGGGTAGCCCGCTTATGTATATTACCGGCATGGCTACCAACAGCACTCTGCTGTGTATACACCGGGATCCGGCTCAACTGAGTTTGTTGAAGGAAAACGGGTACGAACTGGCAACCGCTACCAACGGTTCCGATGGTCTGCGGCTTTTCATGTCGCGGTCCGTGGATGCAGTTGTCCTCGAGTACCACCTGGGCCTCCTGGATGGCGCAACCATCGCCGATGAGATTAAACACGTCCGGCCGGAGGTACCCATTGTCATGCTGGCCGATCACGTGGAATTACCCGCCGATGCTCTAAAATCCGTAGATGCGCTCGTGGCCAAGTCTGACGGGCCTCACTTTCTGTTGGCGACTGTTCACTTTGTACTCCATGTGAAGCCGGCCCAGCGTAATGAAGCAAAGCTAAGGGCTCAAACCCCCGCACATCTGCAGCGTCCGGCAAGGTCCCGGGGAGGAACAGACTGTAGGCCGGCCAACACTGCTCAATAATTAGCAACGGACGGGCAGGACGCGCTTTTTTTCGAAAAGTCTAGCGAAGCATTCGGAATGGAACTGGGCAATTCTAACCAGACTCAACATTTCGGCTCCGCTCATGACTGCCGCACAATCCGGCCACTTCATCGAGGCAGCAGCGGCGCGAAACACAAAACGGTCACAATTGACCAGCTTGTTGCCGGGCAATCCTGCATCATGGAGTCATGAAAGCTGAACAGGAACAAGCCCTGCTTGTTCGTTGTCCCACTTGTGGCGCCAGGCCGCGAGAGAAGTGCGAGCTCAACACTGGGCTGCCCCGCACCGAGCCGCATCCAGCCCGGCGCTTGGCGGCCGAGGAAAAGTAACAGGCCGGCAACACTGGACTGGCCGACCCTAATCCCCGTTGATGAGGCGAGAATGCTGGAAAGGGCACAGCTTCAGCCGCGCCCCTCTCGATTCTCTCCAAACTCGTCATGAATAATCCAAGCTAACAAGTCGGGGGATCACTTAAACGCCTTGATCAACGCCTCACACTCCGCTCGAAGCGATTTGTCGTGCGGTGTCACGGGTGGGACCTTGCGCTCGATGCGAAGCAACTCATAGACCGCCATCTGGGCCGCTCGCACCGAATACTCTACCGTAAAGACGGTGTCATCCGGAATTTCGACGAACTGGCTGAGGAACGCGAAATTTCTCGAGCCGCGAGGCACCGGCAGCGGTCGATCGCTGCGCATGCGGGGCATGAACATACTGGTGATATAAGGCATTCTGCAAGGAATGCAGTTGGCCGATGCAGTGGTTTCCAGATCGAATCGCAGGTGGCCGCAGAGTTCCCGCAGAATTTCCGCGCCATTGCACTCGTCCATCGGCTTCGGAACGAAATTGCCGACCCGGTCCGGAAACAGCCCGTATCCCCAGAACACCTGCACGCCGGCAGGCTGGTTCAGAAAGTGGGGCTGATGGGCCAGGACAATGGACATCGTCCAATTCGAGTCCTTGAACGTCACCAGCCCGCCCGTGCCCGGCTGGTTGCCAGTGAACTGAAACATCTTGTCGAAGAAGGCGGGATCCTTCAGAGTGACGGTGAACGACTCCCAACAAGACTGCGCGATGCAACTGTTAAAGGCCGCGGGATTGCCAAACTCAGGCCGGCCCTCCGCCAGCTTTTCCCAGAGGGTCCAACCGCCGCTCTCCACTTTGGTCAGCTTCCTGGGCGCGCTCGTCATCGAACCCAAGCTGGAAGCATCGGTCATGGAGCCGTTTTGCATGAAGACAAGGTCGCCGTCATTCACGGCTATCACTTCGCTTTTGCCCTGCCGCAGGCAATGGATGCCGGTTACTACGAACTTACCGTCTTCGGTCTTGTAATCGAGGTCTGTCACCTTGCAATCCGCGACCAAACGGACGCCTTTGGCTGCGAGCCACGTTTGCAAGGGAAGAACCATGGAGTCGTACTGGTTGTAGATGGTCCGCTTGACGCCCGCAAGAGTTTCAATGCGGGAAAACTCCAGCATGAAGCGGTGCAGGTAACGCTTGAATTCAACCGCGCTGTGCCAAGGCTCAAAGGCGAATGTGGTGGCCCACATGTACCAGAAGTCAGTCTCAAAGAACCCGGGCGAAAGCCAGTCGGTAATGCAACTTGCGCCCAACTCATCTTCGCTGGCATTGCTGAGCTTCAGCAATTCCAAGCGGTCCTGCATGGAGAACCCCATCGAAGTCACCGGGACCTTCGCGCGACGGCGGTCCACCAACCTCGCCATCGAATTCGCCGGGTGCTTCTCGTTGAACTCCACGGTTTCGTCGAATACCGTCTTGCCTTCGTTGTTGAGAGAGGGAATCGACTTGTAAAGGTCCCAGGTGCATTCGTAGTTGTCGGTTGTCAACATGCGTCCGCCGCGCAATGAATACCCGCTGGCGGGGTCTCCGGCGCCGTCCAGGCTTCCGCCCATGACAGGTGCCACTTCGAGAATCGAAATATTTCCGCCTGGCAGGCAGCCGTCGCGGACCATGAAGGCGGCGGCAGCCATGGATCCGATGCCGCCACCCACGAGATAGGCCTTTGCTTTCATGCTCATGTCTGGGTAAGCTCCTGACTCAAGCGGTAGGCCGCATGGTTTGACGAACCCGCTGCTCCTCGCAGCTCCGAGTCTCGTCCATCTTCTGTCGAAGTACTGTGCAGAATGGCTCACTCTCAGAACCCCCAACCAGAAGGAGCTTGGCGCTGCTGCGTCACAAATTCATGGGAAAGAAATACGTTTTAGGATTAGAATTGTTACAAATGGGTCCCAATTCACCAGCGAATAAGAAGGTCAGCGAGTTCAATCCCACGACCTTCCTCGCAACCATTGGCGAGGGCAGGAAGAACCTGACTTTCGCCAAGAAGCAGAGAATCTTCGCGCAGGGGGATACAGCGGACGCGGTCTTCTATATCCAAAAAGGCAGAGTGAGCCTTACTGTCGTCTCCAAGACGGGCAGAGAAGCGACCATCGGCATGTTGACGGACGGAGACTTCTTTGGCGAAGGCGCGCTGGCAGGTCAGGCTCGGCGCATGGGATCCGCGGCTGCCATGACGGATTGTGAAATTCTGCGGATCGAAAAGAAAGCGATGATACATGCGCTGCACGGCGAACACACGTTTTCCGATCTGTTCGTGGCGTATTTGCTGGCGCGGAATATCCGTTATGAAGAGGATCTGGTCGACCAGTTGTTTAACTCCAGCGAAAAGCGGCTCGCTCGAGTGCTTCTTCTGCTCGCTCATTTTGGCAAGGAAGGTGTGCCCGAGCCTGTGGTCCCCAAAATCAGTCAGGAGACTTTGGCTGAGATGGTCGGGACCACTCGTTCACGGGTGAGCTTTTTTATGAACCGGTTCAGGAAACTGGGTTTTGTCGATTACTCCGGCGGCCCGGAAGGCGGGTTGCAGGTCCACAGCTCGCTGCTTGGTGTAGTTCTGCACGACTAGTCCGCGCGATTAGCCCGAATGTCTCACAGA
>PLIC01000047.1 GCA_003139995.1 Candidatus Acidiflorens stordalenmirensis | reverse complement strand
CGCGCCACCCCTCGACTTCACCAGTGAACACCTTACTTGCAGCGCTGCTTCTATCCGCTCTGTCCTTGACCGCTTGCTCGAAGCAGGTTTCTCAACCGGAAGTTTCTAAAGACGCTCAACCAGCAGTTTCTCAAGAATCCAAGCATGGGTACGAACTAGCTAAGACTTGGGACAACGCAACCGCGCAGGCGAAAATCACTGAAGCGGATGACTATTACACCAGCGGACTTACCCGATTCGGCAGGACTGAGGCTGGGCTTGCGCAGCTCCATCTCGCCAAGTTGACTTACGAATTCTGCGTGAATGAGGCCCGACTTGAAGCTTCCTGCAACGTGCTGGCAAACAATCCAGCCTACAAAAACGCCGAGACGAATAAATCCTGCGCCGATGCTGGCGAGATGGGTCCCAAACACATTGCTGAGTGCAACAAGCTGATCGACGATCTCCCCAAGTTAATCGAGAAGCAGAACGCCGCCTTGAAAGAAGAGTTGAAGCAATGAACTCCCTGCCCCAACGTCCGTAATCCCGCCACAGAAGTAGGATCACAGATTCCTGCATTTCACAATTTCTTGGAGTTTTGCCCTGTAGATCGCGAGCTTGGCCATGGGGTACTGTTTCCATGGCTGACAAGGATCACGGACGACGGCTTTAATCTGGTCGGAGGATGGTTCGTTGCCGGAGTAACAAAAAGCTCTGGCGTCAGTGTCCAGACCAGACTCGTTGAGGGCCGTAAATGTACGGGTTACCCAATCGTACATTTGTGCATCTAGAGCATCGAATTCTTCGCGGGCCTTACTCTTGTACATGTGAAGATTCAAGGTGTTGCCCTCGTCCATCAACTTTGCGAAGGCGTTCCTCGTTTCCTTTTGCCTGTTCAGTGTCCCGGCCAGCTTTAACATTAATTCTGCATTTGCTTTATCTCGTTTTTGCATCGCAGCGTGCGCACCCTCCAACAACACCAGCAGCAAGGTTGCCAGTAGAAGAATGATCCACGTGCGCCACGATAGATGCGGCGTTAATTTTACGACTGTCCATGACTGATACTGTTCGGGCAGGAATTCGCTCTTGAATAAGTCCCACGCGCCGAGGATGAGCCAAAAGGCAGCAGCTATCCCCACAGCTTTCCCCCAGAAGATTTCTTTCCACGAAGCGAGTCTCTCGCTGATCTGTCGCTGCATCGCGCACACCTCTGCCCCGCGTAAGTGAAGCATGGACTTTCGGGTATGGGTCGGTTTGGGCGCAGACGTTTAGCTACGACTCGGCCAACAATCGCTACACTTTGGCGGGTACTACTTCCCGGAGCGAACACCCTGACCCGATGCACGTCAGCACTTCACCAACACCTAAATCCCAATCCTCTCGACTTCGCCCACGCTTACGTCATCGTTACGCCGGTCGTAAAGTCCAGTGGTTTTGGCGTTCGAGTGCCCGGCCATTTTTTGCGCGACCTCGATGCGGCCGCCGTTGGTGAGGTAATCCGTGATGCCGGTGGCGCGGAAACTGTGGCAGCCGATCGCGGTTTCAATTCCCGCATCGGAAACACGGCGGCGCACCATGCACCAGACGTCCTTGCGCGTCATCGGAGACGCGGTGAGCTTTTTGGTTTTGCGGATGGCAGAGCGGAACAGCCACCCCTTGCGGTCGTCTTCGATGCCAGCCGCTTGAATGTAGGCGTCGAGATGTTCTTCCAGCTTGTGATGACACGGCATTTCGTTGACCTTGCCGTTTTTCTCATGGAGCCGGAGCCACCAACGTTTTTTCTGCGAGTAGTAATCCTCGACCTTTAAACCCACGACGGCACTGACGCGGGCGAAGGTGTATGTCATCACCGCAATGATGGCGCGGTCGCGCAGCCCCACGACGCTCGATACGTCCATGCCGCCGAGCAGTGTACTTGCTTCTTCGGAGGCAAGCACCGGCGTTGACCCCTTGCTCACCGAATGGCGCGGCCCCCGGACGGAGTGCGCGGGATTCGTGGGGATCACCTGCCCGGTCACGAGCCAGTCAAACAACATGCGGATACAGGCGAGATGCTGCTTGACCGTGGGAGCCGACCGCTCACCCTGCAATCGCTCGATATACGCTGCCACATGGACCGGCTGCACGTCTTCAAGCCGATTGATGCCCTGCCCCTCGCACCAGCGCAGGAAGGCAGCGGCAGCCCGCCCGTAAGCGGCCCGTGTGTTCTGGTTGCGGATGTTGACGGTGAAGAACTCGACGAAGCGCCAGGCGGCCCGCTTCCCTGCCCCGGCAATCAGCGCCGGAAGCTCGCCCCCGCCCGTGTTTTCAATGGTGATTAAATCACGGCTCATGGATGACCTTAGATTTGTTGCGGTTTTGGAATTCCTCGGCCTGCTCTAATAGCCTCTGTACCTGCTTCTCGGTTTGTGCCTCCGCCTCGATGTCGCCGACTTTGAGACGTACCTTGCGGCCGTATCTGGCATGGAGCCACGCGCCCGCGGCGGCTGCGATCACACCCGCAAGCGGGCTGTGCATGAGCTGGATTATAAAACCGCCCAAGTAGGTGGCCTGTGAATCGCCAGCCGCAGCTTCTATCAAGTCGATGGTGAACGAGACCTTGAACCCCTGTGATTGGAGAGACTCTTTGAAGTTCCGAAGCTCCTGCTGGTAGGCTTGGTTCCGCAATGGCGGATCATCTGCTGCGCGGATCAGAGTCAATTCAAGCCGAGGGTCTTCCATCGAGTGAAGCCTACCAGCTTTCCTCATTTAGTGCCACATAACGCCCTTTATGTCCGGCTATCCGAGCGGCCTTCGGTGCCCCGATCCCGAGATCGAACCCGACATTTCTGCGCGTTCGCGTGGTTATCCCCCTTGTACTTGCAGGCCCGCTACCTGTAGTCAATTGCGGAGATTCTGTGCGGGTTTTCCCTTCCACAATAAATCGCTTGACGTGTACGGCATAACCGTACATACTGGAATAGTGAAGGGATAACATGCAACTTGTCCGCTTTCGGCACAAAGGGCTAAGGCAGCTCCATGAGGACGGAAACGCCAAGGGGGTGCCGTCCGCGATGGCCGACAAGCTGCGCAAGCTTCTGTTCGCCCTCGAAACCGCCGAGATGTTGGAGCAGCTCGGTCGGTTCCCTGGCTGGAAGCTGCATCCTCTTAAAGGCGACCNNACGACGAACAGACAAACACCGCCAGCGATATTGACCTGATCGACTACCACTAGGAGGCCGAAATGCCTATGAAGAACCCGCCCCATCCGGGCGACCTGATAAGAACCGAAGTCATCGAAGCTCTCGGCCTCACCGTGTCGAAGGCGGCGGAGATTTTGAAAGTGCGCCGCGCTACGCTCTCCGATCTTCTGCACGGCAAGGCCGCGCTGACGCCGGAAATGGCCCTGCGCATCGAAAAGGCGTTCGGCCCGGACATGGATCACCTTCTCCGGATGCAGCTCGCCTATGACGTGGCGAAAATGCGAGTGCAAGCACGGAGCATCTCGATCAAGCGATATGCCCCGGCCTGAAGCTGCGCATCGGGTTCTACGAGAGGGCCGGATTTCATGTGCGCGACACGAGCGGCTACCGGCACGGATCAAAACCTGATCCCTGAGCCACGCTCTATCGCGCGATCTAATAGTTAGTTTCGCCATGCCCTTAGCGTGTTTGAAAGTCCGTTTCGTGTCTTCCCCTCGATATTGTGGTGCGTCACGCGCCCCAATCGCTTTCGTTCTCTACGAATAGTTTCAGTTGCTTGCAGTTCCCGGTTTTCCAGTCGCTCAGGTCCGCTTCGAGGATTATGTGAGCCGTCTGGAGAACCCAGCACAGCTCGGTCTTGTCGGTGAAGCGGACGCGGACATAGAGCATGCCTTCCTCAAAAACGTGTTCGGCCCAATCCACGACCTTACCGTGGACACCGGGATACCGGCTTCTGGGGGAGGGTAAACGCGCCCCTTGCGTCTCCGGTGCTTTCCGTTTCTTCATTGGTCGCCCCCCTTTTTCTGCGTCGGCCTGGAGTTGGTTTGTGCATGGCCTGTTGCACGTCGTAATGGCTTCGAGTGGTTCGGTTCACGTTTCTTCGCTGTTTTCTTACGCTTGTTTCCGGCACGCTTTCGCTTTTTCGCTTGCTCCTCGTCGTAACGTTCTTCGTCGGACATCTCCCAGCCGGGCAGGATTACCAGGCGCGGAGGCAATCCCTTTTTCTTGCGCCTCTCCTCGGAGTCCTTGAGTTCGAGATAGATGTCGTCCGGATCTTTGATCTTCCGGTTGTATTCGCGTTGGAATTTGTAGGCCCAAACTGCGTCGTTCTCGACAATGTCGTCGAAGTTGTCGAAGAATTCACGGTTGGCATCCACGCGTGCGCTTTCCACGTCCGCACGGGCGTAGCGGATTGTGTCACTGTGGAAGAGCCGCATCTTCTCCATGCGTTGGAGATGTTGAAGAACCTGCTCAAATGCCAGGTTCAACTCCACGAGTTCCTGAAAGAGGCGGAGATTCATCCCTGTTCTCCCTTGCGACGCTGTACGTCGCTCGTAACGTCGCTGGGCGGTTTCGGGTACTGCCGCTCCCATGCCTGTTGCTCCTCGCTACTGAGGAACCGCACCCTGGGCGCTTTTCCCTCCATGCGTCGACTTTCCTCAATCGCCTGCAGGTCCTGATAGACCCGCACTTCATCCAACATTCTCTTTTCGTGTTCGCGGTGTCTTTTAGCAAAACGACCTTCGTCCCGACGCTCGTAGCCCTCGACGTTGTTGCAGAAGCAGCCGTTGAGCTCAGCGCGGTGCATTTCAAACAGGGTCAGTTTTTCGTCGAAGTACGCCGCGTTCAAGCCCGAGTCCTTGGCGCGCTTGAGCCATTCCAGTCCCCGGACTGCATCGTCTATCCCTCGATTCACCAAAAGAATTGCTTCGTAGAGATGGGCCTTTTGCATCGCACTCCTCCTTCATTGCGAACTGTCGGAACAAGAAATACCTGAGACGCACGGACACACGTATCCCGGCGATAGGAATGAGCTGATCAAACAGAGACAACAATCGTGTGGGCTATGCGTACGGCGGGGAATGTTCGAACAGATGAGACGGCTCTATTCTTTCTGGAGAACGCACGCGGTGCGAAGCTTGCGTGCAGAAAAGGAACCAGTTAACTTCTATTGCAGCCATCGTTGCACCTCCGGTGCGACGCTTGGTCAGGGGCGCGCCCGGTGTTCAAGCACCTGCGCGTCCCGCTTCCTCACTTTTGCTACGCTTTGGAACTCTTCTTGCTTTCCTTGCTCTTGCCCTTACCCCAAAATCGTGCGGCTTTGTACTGCCTTAGTTTGGCCATGCCCTTTTCGGTCCAGAACCGGAGTCGTGTCCCAGCTACTACACGCGTAGATGGTGCGGGAACGTGCTTTTCACGAATCCATTTGTAAAGCGTTCGGCGTTGAATTCCCAACTGACGTGCCGCTTCGGAAATGGAGTAGTCAGCCACTTTAAGAATACACAGCCTGTATACTTTGTCAATCAAAAAACTCAAGCCCAGAAAGGCATGCTCTATGCCTGTCCAGGCTCAACTAAAGAATACCGCATCTGTGCTGGAAACAGGACAACCAGCGGTACATCGCTCCGCTTAGCCGCTCCGCGATTCGATTTCGGTCCCTTTTGTCCTTTCGACCAGCCACAATCGCGCTCCGTTCGGCTCCTCCTGTCAATCCCGGCCCTGCAGCTCTAGTGCTCGCCGCACAAAACGCGGCTCCGCGCTTCGCTTCGGGCACCCCTCCGGGGCTCCGGGAATTGACAGCGTCTCTCTGCGCGGAAAAACCCGGCCTGTCGAAAGAACAAAAAATGGATTCTATTTCAATGCCACCAAAGGCACAGGAGCCGAACCGATGACAACCACCAACGCGAAACTTGAACTCAATTGGGAAAGTGACCAATTTCGTGCGCAACCGTGCAACGCGCCAGGATGAAGCCGATCGGCAAGGCGTTTTTTCGTGAGTGAGCAGCGCAGGCCGCTGCACCGCTCGACCGTCAACCGTGCCCTGCAAAAATACAGCGTCGTCGCTTCGTTGCCCCTGCTCGCCCAAGGTTCGCATCAAGCTTAAAT
>PLIC01000105.1 GCA_003139995.1 Candidatus Acidiflorens stordalenmirensis | reverse complement strand
CCACCACCGCCGAAGAAGACCCGAACGCCAGGAACATCGTCATCTATCCGGTCGCCTGTGCCATTCCCAACCGCGATCCAAAGGCGCCCAAGCTCTCCGGCAAAGTCGACCAGATCCGCCTGCGTCCCGGCTCTTATCTCGCGGCGTTTTACGGAAAGGAAACGATCGAGGAAGAATTCTTCTGCAACTACGAACTGAATCCCGAGTTCGAATGGATGGCGATGGAAGCGGGCTTTCCGGTGGTAGCCCGCGGCTCCAATGAAGAATGCCGGGCCATCGAATCTCCCGCGCATTTGTTTTACATCGCGACGTTATTCCAACCGCAACTTTCGTCGCGCGAGGCGAACCCGCATCCGCTGATCATGGCCTTCGTGCAACACGTAGCCGACTTCCGCCGCAAACGACTCGACGACTCCATACTTACGTGACGACCTATGCCTTCGCCATTTCTTCCCTTGAGTTTGGACTCTCCGCTCCGAATTAGTAAAGATGTAGCCAACCCCTGCGAAGCCCAAAGACACTGGACAAATTGCGGAATGCGGCTACCATATTCCATAGCTCGAGCTTGGGACGCTACCGTTTTCAGTAGAGGTTTGCGCCTGCCACAGCAAACTTGGCCCACCCTTATTGCTCTAACTGCTACATAATCCACGGCCAAACTCGTGGCGGACCATTTGGAATACCGATTGCCAGTGCATAGATGCATTTGTAACGTCTTGTCTTGGTTTGACGCCAGAGGCCGGACGTTATGGAAGTCTCAGTTGACAGCGCTTTCATTGAAATTTTCGTTTTGAGGAGAACTCTCATGGCTCGATCGGCAAAAGTATTCTTTAGTCTAGTGCTTGGCTTGTTGTTGACCGTAACTTCGGTCTTTGCCCAGGTGGAGACCGGGGCGATTTCGGGCACGGTGAAGGATGTGTCAGGAGCGGTCATCGCTGGCGCCACAGTAAGGGCAAAGAGTGTTACGACGGGAGCTGAACGAACCGCGCAGACGGGAAGCGTTGGTCAGTACTCGATTTCCGGCCTTACACCAGGAAATTATCAGGTAACGGTCACGAGCGCGAAGTTTGAAACCTTCCGGACGACTGTGGAAGTCACTGTCGGCGGCATTTCGACGGTTGATGCCCAACTGACCGTTGGTTCGAGTTCAATTATAGTGGACGTCGTGGGCGGAATGGCCACTCAAGTGAATACGGAGACGCAGGAACTTACGCAGCTCATCGACACGCAGCAAATGGCGCAACTGCCCAGCCTCACACGCAACCCTTACGACTTTGTTGCGATTTCCGGCAACGTCAGCGGCGGGGATAGCACCTCCAACGGCGGCACCAGTGGTGGCCAGAACCTCTCGAGCCGCGGTGTGGGCTACAGTATCAACGGGCAGCGCGAAACGGGTACCGAGATTCTGTTGGATGGCGTAGAGAACGTGGCCGTATTTGGTGTCTCCGTTGGCGAAATGATCCCGCTCGACGCGGTGCAGGAATATAGCGTAATTACCAACAACTTCACGGCCGAGTATGGGCGCGCCTCGGGAGGAGTGGTCAATGTAACCACGAAAGCGGGCAGCAACACTTTCCACGGTTCCGTCTGGGAGTTCAACCGCCTCTCAGCATACACGGCCAATACGTACGCAAACGACGCAGCCAACTCCGCCGCCGGGTCCATCGTGGATCCGAAGGGCATATACACTCGAAATATGTTTGGCTTTCAGGCCGGCGGTCCGATCATCAAGAACAAGCTGTTCATTTCTGAGAGCACCGAGTTTACGCGCGTGCGGAGTGCAGCCTCCGAGAGCGCGGAGGTATTCGACCCGACATTTATAGCCATGTTGCCGGCAAATGCCCAGGCTTACTTTACACAGTTCGGTACTGGCGCATATCCCGCTTCCGGTGCGCCTATCACCGCTGGGCAGCTAGCGGCGGCCGGTCTTACGGTCGGTCCCATAAACGGGGCCACGGCGGTTCCAAGTTCGCAACCTGTGCTCGATGTCGTCCACTTCAATGCGCCATTCAATGCTGGCGGCCAAAATCCCCAGAACACATACACCTTGGTGGGGCGCCTCGACTACAACCTGAGCGACAAGACTCAGATGTTTTTCCGCAGCGGCAGGGATAGCGAATTCTATTTCCCAGGTACGGCTTTCTACAGCGCGTACCCGCAATATGATGTTGGCACCAGCGAGCTGAACCAGAGTTTTCTATATTCGATGAGCCACACTTTCAACAGCAACCTGCTCAACGACACCAAAATCAGCTATACGCGTTTCAACACATTGAACTCCTTCCAGACTTCGCTGACCAGCAGCCCGAACCTGATGGTCGTCCCGCCTGTGGACCCAGTGACCGAAGGTTATATTAACCTCCCAGGGTTGGAAAACACCTCGGCGCCGGGCGAGGGTGGTCTGCCGTATGGCGGACCGCAGAATACAATACAGTTCGAACATGACGTGTCATGGACCAAGGGCAGGCACAACATGCGGTTTGGGGGCCAGTTTACCTACATGCAACTTAACGTAGCCTATGGCGCTTACGCACAGGCAGTGGAGGAACTTGGCGCCACCTTACAGGACAGCTTTAATGATCTGACGAATATTTCCGGAAATACGGGCGGAAGCCAGCTAATCGCGTTCGACGCCAGAGTCAACCCCCAAGGCCAGCTTCCTTGCGTCGCCAACCCAGGTTTTTGGCTGACCGGGAGTACTAGCGACTTGATCGAGAATTCAGCCTGTGCCGTGACTCCTCCGCTGAGCTCGGCCGCCTACGCACGCAGCTATCGCTACAAAGACTGGGCCGTTTATGCCCAGGACAGCTTTAGGATGACTCCGCGGCTGACGTTCAACTATGGATTGCGCTACGAGCATTACGGCACGCAACACAACAACAATCCAAATTTGGACTCCAATTTCTACCTCGGCTCCGGTTCTAGCTATGAGGAGCAAGTGCGAAACGGCGGAATCTCGATTGCAGATAAGAGCTCGGTCGGTGGCTTCTGGGCTCCCAGGTGGGGTACATTCGCGCCGCGGGTCGGCTTCGCGTACGATATTTTCGGCGATGGCAAGAGCAGTTTGCGAGGTGGCTTTGGCATCAGCTACGAACGCAACTTTGGCAATGTGACCTATAACGCTAGTTTTAATCCCCCGGGCAGCGCTGTGCTGAGTGCCGTTTGCCAGCCCTCGGTCACCACTTGCACGACATTGGTTACCAATAACGACCTTGGCCCTCTGGGTCTACCCGGTCCTGCAAGTTACCTTCCTCCTGCTGAGCTGCGCATGCCGGACCCCCACATCCAGGTGGCGCAGACGCAGTTCTGGAGCCTGGCTCTACAACGCGAGGTGGCTCGAAACACGATCGTGGAACTGGGTTATAGCGGCGCACACGGGGTTCACCTCTATGACATCGAAAACATAAACTTGCTCGG
Source organism: Candidatus Acidiflorens stordalenmirensis (assembly GCA_003139995.1). GTDB lineage: Bacteria > Acidobacteriota > Terriglobia > Terriglobales > Acidobacteriaceae > Acidiflorens > Acidiflorens stordalenmirensis. The sequence continues at coordinate 34,291 of PLIC01000105.1, read as the reverse complement.
AGCCGGCCAGTTCTATCTCGGAGACCCCCTGACATTTTCACAGTCTCCCGATTGCCCTTCTCCGTGCTTCAACCGGCCAAACGATCAATATTCGAATATCAACATGCGTGGCAGCATGGGTAACAGCAGCTACCATGCTCTGAACCTTAAATTCCAGACGCAAAACCTGCACAACACTGGCCTAAGTCTGGTCGCGAACTACACCTGGGCGCACTCGTTGGATGACATAAGCTCGACCTTCTCCGATAGCTTGCAGGGCGGATCCGAGTACATTGGCAGCCTTGGCTACACCGATCCGTTCAACCCAAAGCTGGATTGGGGTAACTCAGACTATGATATCCGGCACCGCATCGTGGTCTCTCCAATCTGGGAAACTCCATGGTTCAAGAGCGGAAAGGGCATGGGCGAGGCGTTGGGAGGCTGGTCGGTAGTGGGCATCATTACCGCACGCACGGGCAGCCCATTCAGCGTATACGACGCTAGCAACGTCTACAACTTCTATACTTGGCCACGCTTGACACCAGCCACTGCGCCGAATTTCCATGTCGGCTCGCCTCAGAATGTGGGCGTGAACACTTTCAATGCCCTGAGCGTGCCGGTCCCGGCGAGTTTTGCGCCTCTCGACCCGGCCTTGGGCATTTCGGACTTTGGGCCGTTTCCAGCCAACATGTCGGCTAGGAACGCATTTCGCGGCCCGGGGGCGTGGAACGTCGATATGTCGGTGGGCAAGAAGTTCAAATTCACCGAGCGCGTCGGCCTCGAATTCCGCGCCGAGGGGTTTAACGTTTTCAACCACCACAACTATTATGTAAACACGACTAATCTGTATTACGACGGCGCGACGACGACACCGTTGAACGTCACCGAGGAGAAGGGTGGTCTCGGTACGCTCGCCACCGGCGGCAACAACGACGAGCGCCGTTTCGGCCAGTTCTCGCTTCGGTTTGTCTTCTAGACCGGCTCACTACCCGCGTTTTGCGGAAAGTGAATCCTCACCCCGTCCAAGCTCAGCTTGGGCGGGGTTTTTTCGTTCTGCCCGGTCCCGAGCGACCTAAAAGAAGGGCATCCGCGCTTACACGCCCAGGCCGGAACCGAGGAGGCTGTAGAGCAGGATGGCGAGNNCTACGCGGGCGATTGGCGTCGCGATAAGCAGGAGCAATCCGAGTTGGATCAAGCCTCGGCCCCGGCCGTCCTTGACGCTTTGGATGACTCCGCGGATGGTGCGGAATTCGGAGGGCTCTCCGCGAAAGACGCGGTAATCGGCAGGTTCGTGCCCGTGGCGGAAGAGATAGATACACGCTCCCCAGAGAACAACAGCCGCCGAGAGCAGCACCCCGCCGCGAAGCAGATTGCCGAGGATGACTTCGATGCGGTGATCATCCCACGATTGCGGCTGGGGTTGAATCAGCTGCGGTCGGGGGGCGGGCGCTTGGGCGGCGGGCATCAGATTTTCCCCCAGAATCCTTTGTAGAGCATTTGCAGGCCTAGAACGAGAATCACTACGCTGAAGACGAGGCGGAGCGACTTGGTTTCGGCTTTGACCAGGATGCGGCTGCCAAGTAAGGAGCCAGCCAGAACTCCTAACATGACGGGCATCGAGAGGCCGGGATCGACGTATCCACGGCCGAGGTAGACACCGGCGCTGGCGGCCGCAGTCACGCCGATCATGAAGTTGCTGGTGGTGGTGGAAACTTTGAAGGGGATCCGCATGGCTTGATCCATGGCAAGCACTTTGACGGCGCCGGAGCCGATGCCGAGTAATCCGGAAAGCGCGCCGGCGCCAAACATGAGGCTGAAGCCGGTGGGAACGCGCTGCACGTTATAACTGCGCTCGCCTCCCATGTCGGGGAAACTGCCGTTCAGCTGCAGACGGGTGGCGAGCGGATCTGGCGGCAGGTTGCGCTGGGCCAGCGTGCGCGGCTTGCGGGAAAGAAACGCCGAGTAGAGCAGGACAGCTCCGAAGATGATCGCCAGGGCGCTGGTCGGAATCCGGGTAGCCAGGAAGGCTCCCATCAACGCGCCCAAGGTGGTGGCGATTTCCAAAAACATGCCGATCCGAATGTTGGAGAATCCTTCTTTCACATACGAGGCGGCGGCGCCGGAGGAGGTCGCGATCACGGAGACGAGCGAGGCTCCGATGGCATAGCGGATATCCACGTGGAAAAAGATGGTGAGCAGCGGCACGAGGACAACCCCACCACCGAGGCCGGTGAGCGATCCGAGAAGTCCCGCAACGAAGGAGACAATCGCGACAACGGCGGTGAAGTCCAGGATAGTCATTTGAATTTCTTCTAGATTAACATTTCTTTTCTCATGAGCATCGGAGTGCAATCGCTGGTGAGGGACGATGTTTCGCGGGAAGCGGCGTGCGAAGTTTCTTGGCGTCGCGCCAAGCCCGCCTGTAAGTCGGCGGGCTTTTCATTTTTGGATTTAGATTGCAGTTCGAGATCGCGCGGACGAGAGCGTCCGTGCCACACCCTACTGGTTTACCCAGACGACGCGGGATTTTTTCAACTGGGCGTGCTGCTTCCTGACTTCGCGGGCAAAGGCGCCGAGAGAAACGCCCTCTGCCTGCGGGAAATCCGAAGCCGGCCTTTCTCCCTGAGCGGAGGTGTAACTCGTGGCGGCGAGGACGCTCTGTTCCTGAGACATGGGCGCATACGCTGCGTGCGCCGGTTGACTCGGAAACTGGTAGCTCTGCGGTTGACTGCTCGTATACGACGCGCCACCGCGCTGCGCAAATGCCGCGGTCGTGAAAAGTAGGCAGAGCACGAACAGGGTCTTTTTCATCGCAGGTCTCCCGATTGCGGAGCGAGGGATCATCCGCGGACCGAGCGGCGGATGTGTGCTCCTCCACGCATAGTAGGAGCAAACCCGGTGCCAAACTTTGCCGGTGCAAAATGGTGGATTTATGGGGGTTGGCGGCTGGTAGCGGCAATTGTTTGCACTATTGTGGAGCGCGCATGGGACTGGCATTCCAGGGCCAGTATCTAACTGCCGGGTCTGGTTGGTTGCGGCGCACCGGGAGGATTTTTCCTTTGAATTGCGCTAAGGTGATAGCCATGAAAATGCGAACAGCGGTGCGAATCTCTTTGCTTTTGCTGGCAACCACGATGTTGGTAGCTATGGCGGCCGGTGCGGACTACAAGGTAGTCAAAACTTGGAAGCTGGGCGGCGATGGCGGCTGGGATTATCTGACCGCGGACAGCGATGGGCATCGCTTGTTCATTTCGCGCTCCACCCGTGTGATGGTAATCGATACCGAGTCGGGCAAGCAGGTGGGCGAAATTCCGGAAACGATGGGCGTGCACGGGATCGCGCTGGATCCAGAGATCGGTCACGGATTCACCAGCAACGGCCGCGAAGATACGGTGAGCGTGTTCGATCTGAAGTCGCTTGCGGTAGAAAAGAAGATCAAGGTCGGCAGCGGCCCCGACGCGATTCTGTATGACCCGTTTTCGAAGCGTGTGTTTACGTTTAACGGAAGAGGTCATGACACGACGGCCGTAGATGCGTCCAAGGGCGGGGTTGTGGGCAAGATCGATCTGGGCGGGAAGCCGGAATTTGCCGCGACCGACGAAAAGGGCACGGTGTTCGTAAATATTGAGGACACGTCGGAACTGGTGGCGTTCGATCCACAGAAGCTGACGGTGAAGTCGCGGTGGAAGCTGACGGACTGCGAAGAGCCGACGGGGCTCGCGATCGACCGAAAGAACCGGCGTCTCTTTGCCGGCTGCGGCGGAAATAAGAAGATGGCAATCGTCGATGCGGACAGCGGAAAAATTGTGGCCAGTCCCGCCATCGGCGAGGGATGCGATGCGACCGGCTTCGATGCCGATAGGGACTTGGCGTTTGCGTCGGCGGGAGACGGCACCATCACGGTGATTCGCGAAGATGGCGCCGACAAGTTCAGCGTGGCGCAAACCATCGCGACCCAAAAGGGAGCGCGCACCATGGCGCTCGATGCGAAGACGCATCGGCTTTTCACCGTGACGGCGAACGTGGGCCCGCGGCCGGAAAGAAAAGTGGAGCCGGATTCGTTCGTGGTGCTGGTGGTGGAGTGAGCGCGCTAGGATGGCTGCGCTCCTTTGTCCAGGACGCCTCCGTCGTGCGCCAAACCGTAAGGCCGGGCACCGTGAAACGCACGCTGCGATTTGCTGCACCCTACGTCCGGCTGCTGGCGGTATTCCTCTTTGTTGTCGTCCTGGACGCTGCCATCGGCATTGCGAATCCTCTCATCTATCGCGCCATTATCAACAACGGAATCCTCAAGGGAAATTCCACTCTCGTCATCCACCTCGCAGTGCTGGTGGGCATGCTCGCCATTCTTGATGGCGCGTTCGGACTGACGCAGTCTTATCTCTCCGCGAAAATCGGCGCTCGCATTGTGCTCTCCCTGCGCGCGAAGCTTTTTGAACATATCCAGCAAATGCCGTTGGCGTTCTTCACTCGCACGCAGACGGGCGCCTTGGTTAGCAGGCTGAACAACGATGTCTCGGGAGCGCAAAACGCTTTCACCGACATTCTTTCGAACGTTGTCGGCAATATCATCACCGCCGCCTTGATCCTGGGGGCCATGTTCATGCTCTCCTGGCAGATCACGCTTGCCGCTCTCATCCTGCTCCCACTGTTCATTTTTCCAGCCCGTTTTTGGGGACGAAAGCTCCAGGCCATCACGCGCGAGAGCTTCGACCTTGCCGCTTCAATGAACAGCCTGATGGTCGAGCGTTTCAACGTGGCGGGCGCCCAGCTCGCGAAACTCTTCGGCCGGCGCCAGGACGAAAGCAAAATATTCGAAGCCCAAGCCGCGCGTGTCTCCGATATCGGCGTGAAGCGCGCAATCTACGGACGTATCTTTTTCACCGCACTCATGCTCATGGCATCCTTTGCCACTGCGCTTGCCTATGGCTGGGGCGGACTGCTCGCCATCAAACACGCGCTTGATGTCGGCACGGTCGTGGCCCTGGTTTCTTACTTGGGCCGTCTTTATGGCCCGCTCTTCGGACTCTCCAACATTCAGGTCAGCGTCATGACTGCGCTTGTATCCTTCGAGCGGGTCTTCGAGGTGCTCGATCTGCCGCCGATGATCCAAGAACGGCCGGGGGCGATTGCGATTCCGGAGGGTCCGGCAAGAGTCTCCTTCGATCACGTCTCTTTTCGCTATCCAACTGCGTCTGAAGTTTCGCTCGCCTCGCTTGAGTCCATTGCCGTGCCCGACAAAACGCCGGAGAAGACGGTGCTTCATGACGTTACCTTTAGCGTGGAACCGGGACAACTTGTCGCTCTCGTTGGCCCCTCGGGCGCGGGCAAGACCACGATTACCCGGCTCGTCGCCAGACTGTATGACGTGCAAAGTGGAGCGGTAGCGGTTAACGGTATAGACGTTCGCGATGCGAAACTCGATTCTCTCCATCGCCGCATCGGCATCGTAACTCAGGACGTTCACCTCTTCCACGATACGATCCGCGCCAACCTTCTCTATGCGAAGCCCGATGCCACAGTTGGAGAAATGGAGGAAGCATTGCGGGCGGCGCAGATACTCCCACTCTTCGCATCTCTCCCCAAAGGGTTAGATACGCTGGTCGGCGAGCGCGGGTATCGCTTCTCGGGCGGCGAGAAGCAACGCCTGGCCATTGCGCGGCTTCTTCTCAAAGCGCCCGACATTGTGATCCTTGACGAAGCCACGGCACATTTGGACTCCGAGTCGGAAGCTGCGATCCAAAGGGCGCTCGAAATCGCGCTCGCCGAACGAACTTCGATCGTGATCGCGCACCGTCTTTCGACAATTCTCAAGGCCGACCAAATCCTAGTTGTGCAGGACGGAAGCATTGTTCAACGCGGCAGACACGCTGAACTTTTGGAACAGCACGGTATCTACGTAGAGTTGTATCAGCGGCAGTTTTCCCAACCCGATCCTTCGATTCAGCCGGAAATGCTCACCTGAGTGGGAGCGACGAATCAGGGCACACCAAGAAGAGAGCTAGCCCGCAATCCGCAGCAGGAATAATGCGGACGACAAGCTGAGCACCGGACCGGCGATACTGAAGAGCTCACGGCCAACGGTACCCGGCGCGCCCCCAAAATACGCATCCAGCACAAATGCCATGGCGCAAGTCGCGCCCACTGGAATGAGCCACGATTTGGGAAGGCGCTTCAGGTTTGGGATGGCGGTGGGCAACAGCCACAAAAAGATGTACCAGAGATTTCGATCGTGCAGCGAAGAAGCGAAGTGGCCGAGATAGTCGTCACCGCGATGAAGGGCGAGACCAAACTGCAGCGGACTTACAAACCTGCCGGTGATCGACCATTGCAGGCCGATCATCGCAGCGAGGCTTAGCACCCAACTGCTCAGTATCCAAGGTGAGACCGGCGAGAAATGATTGCGCTCGGGATTTCGATCGGCCCGGATTGAGAACCACCAAGCGGACGTAAGCACGATGCTGAAGGGAACGAACGATTCTTTGGTCAGTGCTCCCAGCACGGCGATCACGGGCAAGGCCCACAATTCAAACTCCCACAAACTCCAGAGCAGTGCCAACAAAAAGAAGCCTTCGCCGGCGTCCACCAACCCGACTAGGCGAAGATTCGGGACGGCGAAGTTGACGAGATACAGCAAAGCGCCAACCAGTCCTACGGCGGAACTGCCCCGCTCCCGGTTCCCGAGAATGCCCCCGAGAATGACAATGAGAACGGCGGTCCCGGCCACGAACAGAGAGTTGGCCACAAGAAGTCCGAACATCACCGGATCCCAGGTTGCGACTCGTCCTTGCGCGAGCCGGGCGAAGGGCTTGGCGAGCCATGGAACCAGCACGCGGAAGCGGACGTGTCCGGCGTCTGGGCTGGCCGTTCCGGTTACGAGCGCTGCGTAGGTTTTGACATCGGAGAGCCCCGGCGTCTGGCGTGGGTCGAATCGGTTCAGCACCGGATAGCCCAGGCCGCACGCTATCAGGAAGAAAACACAAAAGAGCAGCACGACTCCGGCGGCCGCGATTTTCGTCCGGTTGTCAGACAGGGTCGTCATTTGTCAGGCGATAAGTGGGAAGGTAGCGTCAAGCGTTCGACATTGCAACTCAAATCCGGATACGTTCTTCGGGGCAAGCTTGGCTTTGCCAAACGAAAGTGTTAACTTTCAGCGTCGGCGTAAAGCGGAAATCCTTGCGGGGATCTGACAGGGGCCGAGGCATTTGCCCCCAGCGTGGATTTTTGTTGCATTCTTGAAGGGAGTTACGGCGGAGTAGGAGACATGCCGCGAAGAAATATCCTCGCCCTCTTGGAAGGTGGAGATCGACGGACGATCGGCCGCTCTAACCAAGTAGCGGCAGTTGTGTCTAAAGACCCAGAACTTTTTCCTAAACTGATTGCAGGCTTGTGGTCGGCAGATCCCCTGGTACGAATGCGGGCCGCGGATGCGGCCGAGAAGGTCACGCGGAAGAATCGTAAACTCCTTCAGCCCTACAAGAAGGAACTGCTCGGCTTGATGGCCGAGACCGGCCAACAAGAATTGCGTTGGCATCTAGCGGCCATGGTGCCGCGGCTCCTGTTAAGCGCCAGGGAACGGCAAGCCGCGATCTCTTCGTTGGAGAGTTATCTGGAAGACCGCAGTTCCATTGTCAAAACCTTTGCTCTTCAAGGGTTGGCTGACTTGGCGCAGGACGATCCAAGTACTCGTCCCAGAGTGACGGAGATTCTCCGCAAGGCTACTCGAAACGGCACGCCTGCGATGAAAGCTCGCAACCGAAAGTTGCTGCTTCGCCTCGAGCGGTGACCATCATCGGCGGGGTGGTCGCCTCTACGTGGATACACGATTGTGCATTTGACGCAGCAACTAGGAGGCGGTAATGTCGGAGAACCGTGACAGGGCGCATCCGAGTCAACTTGCTGAGGAGATTGTAAAGCTGGTGGGCGATGCCGATGACAGCACCGCCCGCGCGGCTATAGAAATAGCCCAGATTCTACTGAGACATCGCAAAGAGGCAGAGATTGATTTCTGTCAATGACTCTTTGCGCCGATATGCTTGAGATCATTGGAAATGTGGCTGAGCGCCTTTCCAATGTTCGCTAGGTGGAGGTTCATTTCGCTGAGTCGCTGGGCGATTAGAAGCTGGATGTCGCGTTCTGTCTGTTGTGGTAGCGTTGACATATTTCCTCCGTTTTTGAACTTGAGTTGTATTCGACTTGGGTTTATAACGGGGCCGACGGGTGCGGAGGAGGTGGGAGTTGAACCCACAAGACCTGATGGGGTCAGCGGATTTTAAGTCCGTTGAGCTAGCGGTTTGCTCATCTCCTCCGCCATCCGCCGAATAGTACAGCACAATTTTTAGTGCAATTCTGTGGAAGGGCGTGCAAACTGTGCAAAAGAAAAGCCTGAAAGTAGATCGCGATCACTTCGAGGGAATCGTAAAAAACCTGCTCCATTCCAAACCCCTGAAGCGAAAAGACGTGAAGGTTAGCAAGAGGAAGCCGGAGAAGTTAATCCCGCCGCAGAAGTGACTCTACCTACAGGGGACCTCAGTACATTCCATAATGTTGTCGGTGCGGTCAACCTGAAAGCACTTTTTCACGGAATATTTTCGTATCGGTGGATGCGTGTTGAAGTTAACCTCGATGATCGCCCCTCCACTCACTGGCGTAGAGTAGTCGTCATCGGCATTCGGAACAGTGACGTAGGTTTGCCGAAAGCTTCTCGCACTGTCCCAATGGATATTCGCCAGCACGATGCTGGCGGATTCTCCGTCCACGAGCAGGAGAGACCGGCTACCCCTCCCACCCTTGCGCAGATAGCATTGTCGCAGAAGTGGGTTTGGATTAGGCGAATCGCTAAGAACTTTCAGGATTCGTATATATGATTCCCAGATCGCAGGCTCTCCGCTGTGATGGATTTCCACCGCCGCACATTTTCCACCTTGCGCGATGACCCGCAAAGATGGTGGGTGATGCCATCTTCGTATTTGGGTTATCCCCCACCTCGTGACTTTGGCGAACGAGAGAAAGCCCGCAATAGAGCCAAAAAATACGCTTCCGCTAAAGAACCAGTATTCGGCGGGATGCACTAGAGCATTGGGCATTTTGGACTGAAATAGCCAACCGAAAACACAACCAAGAGCAAGTCCAATCAACCATTGATACGCGCCTTCCAATGCAAGCGTAAATAGTCGCCGATATAACGGTTGTTTTGCAGTCTCCATTCTTCTTGCATGGCGGACACACTCCTGCTAGATTGAACTTGGAGCTTGCCCGCTCCTCCATTATTTCGAGTTTGAGGCCCCGACCGCGAATCGGGGCTTTACTTTTTTACAGAACACGGAAACGCTGCTGCCCATGCCTCCAACATAAGATCAGCAGTCAGCTTGTCCGTTTTTTCGGGATGGTCTAGCATGTACTTCACGGCGATGCGTCGGAACTGCGCCTGCGTTACATGATCTCCGGGGCAGATTGAACTTTGGGACATGAGTTGAGAAAGCCCCATCACATAGCCCCGGCAGAATCCGTCATTCCATGAGTCGTAGGCTCCTTCCGATTCACACCTGGCTAGGAAGTCATTCCCGCTGAGCCGAATATCGACATCTGATGCAGCGGGAACTTGCTGTGCGGCGCTGACGACGTAGAACAACAGAAGGCAAAACAGCGTGCACAATGACCATTTCATGCTAGCCCTCCAGAAAGCTCCAATCGCACCTTCACACTCAAATTCTGTATTTCCTTCAGTGCATCGACAAACTGATGCAGCGCCGAGTCATCCCCGCGCTTGGTGTGAGACGCATCGGTTGCCGTGGCGAGTCCTTCTCTGCAGTTCGGGCACTGGTAGAGCACGCGATCAAAACGCTCAACAGGTACGAGGTGCCTAGCGCGGCAATGGCCGCATTCATACTCGATCCCCACAATGTCACTTGGAGCAATGAAGGTTCTTGTTTCGGCGGTCATCTCAGGGCCTCACAAACGGCGTGAAAGCATTCTCTTCTATTAGTTTTGCGTAAGGCAAATTCCCCGCCAGCGCCATTCTCCGCACGGTCATGCCGAACAGATCATCCGCTTTCCGATTGTTGAACCGGAACGAGAACTCATTCAAGTAGCGTTGCAGGTGCTTTAACGAGACCTTGTGGAAGGCTCCCGTCACGCCACGCTTGAACAGCGAGAACGCCGATTCAATTGTGTTTGTGTGCACGTCCCCGCGCACATAGATTTTATCCTTGTGCCGGATGGTTTCGTGCTTTCCGCCCTTGATGCTGGACGCGATAAAGGCGGCTGGATATGCGGCCCATTCATCCGTCATCACTTTCTTCACGTCGGGGCTGACGTTTTCCTTGATGTGTTCCGCAAGCGCCTCAGAGGTTGGGGCTGCGATCTGGAATAGGCGAAGATCGCCGCCGCGCTCCCGAATCCCCATCACTACATCTTTGTCTTTTTTCACGCCTCGGCGACCGCGCTTCTTTCCGCCGATATAGGTCTCGTCGATTTCAACTGTGCCCGTCAGCTTTGGCGGATTGGCCTCAACCATTGCCTTGCGAATGCGGTGCGCCAGATACCAAGCGGTGCGGTATTGCACACCCAGAGCGCGAGCCAACTGGTTTGCGGAGATTCCTTTTTTGGATTCGGTAATCAGCGCAATGGCGAGAAACCATTGGCTGAGGGGCAGATGGGTGTCGTGATAGACGGTGCCCGTGGTAGCGGTGAACTGGAAGCGGCAGTCATTGCACTGGTGGAGTTGGCGATCCGGGCCGGTCTTACCCGTTTTCTTGTTTGTCTTGCCCTTGCTGGTGATGCGGGTGATGCGCGGGGATTCACAGGCTAGGCACTTGACGCCGCCCGGCCAGCGCATATTCTCTAGGAAGGCGAGGCATTTGTCCTCGGTGTTGAGTTCCTTGTAAATGTCTAAGAGATTCATGGCTGCTCTCCAATGCAGCCATCTTCTCACAAAACGAATGATGTGTCAAGTGCATAATAGCGCGTGGATATTGACATTCGCTTTACATTCGCCTATGCTGCGCGCATGGCGATCACTCGGCGTCAACGCGAGCTGTATGACTTCATTTCGCGCTTTGTGGCAGAGAAGCAATACTCCCCTTCGTTTGAAGAAATCAAGGAAGGCATGGGACTGAGTTCTTTGGCCACGGTGCACAAGCACGTTACTAACTTGGAGAAGAAAGGGCTGCTGACGCGGGACTACAACCGCAGCCGCTCGATTGATCTGCTGCCGCCGCGAGGAAAGTTGAAGCAGTCGATGGCAGTGAACACGGCCGTGGTACTGCCGCTGGTGGGCAGGATTGCGGCGGGGCGTCCGATTGAGGCGGTCGAGAATAACGAGACGATTTCGCTGGCGGATTTTGTGCGCTCGAAAGAAGTGTTCGTGCTCGAAGTGCGCGGCGAGTCCATGCAGGACGAGGCGATTCTCGATGGCGACTACGTGCTGGTCGAGAAAACGAAAACCGCGCACAACGGGGATATTGTGGTGGCGCTGCTCGAGTCGACGGACGCGACGCTGAAGCGGTTCTTTCGCGAGGGAGACAGCATCCGTCTGCAGCCTTCGAACGCCGCGATGACGCCGATTATTGTGCCCGCGGCGTCGGTCGAGATTCAGGGGCGGGTGATTGGCGTGTTGCGGAAGTACTGAAGGGCAGTTGCCAGTACCCAGTAAAATCGAGCTTTCGCGGCGAAGAGCCCGGGCTTGCGCCCGGGCCTTTGCCTGTTCGAGAGCTGAGAACTGAGAGCTGACGACTGAAAGCTGAGAGCTTACCCTATGTGGCGATCCAGGGCTTTCTGAATGTCGTCTTTGGAGCGGTAGCCGACGAGCTGTTCCACGACCTGTCCGTTCTTAAAGACGAGTAGGGTAGGAATGCCGGTGACTTTGTAGCGCATGGGCGTGGCGGCGTTACGGTCGACGTCCATTTTGCCGAACGTTACTTTGCCCTGATATTCGCCGGCCAGTTCTTCGACGATCGGGGCGATCGCGCGGCAGGGGCCACACCATGCGGCCCAGAAATCGATCAGCACGGGCTTATCGGACTTCAACACATCGGAATCGAAATTAGCGTCGGTGACTTCGACGGTGGCGTTGCTTGCCATTCATCCTCCAGAATTATCGGTTAGCGACCAGTTCTCCCACGGCGGATCGTATGGTCCCCGTTGGGCGGAACTTCTATCCTAGCACTGTTGATTGGATGCTCCGCAAGGGCGGAAGTCGCAGGCGATGCCGGAGTGGGTAGGCGGGGGCAGAGCGCCGTAGAATGGCTGTTTGGGAATCACGGTTTTGGAATCTGGGTTTTCGAACCTGTGTTTTTGAATCTGTTTTCTTGAATTATGACTGGCGATCTCGACAATCTCCGCGTAGTGCTCGTGGCAGCGCGGAATCCGCTGAATATTGGAGCGGCGGCGCGGGCCATGAGTAACTTTGGCGTCCAGCATCTGCGAGTGGTGAATCCCTACGAAGTGGCATTCCGCGAGGCCCAGTCGGCGGTGGGAGCGTCGGGGTTGCTGGCGAAGGCGAAACAGTACGAGAGCGTGGCCGAGGCAGTCGAGGACTGCACGCTGGTGGTGGGAACGACCGTGGCCGGGGCCCGGCGAGATTTGCAGCATCGGTTGCACCGACTGGATGAGGGCGCGAGAGCGATCAAACGGCAACTGAAGACGGCGCGCGTGGCATTGTTGTTTGGCTCGGAAAGATACGGGCTATCGAATCGGGAACTCAGCCATTGCCATTGGGTGATGCGGATTCCGACGCGAGAAGAGCACGGTTCGATGAATCTGGGGCAAGCGGTGGCCGTCTGCCTATACGAACTTGTGCGAGGACGGAAGACAGCGCCGGCAAAGACACCGCCCGGAAGAACTGGGCCCGTGAAAAAAGAAACGGCTTCCGCCACCTCGGGAGACGTGGAGCGGCTGACGCAGCTTCTGTTTAGCGTTCTGGGCGCCAGCGGATACGTGCATCCACGGACTGCGGCCGGGACGGAAGAAAAGTTGCGGCGCCTGGTCCGGCGCATGGAACTGAACGCCAATGACGCGGTGATGTGGCTTGGAATGCTGCGGCAGATGGCGTGGAAGCTGGGCGCGAACAAAGAGAACGACGTATAGAAGACTCTGCGGTTGATGCGATGTCGTCGTTTCAACAACCTGCTTGGGCCGTTTGGCAATCAGGCCGTCTTTTGCGATCGGCTCATCGATCTCACGATCACTGTTCCCAGCGCCAGCAAGCTGAGCAGAGAAATCACTCCCAGCGATATGACGCAGTAGACGCACCACACGCCCAGCACCGCGGACTCAATGTGGGCGAGATAGAGCGCGTAGCCAAGCCCACCAAGCGCGGCCACCAGCATCAGCCGGTAAGCTTTCCTGAAGGCGAGCACTCCGAGCAGCAGATATCCGGCGATGCCGATCACGGCTACGGGAACTCCGTGGAACATGGCGTACGGACTGTGATTCACGATGCCGCAGTCCCAGCGCTCATTGATGCTGCAAGGCGAAGTGTCGGTGCGGTAATGCTCGCGCAACGCGAGCGAAGAAGCGGCGATACCAGCGACGGCGAGTACAATCAGCACCCATCTCATGCAGGACTCCCACCCCCAATGTAAATGAAGTTGCATTTCTAAAACAGATATTATCCACGATTTCCGCCGATCAATATGCGTGATTCAATCGTGATACCGCTGCTCGCCGGCCGGAATCGCGACGCTGAGGCGATTCTGCGTCGGAGGCAACGGACACGTCGCATAGGCGGTGAATGCGCACGGCGGGTTCACTAGTCGATTGAAATCGAGCCAGACTTCGCCGGGCTGGCTTACGCCATGGTCGGGAAGTTCGGTATAGAGAAAGCGTCCCGCGCCGTAGGTCGTAGTTTTGCTGGTGGCGTCGCGAAGAATAAAGAAAAGATCGGTCGATTTCGGATCTTCGAGCACGGGCTCCAGCCGGAGAACTTTTCCATCGAGAGTGAATTCGGCGGCGCCGGGTGCGGGAAGATGGGTCGTGGTCCCGAGGACGGTTGGGATGTCGAGCACTTTGGGAGGGTTGTACGGGATCCAGCGCGCATGAACGCGATAGGCGGCATTCGGCGCATACCAGCGCAATCCGTGGAAGCCGGCGCGGGTGGGGGCTTGCAGATCCTTGACGCGCAGCGCGAACTGATCGTCTCGATGAATCACAATGATAGTGAGCGTGCCGATCGTCAGCTTCGAGGGCTTGTCGGCATCGTCGGCAAGCAGGGCCTGTTCCTTCGCGGGTTGACCATCGACCCGAAGGTCCTTCGGGAAACCCTCGGTCGGGGGCAGCAAGCGCAGCGCTCCTTTTTCAAGGCGCACAACTGCGATGTGCGCCGGCGCTTTTCCCGCGATCTGAACGCGGTTGTCTTCAGCGGAGCCGAAACCGTTGTCCCCTTCTTTCAGCCATCCGAGGGCGATCAAAGAAAGCCAGCCTTCTGGAGCCTGGAGGTTAGTTGCGCGCTGAGCGCGCCAAGCGAGCAGATCGCGCTGCCATGAACTTTGATCGTCGGAATTCTGACCACCAGAGCCGGCAACGAGCGTAAGCATCGCCGCCAGAACGAACGCAGCCGCCAGCAGGAATCTTCTTTTCATTTGCAAATCTCCGTTTTTCTCAGGCACGCGACCTTCGAAAGATCTCTGTGTAAGGCGGATGTGCCGCAACTTCATTGAGCAAGGAGCCCATCGCAGTTTCGATGCGCCTAAGTTTGCCGCGAAGTGGCATTTCCGGCATCTTAGCATTTTGCCGGGTAAAGAGGACCCGCTTCCGATTCGGGGATGTGCTGCGGATCACAGTTTTGTGACTCCCCGCCGGAGTACAATCGCAGCTTTGATCAGCCCGATTCCAAGGCTGATCTCGGCGGGAGGCTCTGTGCCGGATACACTCTTCGGAGCAATGCTCCAAAGTATCGTCGACGGCGCGCCTGATACGGCCGCGGAATTGGCGCAGCAGGCGCTCGCCAACGGAGTCGATCCGCTCGAAGCGGTGAACCGCGGATTTGCTGTGGGGATCACGTTCGCCGGTGATCAATTCGGCTGCGGCGAAATGTTCCTGCCCGATCTGCTTGCGTCGGCCGAGGCGATGAAGGCGGCCATCAAGGTCCTTGAACCTGAGATGCTGAAGCGCGGCTCGCGGCGTGAGGCTCTGGGCAAGATCGTGCTCGGCACCGCCAGAGGCGATATTCACGACATTGGCAAGAATCTGGTCGCCACCATTCTTTCCGCCAGCGGATTCCAGATCTTCGATCTGGGTACCAGCGTGACTCCCGAGCAATTCGTCGCCAAGGCCAAGGAGGTCGATGCCGACATCGTCGGCGTCTCCGCTTTGCTGACGACGACCATGGCCGGCCAGAAAGCCGTGATCGAAGCGCTCGACCGGAATGGTTTGCGGCCACGGGTAAAAGCGATCATTGGCGGCGCCGCGGTCACCTCGAAGTGGGCGGCTGAAATCGGCGCCGACGGCTACTCTCGCAATGCCATCGATGCCCTGGAACTGGCAAAGAATCTGATGGGCAAAGGAACGGCCCTGGCATGAGACCCAAAATTCAACTCTTAAGTCCCGATCTCATCGGCCGCATTCTGCGCGAAGCGTTCGAACTACTGATGAATCCTGGAGTTCGCGTAGGCTCGGCAGTGGTCGAACTGTTGCAGTCGGCGGGAGTTGAGGTTCGAGTTGCGGATAACATTGCGGACAACGACAGGGTGGCCCGTATCCCTGAGCCCTTGGTGCAACAGTGCCTGGCATCGGCCCCACGGGACTTCTACCTCTACAACCGCCAGGGAGAGAAAGCCGTTCATTACGGCGGCGACGATGTGCATTTCGATCCCGGCTCCTGCTGCGTGCAGATGCTCGATCCGGACACGCTGGAAGCGCGGCAGTCCGAGACCCGCGACCTGGTGCGCATCGTGCAAGTCACGGAAACTTTGCCGCAGTTCGCGGCGCAGTCGACTGCCGTCGTATGCAACGATGCCGTTGTCAGCAACAATGCCGGCAACTATAACGATGCGCCCAGCGCGATCGGCGATCTTTACCGCCTGTTCGTGGTCCTGCAGCATTCCGACAAGCCCATGGTGACCGGATCGTTCTCCGCTGCCGGACTGCAGGGAATGATCGACTTGCTCGCCGCCGACAGCGGCAGTCTCGACAAGTTGCGCCAACAACCGCGGGCAATTTTCGATGTGTGTCCCTCGCCACCATTGAACTGGTCGGAGTTCGGATCGCACAACCTGCTCGATCTGGCCCGCGCCGGTGTGCCTGCGGAAATCGTTTCCATGCCGCTGGCCGGCGGCACCGCTCCCGTGACGCTAGCCGGTTCCGTGACGCAGCATGCTGCGGAAACGCTGGCCGGCATCACCCTGCATCAACTTGCTGGGCCGGGCTCGCCCATAGTCTGGGGCGGTGCTCCCGCCATCTTCGACATGCGTACTGGAGGCGCGCCCATGGGCGCAGTGGAAACTGCCATGCTGAACCTGGCGTGCGCCGAAGTTGGCAAGCATCTCGGCCTGCCGACCCACGGCTATCTGGTCGCGACCGATTCGAAGTTCGTGGACGCCCAAGCCGGCGCGGAAAGCGCCCGCTCCGCGGTGCTGGGAGCGCTCGCGGGCATCAACATGATCTCGGGAGCGGGTATGCTCGAATCTCTCGCTTGTTTCAGCGTCGAAAAACTGGTCATTGACGCGGAGTCGATTGCCTCGGCGTACCGGCTGGTACGAGGCATTGAAATTCGCGGCGAGAGCCTGGCCACCGCCATGTTCGCGCAAACCGGGCTCTCGGGAGAATTTCTCAAGCTGAAGGAAACGCGTGCGCTTTTTCGGCAGGAGCAGTATCTCCCCTCCCCGGTCATTGATCGCAGCGCGCGCGGCTCGGAGCCGCCCAGCGACATCTTCACGCGAGCCCGTACCCGAGTCGACGAACTGGTAAGCAAGTACCGAAAACCCTCTCTTTCCGAAGACGTGCTGCGGAAGTTCCAGGCCATCGTCAGCCGCGAAGCAGACAAAGCAGGCGTGGCCGCACAGGCTTCGGGAAAACCCTCAATATTGTCATCCTGAGCGAAGCGAAGGATCTGCTTTTCGACCGCGGCACCGCTCCGGCCGGTCCGTGAGCCATTCGTATTTGTAATCACAAACACACCCGCCCGTGACCCAGCGCACAGCGATCTGGCAACAAACTGCTGTATCTGAGAAGGCAGCATTTTATGAATGCCTTCAAGGATGCAGGACACCTCTTTCGGCTGGCCGCTGTTTTCCTCGTCGGCGGCCTGGCGTTTGTGGGGCTGCGCGCGTTTCTTGTGCCGAAGAGTTTCGGAGAGTACGGACACTACCGCGGAGACGCGATCGCCGAGATCGCCTCCCGTCCGGTGAACTACGCGGGCCACCAGGCTTGCGAAGACTGTCATGCGGATGTCCTGGAAAAGAAGAAGAGCGGCAAGCATGTGCACGTCAACTGCGAGGCGTGCCACGGACCACTGGCGAATCATGTCGACGACCCGGGCTCGGTGCAGCCCGCCAAACTCGATACGGCCGTGCTCTGCGTCCGCTGTCATGAGGCGAACATCGCCAAGCCGAAAAATTTTCCGCAAGTCGCTTCCGCCGACAACTCCACCGGTCTGCCCTGCGATACCTGCCACCAGCCGCACAGCCCGGCCATCATCGCCGGAGGGACAAAATGAGCATCACCCGGCGCCACATGCTGCTTCTGTTGCCGACGGCGGCCATCGCCTGGAAACACGTCCTTGCCGGGACCCCGGAAGCCTCCCCCAATTACAAAATGTCCGAGCATTGGTGGGGCATGTTGATCGACCTGCCCAAATGCATCGGCTGCGGGAACTGCGTCCGCGCCTGCCAGGCCGAGAACGACGTGCCCGACGGATACTTCCGCACCTGGGTGGAACGCTACCACGTCACGGACTACGACATTGAAAATCCCCACGTGGACTCGCCCGACGGCGGCAAAAAGGGATTTCCTCCGGCCAAGGAAGAGGGAGGAAAGAACTTTTTCGTGCCCAAGCTGTGCAACCATTGTGCGGATTCACCCTGCACCCAGGTTTGCCCGGTAGGTGCGACGTTCATAAGCCCCGAGGGCGTCGTGCTGGTGGACAAGAAATACTGCCTCGGCTGCCGGTATTGTGTGCAGGCCTGTCCCTACGGTTGCCGTTTCATCCATCCGAAGACCAAGACCGCCGAGAAATGCACTCTGTGCTATCACCGGATCACGAAAGGCCTGACCACCGCGTGCTGCGAGTCTTGTCCAACGGGCGCGCGCCAACTGGCGGACTTGAAGAACCCCAACGACCCGATTCATGAATTCATGAAGACCCACAGCGTTCAGGTCTTGAAACCCTACATGGCGACCCATTCAAAGGTCTTTTACAACGGCCTGGATGGTTCTGTGCGATAGGCTTCTGTGCAATAGCGTTCGGTGCGATAAGGAGACTGTGACCGTTATGCCTGGCGTTGAAGGCTTCATGTATCCGAACGAAGTGGAGCTCCAGTGGAGCGTGCTGATCGTGTTGTACCCATTTCTCACGGGACTGGTGGCCGGCGCATTTATTCTGGCGTCTCTGGAACGCGTTTTCCAGGTGCAGGCGGTGAAGCCCACCTACCGGCTCGCTTTGCTCACGGCCCTGGCTTTCTTACTGGTGGCGCCGCTGCCGCTCCAACTCCACCTCGGACACCCGGAACGCTCGTACGAGATGTACCTGACGCCGCACCGGACGTCCGCCATGGCCATGTTCGGGTTTGTGTACCTGTGGTATCTGATGGCTGTCCTGTTGCTCGAAATCTGGCTCGACTACCGGCGCGACATCGTGGTGCTGTCCCAATCCACCACGGGCGGGACGCGCTGGATCTATCGCGTCCTGACCCTGGGCTCGAGCAACATCAGTAAGCACGCGCTTGAGATCGATGAACGAGTGGGCTGGCTGGCTACCCTCATCGGCATCCCTTCCGCCTTCCTCCTGCACGGATACGTCGGCTTCATCTTCGGCTCGGTCAAGGCGAACCCGTGGTGGTCGTCGCCGCTCATGCCCGTGGTCTTCCTGTTCTCGGCCATGGTGTCGGGCATCGCCCTCGTAATGCTCCTCTACATGCTCCTGACGTGGTCTCGCCGAGAGAAGATCGATATGCGCTGCGTGGACACGGTGGCGAGCTACCTCTTCTACACTTTCATCATCGATTTCAGCCTGGAAATGCTCGACTTGATCCACCGCATCTACGAGGCCGATGAAAGCTTCCGCAGCCTGGATTTCATGGTCCATACCAAGCTGTACATGTCGCATATCGTGATCCAGATTATGCTTGGCACGGTTACTCCCATTTTGCTTCTCGCCTTGACCCAGGTGTTGAGGCTCGGCGAAATGACCCGCAAGCGTATTTACGCGGTGGCCGGATGCTTGACCCTGATAGGCATTTTTGCCATGCGCTGGAACGTCGTGATCGGGGGCCAGTTGTTTTCCAAGAGTTTCCTGGGATACACGACCTACAAGATGGGCCTAATTACGCGCGAAGGACTGCTCGTGGCCATTGCCCTGACCATTCTGCCATTCGTCATTTTGTGGGCGCTGGTGAAGCTCCTGCCCCCCTGGCCGGAGAAGAACTCGGGATCGCTCCCCAACGCCGCACCCGCGCGTTAGAGCGGTCCCATACCGCGCAATCTTGTCCCGATCGACAAGGAAGGATGTGCTGTCGCGTAAGGGCCCCAGCGCCGAGCACGTCGGTAACTTGGAACGATTCGGCCTGCGAGTAGACAATATGGATGGATGTAACCGCTCTTCTCTCGCACCCCCTTGGGGGATGGCGGCGCATGGAGGTTATGTCCTCACATCGGGGATAACTCATGGCGACAACTAAGATCGAAAGAGCAGGCGTTTGTTTTGGCATTGGCCGGCAGGGTGGGCTCATCGTAGTCGAAGTTCGCCCCCACCATGACACCATTTCCGCCCTTAGGGGCGTTCAGGTTGGCTTCGAACTGCTGAACGGCATCACCCCCGGGCAAGCTAAGAAAATTCTGGATGTGCTGAACGAGAACGTAATCGGCGTGTTTGTCACTACCGCGTCGGACGAGAGATCGGACGGCAAGACGGAAGCGGCGTCAGGCTGACGAAATCACAACGAGACTCTGTAACCGCAGAGGAACCTATGGATGATCGCAGGAGCGAACGCTTTGGGCGATACGAGATCCTCGCCGAGCTGGGACGGGGAGCCATGGGTGTTGTCTACAAAGCGCGCGATCCCAAGATCAACCGCGTCGTCGCGGTAAAGACCATTTCGTTGGCCGGCCAACCGCCGGAAGAGGAACGCGAGTATCGCGAGCGTTTCTTNNATCGTAATGGAATTTGTTGGGGGGCAGTCCCTCGACAAGCTGCTGTCGCGGGGCGACCATAAGTTACCGCTGGAGACAGCGCTGCAGCTAACGCTCGAACTGGCGGAAGCGCTGGATTGCGCTCACGGTCAAGGCGTGGTTCACCGCGATCTAAAGCCCGGGAATATCCTGCTGACCGAGGACGGCCATGCCAAGATCGCCGACTTCGGAGTGGCTAAACTGAACCTCGCCAACCACACTCTGGCGGGACGTGCGTTAGGCACACCCGCTTACATGTCGCCCGAACAATTAAATGGCGAAGCGGTGGATGGGCGGTCCGACTTGTTTTCCCTAGGTGTGATCCTATACAGGGTGCTGACAGGTTATAGTCCGTTTCAAGGCAACAGCGCCACCACGGTCTCGTTCAAGGTAGTCAACCGCGAGCCGCTGCCAGCAACCGTTCTCGATACTGAGTTACCGCACGGACTCGATTACATCATTGCGCGAGCTATGGCGAAAGATCCCGCCGAGCGTTATCAACGCGGTATGGAGATGGTGCTGGACATCCAGGAACTGCGGGAGGGACGAGAGCCGTGGAGCAAGGCAAAGCTGCCAGGTCCGCCGGCGGGCGGAAGCGCAGGCCAAACAGCGAAGGAAAAAGGCCGATCGTCATCTCTCGGCCAGTTGGGGGTTGCCGCTATGCCACAGTCAAGTGTGCGCGCTCTGCCCCTGGGGCAAGGTGGAGCGCAGAACCTGAGGGAGAAGATCCGGAAGAGGTCCTTCGCCGGTGCCTTGGTCTTGGTCGGACTTCTCATCTTTGGGCTCGGGGTCATTTCGTTTGGTCCCAAAGGGGTGCGGCCGAGGGCCGCCGAGCCACCGCCTCCCGCCGCGGAGGCTGCCCCGGTCAAAACTGCGGCGACGCCGGCGCCGACAGCGCCCGCCGAGACATTCGCTTCGGATGCCACAGTGCCAGCGCCAATCGTGAAAAAGCCCTCGACGCCGGTTCCAGCGGGCCGAACCTATCCGCCCCCTATGAAAGTGGCCCGCGCTAGCTCACCAACGGTTTCTCCAGCAACTCCTCCAGCAACTTCTCCAGCAACCTCTCCAGCTACGTTGGAAATCGATGTGGAGCACAAATTCGCGGAGGCCCATCTGTCGATCTGGGTGGATGATCGCCTGACTTATACGCACCTGTTGGAAGGAACAGACAAGAAACATCTGATCGTGTTTCACCATGTCCAGGGCCATGAATTCCATGCCATGCAGGTGTCACCCGGGAAACATAGTCTCCGGGTGCAGGTGACCTCGGTTGGAGCCGGCTATGACCAGTCCGCTACGGTGGCGGGCGAGTTTGCCAGCGGGCAAGAATGCGTGCTGCGGATCAGCTTCGATAAACACGGCGAGATGAACCTGAGCCTGCAATAGTCAGGGGTCTGCCACTACCCATATGCGGGACGTACTTCCTAAATTGAGGAAAACTGGGTGCGAGGGCGCATCCAGAGCTGTCGGAACAGCGGTGAACGCCTGACGCGACGACAGTAATCCAGCCACATGGACTGCCCACAGTGTCGGAGTTGTTCTCGTGAGTTCATAGTCGTCTCCGGACGCTGGCAAGACAATCGACAACCACGCTCCTACACTGATTTTGCGTCCTGCGTCCAAAGGGAACCCAGCCTAATAGTCTCGAAACAATAGCTCTTCAAGAGCCATCCGTCGCACCTGCCAAAAGTCGCGCTCCTCCTTATTGACATTCAGCTTGCACTCGCCCTCGTCATTAAAGGTCAGGGTCACCTCAAACATCTGATTGCCTTTATTATCCCGCACTAAAATCGCGTGCTCGGCAAGGCTGAATATTACTGACCTGTGCACATCTTTGGCTTCTAGAAGAACCGTAAAGTCGCTGCCGGTGTCCGTTACCGAAAACTGATAAGGGGAATTATTGGGGCGCAGGGCGTTGCGGGTCTTAACGTCCTCTCCAACTTGTAATCTGAGTGCCTTGAATACCTTCGGCAGAGAGCATGAGGAACGCTCAGTTACCCAGTCGAACTTCGACATATCCTTCTTCACTTTGTCGTTCACGTTTTCACCTCCAAAATGCCGCCCACTCTCCAAAAACACTGTACGGTTCCCGCTGCCTTGGCAGGTCCTGCAAAGCAGCATCCCGTGCCGCTTTATTGGATTATAGTGTGTAAAGTGCCATGCGACGGCCCGCCTCGCAGGACCACGACTCAACACAGGCGATTGGCTACGGCATCTTTTCAGCAGTAGCGTTGGTCCGGCAGCATCCTGTTGGGCTGAAGGTGATAAGTAACTTTGAAATCGCGGAATGATCCGCGTAAGTGCGGCTCGGGAAGAAATACAAGCGTTGCTGCGGTGGTGCAACCGTGGACTGAGCGCCGTGTAAGACCGGCAGCTTTGCCTTGGGATCGAATCTCGCGCCCGCGAATCCGAAAAAGGACGCGTTCTCGATCTGTCCCAACTGCTCGACCGAATTGCGCGGACACCGCTGCCAGACGGCTTGCAAGAAGTGGGGCTTCCATTTGAGCTGCTCTGATTTTTCCTAAGGTAGGCAACGGGACTCGCGCGATTTTCCCCCCGGGCTTCTACAATAGACTAAGCCTTCGTTTTAGTCCTCACATCAGGAGATTGTAATGCAACGCAAAGCGAGCGCAGTGTGGAAGGGTGGTCTTAAGGACGGCAAGGGGACGGTTTCGTCCACCAGCGGCGTGCTTTCGAATACGCCGTATTCGTTTACTACGCGGTTTGAAAACACTCCGGGGACGAATCCGGAAGAACTGATTGCGGCGGCGCATGCGGCGTGCTTTTCGATGGCGCTGTCGGCGCAACTGGGAGGCGCGAAGCTGACGCCGGAAAGCATCAGCACGGCCGCCACTCTCACCATGGAGAACATCGATGGAGGCTGGACCATCACGGCCGTGCATCTGGATGTGGTCGGGAAGGTGCCGGGCGCGAGTGCGGAAGCTTTCAACACGGCAGCGCTAAATGCAAAAGCGGGCTGCCCGGTATCGAAGGTGCTGAACGCGAAGATTACGATGGATGCAAAGCTGGGCTAGGAGTTTGAAGCGAGGCGAGACTCACCCTCCACCCTTCAATTCCCAGTGCGTCAGCTTTTGTCGTCCCGGCCCTCGTCGTTCGCTGTTCGCTGCTCGTCGTTCGCAAATTTGGCCCAGCGGCGAAAAGCGAATAGCGAAAAGCGAACGACGAGGTCGGATGACAATTCAGTAAAGAGATTAGCTAACTTTGCTCGCGCAGAATCTGGCGCAGCTTCTGATTGATTTTGACCGCTTCCTGCGATGCCTGATCGATCAGTTCGACCCAGCGCCTTGAGTTCTCAGGAGGGTCTGCCTGCGAAATCAGGTAGGTGGCTTGCACGATGGTTTCGAGCGCATTGCTGAGATCGTGCGCCAGCGTTCGGAGTTCCTTCGCCAGTTCCGCGGGGATTTTGTCGGAGGCATTTGCCATGGTTATGGGTGGCCAAGCGCCTTGCAAATGACGGTGCGCGGCGAAGGTTACGACCTCACGCTCGTTTGACAGCCAGACGCCAGCCAGTAGATAGTAGTGTAGTCGCCCTTGAAAAGGGCCCTGCCGATTTTTTCTTTTATGCGGATGTGGCGGAACTGGCAGACGCGCTAGGTTCAGGACCTAGTGGCCGCAAGGTCGTGGAGGTTCAAGTCCTCTCATCCGCACCAGGAACAGTTCTCAGGTCTTAGGTGTCAGGTCTTCACTTCGAAACCATGCCTTACGCGCCTGCGGATAATCGGCGAGTACTGCGGCTTTGCGCGATGCCGTACTGGCGGATTTTATAGAGCAAAGCCTTGTAACTGATCTGCAGCAGCGCCGCGGCTTGTTTGCGATTCCAGTTCGTCTCTTCCAAGGCACGGGAGATGGCTTCGGCCTCGGCTTCATCTTTGGCGTTCCGCGACAGCGACTTCAGGCCGCCGCCGGAATCGGCACCCGCGCTTCTGTCGACTGCATCGGTGTGCATTCCTCCACCGCCATCGGGCCGGGGCTGCAACTCGGATGCGGCCAGCGTTTCGTCTCCGAGAACCAGGTAGCGCTTGATGAAGTTGCTCAGTTCGCGCAGGTTGCCCGGCCAGGAATGCCGCAGGCACGCCTCCATCAACGGGGCCGAAAGTGGCAACGGGGGACGCGCATAGGACTCCGACATGCGCGACATGAAATGCTTCAGCAGGATCGGAATTTCTTCCTTGCGATCTCGCAGCGGAGGCAGCGACATGGTGAAGGCGTTTAGGCGGTAATAGAGATCCTCGCGCAGACGCTTGTTGGCGAGCGCTTCGGGAATGTTGATGTTGGTGGCGGCCAGGATGCGAACGTCGACTTTAACCAGCGTGCGGCTGCCGAGGCGGGAGAACTGCTGATCCTGAAGGACGTGCAGCAGCTTGGCCTGCAGCAGCGGAGGCATTTCGCCGATTTCGTCGAGCAGGATAGTGCCTTTGTTGCAGAGTTCGAACTTGCCGGGCTTGGGGTGCGTGGCGCCCGTGAAGGCTCCCGCTTCGTAGCCGAACAATTCGCTTTCGAGCAGGTCGGCGGGCACCGCCGCACAGTTCACTTTGAGGAAGGTGCGGTGAGCGCGCGGGGAAAGTTTGTGAATCAGGCGGGCGAGTACTTCCTTGCCGGTACCGCTTTCACCGAGCAGGAGGACCGGGATGTCGACATTGGCGACCAGTGCGGCTTGCGAGCGAATCTTCTTCATCGCCGGGCTGGCAGCGACGAAGAACACGTCGTCGCAAAGTTCTTCGATTTCGCCCGCATAGCTCTCACCCTTGGCCGTGCCGACGCACTGTCCAATGACGGCGTCGAGTTCAGCTTTCTGGAACGGCTTGGTCAGATAATCGATCGCGCCCAGGCGCATGGCCTGCACCACTTTGCGCGTNNTTCACGCAGGAGAGCATGACGACTTTCAATCCGGGCCTGAGATGGCGGAGTTGTGCGAGAGTCTGTAGCCCATCGATGCCCGGCATGAGCAGATCGAGCAACACCAGGTCGGGCTGCAGTCCTTTCTGGACCCGCTCGACCGCCTCTTCGCCGGTGCTGGCGGTTTGAACTTTGTGCTCATCCACTTCCAGCAGCGTGCGGATATAGCGCAACATTCCCGGTTCGTCATCCACCAGCAAAATGTTGGCGGCTTCGCTCATTTCGTTCCTCGTGGCGGAGTGCTTGGAATTGGATTCATGGGAATGAGAAAAGAGAATTTGCAACCCGCTCCCGGTTCGCTTTCGACCCAGATCTTACCGCTCATTCCCTGGAGAAGGCGGCGGGCAATGGCCAGCCCCAGGCCCATGCCCTCGGCCGACTCGCTGCCGGGCAGGCGGAAGAAATCGTCGAATATTTCCAGGTGAAACTCCGGCCGAATTCCCGGGCCGGTATCGGCAACGCTGACTTTGACAGCGTTCGGCACGTTCGTCGCTTGACGGCGGCGGTCTCTATTGACCGCCGACTTGCTCATTCCCCGACGCTCCCACATTCGAGGTTCGGCGTGCAGCCACACGGTGCCGCCCTGAGGTGTGTACTTGCAGGCGTTCTCCAGAAGATTGGAAATCACGCGCTGGATCTTGGGGGCATCGAATGGAAATGGCGTCAGTGTGTCATTGGCCAGGAAATACAGGGCAAGACCGCGCTCGTGAAACCGGCCTGACCAGAGCCGGCAAACTTCCGACAGGCAGGCGTTCATGTCGCCTTCCACGTACTGCATGCGCAGTTCGCCGGTTTCGAGCGCGCTGAAGGTGAGGAAGTCCTGAATGAATTGCTGCAAGCGCTGTCCGCTGGAAAACATGTCGCCCATCACTTCGCGTTGGCGGTCGTTGAGCGGTCCGAGTTTCTGACTCTGCAGCAGTTCAATATAGCCGTTGAGGATCGCCAAGGGCGTCTTGAGGTCGTGGGCGGCGGAGGCCAGAGCGTTTGTGGTCTTGCGGAAACGATCGCGCAATTGCTCGAGTTCGCGCGCCACATCGTCCGCGGAGCCGGGTGCCAAAGCCCGAGCCGCGGCGGTCAACGGCAGAGCATCTTTCGGACTGGTGCCAGTGGAGACGACGGCAGGGCTCTTATCGGATATCGAAGCCATGAGGAATCAAGTAACGCCTATATGGGGGGAGGGAACACATCTACCGTCAGAACGAAGGGGTAGTTTGATCCTATGTCAGGTGCATCAGACTGTCAATTGGAAACGATCCCAAAAAGGCAGCGAAGCGAAAAACGTTGCACTTTATTTGTATGACCAATAGTCATTAGTAAATCCCGATGGTGTGAAGTTACTTCGGTAATCCCCGTGCTGGTGGCGAGTTTTGGAGCGATTCCAGGCAGGCCAGACTCTTCTCTGAGTTTGGCCCCTGAGGTGCGGCGTAGGGGTGTTAATACCTCTTAACGGCGGATCAAACGTGCCTCGCAGCGTATCGAAGAAGGAAAAACGCAAGTGGACACGGTTGCAGCTTGCCATTCCGGTTTTTGTCCGCATCCGCGACGGAAGTGGCAAGGATTCCCTGGAGTTTGCTACGGCTATTAACATCTCTCCGGGGGGTGCTTTGGTGGTAGTTCGCCGTTCTTTGCCGAAATCGGCACTGGTTTCACTGGAGATTCCGAGCGCTCCAATCGGGCCTGCGAACGGTTTGAAGACCTCTTCTCGGGTCATGCAAGCGAAGGCGGTATGGGTCACCCACCTCGATGACTACCATCTTCTAGGTCTGAAGTTCGCTCGCCCCCTGAGCACCGACGCGGCGAGTCTTTCCCGTAGACATTTGAGGAAAGCGGGTTCTGCAGTGTGAACTATTTTTCCCTTCCCAAGCCTGTCTCAAAGTGGCACTTTCGTGCCATGCCGGATATTCCACCTCCCATCATATCATTACTCTAAGTCGTTCATAAATTGAGCGCTAACGGAAATCTTGGGGGTCGCCCGGCTCTCTTCCCCAGTTTGGTGCTTGGGATGCACTTTTAGTGCATGCGGGTAAACACTCACCGCAATGGGGCATTTAGTCTTATGACGACACTTTCGGTAAGTTATCTGCAGCAATCGCTGGGCGAGGTTCCCCCTGACGACATCATTTTTGGCCATTCTGAGGTCATGCAGGCGGTTCGTTCTCGGCTGGGCAAAGTAGCCGCCGCCAACGTTCCCGTCCTTATCACCGGCGAGAGCGGCACCGGAAAAGACATCATTGCGCGGCTCATCCATGGGCTGTCTCCGTGGAAAACCGGGCCCTATGTAAAGGTGAACTGTCCGGCGATTCCCGGAACACTGCTCGAAAGCGAACTATTTGGCTATGAAAAAGGAGCCTTTACGGGCGCCGTTGGGTCGAAGCCAGGACGGGTCGAAATGGCCCACCGCGGCACCTTATTTCTAGATGAAATTTCCGAGCTTGACCCATCCTTGCAATCGAAGCTCTTGCAGCTTTTGCAAGATGGGCAGTTCTGCCGGATCGGAGCCCAGGAGGACAAGAAGGTCGAGGTGCGGGTGGTGTGCGCGACCAACCGTCACTTGGAATCTGAGATCGAATCGGGGGCTTTCCGCCAGGATCTCTACTACCGCATCAACGTGGTGAACCTGCACATGCCGGCGCTGCGGGAACGCCGTGGCGACATTGAAGATTTGTGCAGCTACTTCCTCGAATACTACAACCGCAAGTTCAACTGCCGGGCGCGGCCTCTGTCGAATGAAACGCTGGCGGTGCTGCAGAAATATCACTGGCCGGGAAACATCCGCGAACTGGAAAACCTTATCAAACGCTACGTGATCCTGGGCCACGAGGAAGTGATCACCAACGACCTGGTGGCACGCGAGCCAGACTTTTTCAATCCTGAAATCTCGCTGGACGGGCCAATTTCTCTGAAGAAGCTTACCCGCCAGTGCGTGCGCGAACTGGAGCGCAAGGTCATCCTGAAGGTGCTGCAACAGCACCACTGGAACCGTAAGCAGTCAGCGCGCGCGCTGGGCATCAGCTATCGCGCCCTGCTTTACAAGATCCGCGACGCCGGCTTGCCCTCGAACCGAGCCCTCCGCCTGCGGCAGGCGGAGAAGACCGCCCTCGCCACCGCCAGCAATTCAAATAGCGGTGCGGCAGCCGACTGAGGATGACTCACCCGGTGGAGGGACGGGCGTCTCGCCCGTCCATGCCGAGCGCAGCTCAGCAGATGTCGGCGGTCACATCGACACTGGATTCGCTATCGAGCGCTCACTCGCTGAGTCTTCCGTCCAATTCGCGAAGCGCCGCGCTCCATTCGTTCAGCCCCTCCGCCTCGAGCCACAAGTCTCTGAGTTCGGAGTTGGTTCGCACCCTTTCCACGGCGCGGCGGGCGAGGTCGATCAAATCGGGCAGACCACTGGCCTCGTTCTTGCCGATCCAATCCCTGCTTATCCAATCTAGGATCTGCCGCGGTGCCGCGGGCAACGACGCTTCTCCTCCTGCAGAGGCGCCTCTCGCAGAAACGACCAGCGCCGCAACCACTTCTGCGGCCGCGACTGCGACGCTGCTCTCCGGCGCTTCGAGATAGTCCTCCTGATCGGCAGCGCGGGCGAGTATCGGCCTTAGATCATCAATCCCCAGGGAATTCAGCCGCCCCAGGAAACTCTGTGCGTCCTCGTTCTCGAAACTGCCAGTACCCCACCCAGCCATGATCCCTCCGGGCTGAATTATAGAATGCGCGGCTCACCCTGTTTCTTAGAGCTACTTCCGAGTAGCGACCATACGAACAGAAGCTCACCGCACGCTTCCTTAAGATGATTGGTGCCCCCTGTGCACGTTCTAATTTGTCTCAGGAGCATCCGGATCTTCAGTGGGCAGCTTCTCCCATCCGCAGCTCTGACAAACAGCACCGTCAACTTGGAGTTCTGGCCTGTAGAGCACAATCAGCTTCAGTGAGCCACAACGTCCGCAGCGCTCGGGGGTCTGTCGCTCATGACGAAGCAATGCTGCACCAAAGGCCTCCAGCGTGGCGTGTGTAGCATTTAGGGCGATCATTCCATCATCCCTAGTCGTGTCCACAGCATGTGTAAGCCAACTGACCAGTTGCCACGACTCCTTAGCTAAGCCCTTTAGATAGCCACGAAGGCGCTCGTTCTTGCTTCCTTGAGCTACTGTTTCGGCAATCAGTTCTGACCAACGTATGAAGTTCGACGCTTGAGGAGGGCTTTCCTCCCCACTCGGAAG
This sequence comes from Candidatus Acidiflorens stordalenmirensis, assembly GCA_003139995.1. Taxonomy (GTDB): domain Bacteria; phylum Acidobacteriota; class Terriglobia; order Terriglobales; family Acidobacteriaceae; genus Acidiflorens; species Acidiflorens stordalenmirensis. The sequence goes on along the minus strand of PLIC01000105.1, from coordinate 4,853 downwards.
CATGCGCGGATTGCTGGCCGATCGAATAAAGGCCAGCAGAGCTTCACGACAGCGCATGCCAACAGCCTGGACTTCTTCAGACTCTGTGCTTTGGTCTAGTGCCTCTGCTGCCTGTTCCCAACGCCGAAACGCTGCTGCCATGCGATCCGCTAAGCGATCATCCTCAGTACCCTTATGTGCCGCACTGACTCGTGCCATCAACCCAATGTGAAAGGAAAGTGTGTAGTCCAAACTCGGGAACAATGCCTGCGAATAGAGGTTCGTTGGACCTGTAATAACCCACCATTGCGACTTGTTCGTGTGAACATTCCAACAGTCGTGCGCTTGACCAAAAACGAACTCCGTCTGAACTTTCTCAAGAAACGTGACGTGTTCTTTATCCTTGCGGGATTGCCATTCGACATAATCAGCTATCTGCTGTGCTTCCTCGTCATTCCTCTTAAACGCAAACTGATTGAGTGCCTCGTCCGGCACACGAGGTGGGATAACGCATTTTCCAACAACCTTCCGTTTGGTTGTTCTCGTTCGGGTGCTGCGTTTTCGAGGAGCCCTGGATTTTGACATCAGCTAAAAGATATGCCAACCGCATCCAGAGCGGAAGCCCTCCACAAAACGTCACGCCCAGAACGTCCGATCCAGCGTTCGGTACTGGATCGCCTCGGCAATGTGTTTGGGTTCGAGTTGCGGAATCCCATCGAGGTCGGCAATCGTGCGTGCGACTTTCAGAATGCGGTCATGGGCGCGGGCGCTGAGTCCTTGCTGGGCCATGGCGCGTTCCAGCAGGCGCTCACAGTCGGCGGAGAGCTCGCAAAATTTGCGAATGGATTGCGGCGGCATTTGGGCGTTGCAATAGAGTTTTTCGCGTCCGGAAGAAAAGCGCGTCAACTGGATCTCACGGGCGCGGATCACGCGTTCGAGGATCCGGGCTGAACCTTCCGGTTCCGTTGTGCTGCGCATTTCTTTGTAGTTCACCGCCGGGACGTCAATGTGGATGTCGATGCGGTCGAGCAGCGGCCCCGAGATTTTAGAAATGTAGCGCTGGATCATGGGTGGTGTGCAGTGGCATTCACGGGTGCGGTCGTTGTGGAATCCGCAGGGACAAGGATTCATGGCGGCGGCCAGCATGAAGCGCGCCGGGAAAGTCAGCGACATGGCGGCGCGAGCGATGCAGACGGTACCGTCTTCGAGCGGCTGGCGCATGACGTCAAGAACGTTGCGCGGGAATTCGGGGAATTCGTCGAGGAACAGCACGCCATTGTGGGCGAGCGAAACTTCGCCCGGCCGGGGAATCGCGCCCCCGCCGATCAGGCCTGCGTCGGAGATGGTGTGATGAGGCGCCCGGAAAGGGCGCAGGCCAACCAGTCCGGCGCGCGCGTCGAGCACGCCAGCTACGCTGTGAATCTTGGTGGTATCGAGCGCTTCTTCGAAAGTAAAGGGCGGCAGGATGGTCGGCATGCGTTTCGCCAGCATCGTTTTGCCCGATCCTGGAGGCCCGATCATCAGAATGTTGTGGCCGCCGGCGCAGGCGACTTCGAGAGCGCGCTTGGCCGTTTGCTGGCCGCGAACGTCTTTGAAATCCACGTGAAATTGCTGCGCCTGACTGAGCAGTTGATCGCTGTCGACCTGCATGCGCGAAACGCCATTGCCGGAATTGATGTAATGAATGACGTCAAGCAGCGATTTGACGGGGTAGACCTCAACGCCACCGACCATGGCAGCTTCGCGAGCGTTGACTTCCGGCACAATTAGGCGTTTCACCTTCGTCCGGCGAGCCTCGATCGCGATCGGCAAAGCGCCACGGACTCCGCGCAGGCTTCCGTCAAGGGAAAGCTCGCCCACAAACAGCGCGTCGGGGATCTCCTTCTTATTCAGCCCGCCGTATGCGCCGAGGATGCCGAGCGCCATGGGCAGGTCGAACCCGGACCCTTCTTTACGGATGTCGGCAGGCGCCAGGTTGATGGTGATCTGCGTGGGTGGGATGTCGTAGCCGCAGTTTTTCAGCGCCGAGCGGACCCGGTCGCGGCTTTCGCGGACGGCGGCATCGGGCAGGCCGACCGTGTGAAAGTGGTCTTCCGTCATTTTGATGCCAGAGACATCCACTTCCACCTCGATGATGTTGGCGTCAATGCCGTAAACGGCGGCACTCAGGGTTTTATAGAGCATATTAGGGACACCAGGAGCACACGAAGGAGACAACGCGGATGGGAGATCCTTGCCGACATCATAGCCAGGGCAAACCCGGAATGCTGTGATGGTCATCACCCAGTTACCGTGATGGAACGTGATGGAACGTTCTGTCGTGAACCGCCGCTTTCGGTGCTACGCTAGGGGCAATATGGCGAAACGATGGACTGGGATTGAGAAATCGTTTTGCGCCAGTGGAGTCCAGCAATGCTCGACGAAGGTCCCACTTCAAACCGGCACGATCCGCCGTCAAACCGGCTGGAACGCGAAGAGAGCCAGCTATGGCGATGGGCGCTTCTCCTGCTCGTTTTGTTTGCCGCGGCGGTGGCGTTTTTGGCGTGGCAACAACTACAAGACCTTCCCTACCGGCTGTGGGCAATTCCCGCCGGACTCTTCGTGCTTGCCGTCTTGTTCGCCACCTACGCTTTCGGGCGCAAGCGCGAGGTTGCGGAGCTTAAGCAGATTCTGAAGGGCTTTCAGAATCAGGTGGGAGTCACACCCTCGGAAGAGCAATTGGATCAGTTGAGCCAATTGATTTTGCGTTCGCAGCGCAACTTCAAAGAGCTGATCGATTCTTTGGATGACGTGGCGCTCGCTATCTCACTCGATGGAACCCTGCGAACGGTGAACCGGCGAACTACCGAAGTTCTTGGTGCTCCTTATTCCCAATTGGTTGGTCACAAACTTGAGGAATTCCTGAGTGCGCCACTGCATTCGGAGACGTCCGGGAGCTTGCCTCGGTTCCTGGACAAGCGGAACTGGTCGGGAGTGGTCGAGGTCCACCTTAAAAAGGACTCGCGGCGGCTTTACTACGACTGCGTGGTCAACGCCATCGTCAAGGGCGACGAGGTAACCGGGGCGAGTGTGCTGGCGCGCGACATCACCGGGCATCGCGAGAAGGAACAGCGCTTCACGCAGTTGTTCGAATCTCTGCAGGAAGGCGTGTACATCAGCAATCCGGAAGGCAAGTTGCTCGAAGTGAACCCGGCACTGGTGACGATTTTAGGATACGAGAGCAAAGAAGATTTGTTGAACTTGCCGCCCGAGCGACTGAGTGTTGATGCTGGCGGGGAGCCGGTGCTGGGACACGTGGGAAGCCAGACCGGCAACACTCGCACTCGAGAGGTTCGGCTGAAAAGAAAAGATGGCGGAGTCGCAGTCTGCGTGGATACCTCGAGCGGCGTGATGGAAGCGGGAAAGATCGTCCGTTACCAGGGCACGCTGGTGGACGTCACTGAGAAGCGCGCGCTGGAGCGGCAGTTGCAGCGGCAGGAAGAGTTCCGGCGGCACCTGCTCGAAAGTTTTCCGGATTTAATTCTGGTGCTCGATCTGAAGGGGCAGTACACGTTCGTGAGCGCGCGCATCGGCGAGCTCCTCGGCTACGGCCCGGAACAGCTCATGGGCAAGAACGTCGAGGATGCGGAAAATACTTCACCGGAACTGGCCGCGCTCTACCGCACCGTGGCGACCGGCCAGAGTTCGCTGACCTCATGCGAATACGGCTCCCGGCACCACGACGGCAGTTGGCGCACCATGCTGGGCATGGCGAGTCCACTGCTGGACGCCGAAGGCAAACCAGCGGGCGTAATCATCTCCGTCCGTGATGTGACGATGGAGAAAAAGCTGGAGCAGCAGATTATTCAGAGCGAACGTCTCGCGGCCATGGGGCAGATGATCGGCGGCTTCGCTCACGAGCTCAATAATCCGCTGACCAGCATTCTGGGCATGGCGGAACTGCTGCAGGAAGGCGAAGCCAGCGAAGCCGCCCGCAAACAAATTGTCGTTCTGCACCAGCAGGCGCGCCGCGCCGCCGAAATCGTGCAAAACTTGCAATACTTCGCCCGGCCGCCGGCTCCGGGACGCTGCCAGGTCAATCTGAATGAACTCGTGCAGCGTACCGTGCAGATGCAGGCGTATCCGCTGCGCAAGAGCAACGTCACGGTGGATTTTCTGCCAGAACCGGCGATACCCGCGATCGTAGCCGATCCCAATCAGTTGATGCAGGTGTTCTTGAACCTCCTGCTGAATGCGGAGCAGGCCATCCGCGAAAACCGCGAGAAGGGCACGATTCGCGTGCGCATCGGACGCAAGCCCGACTCTGTATGGATCGTGTTTCAGGATGATGGCCCGGGAATCGCGCCCGAAAACCTCGCGCACATTTTCGACCCCTTCTTCACCACCAAGCGCCCCGGCCGCGGCACCGGCCTCGGACTGAGCATCTGCAAGACCGTGCTGCGCGAGCATGGAGGCAACATCGAAGCGGCAACCGCCCCCGATGGAGGCGCGGTGTTCACGATCACCCTGCCGGTGACAGCGGCGCCGGAACCGGCTCCAACAGCGGGTTAGAGGGTGGAATGGCCAGAGCGTGTTTCATAAATTGGCTTCGGGTGGGGCACGGCTTCAGCCGTGCCGTTTAGGGCCTGGAAAAATGCGGGCTTTAGCCCCTGAGGGATGCGCTCTCCAAGCGGAAAGGCATTTATGAAACACCCTTCAATAGGCTAGTCCATCTTTAGAAAACAGTCGATGCTCAGTCTTGTCCAATACAAGAGGAGCCTGAAGGGGAGGTGGGATTCCAACACAAGATGAGCCTGGAGCGGATGGCATGCTGAGGATTGACCATCAACATGCACGAAGCCGAGCAACTGAGCCTGGAGCAGATCGAGGCTTTT
>PLIC01000254.1 GCA_003139995.1 Candidatus Acidiflorens stordalenmirensis | reverse complement strand
CCATTTCAGAAAACGCTCTAGGCTTGGGTTCTGAGTGGAGCAGTGAGTGCGGGCTGTGGAAATACCAGTTTCTGCCGCGATTGACAATCGCCGTCCGAGACGGCATTATTACGTACAAGTTTGCTACGACATTTATTGCTAGGCCGGGAGGATCTATGGCGCAGTTTTTCCGTAATGTCTGCAGGGACGAGCAAGGACAAGATGTCGCTGAATATGCCGTCATGCTTGCCGTCATCCTGGTATTGGTGATCGGCACTGTGCGTCTGATCGGGGGCAACGCCAACAACGCTTTCTCCAGTGTTGCCAGTTCTCTAAGTAATTGACCTCGGTTCCATTGGTTTTAGAAGTCATCGGTATTTCAAGCGTTACGGTTCGACATCTCTATGACTCGATTTAGCATCTTCCGTCAGTTTAGCCGCTATTGGTTTCCATTCGCGGCGGAGGTGCAGGATCGGAGCCAGTCACCAGAGCAATAAAGACAGCTCTAGAGATTCCGCCAAAGCCGCGATAGAATCGCGGCTTTTGTTTTTGGCGGCAAAGGGAAAGGTCATCGCCATGATTGTGAACATGTCCGACAGCGCCACCGAAGAGCAAATCGACCACATCATTCAACGCATCCGCGAAGCTGGATTCCAACCTCACGTCACGCGTGGCACCGAGCGCACCATCGTTGCGGCAGTCGGCAGCGGTGGGCGCCGCCATGAAATCGAGGCGCTTTCGGTCGCCCCCGGTGTGGACAACGTGGTCGCGATCGCCCAACCCTTTAAGCTCGTCAGCCGTCAAACGCGCCCGCAGGGGTCGGTGATCGTCGTTGGCGGCGAGAAGACTGGCGGCGTAAAGATCGGCGGCCCCGAAGTGGTCGTGATTGCCGGTCCCTGCTCAGTGGAGTCGCGCGAGCAATTGCTGGAGACTGCGCAAGGGGTGAAGCGCGCGGGCGCCACCATGCTGCGCGGCGGAGCCTATAAACCGCGTACCTCTCCGTATGAGTTCCAGGGTCTGGGAATTGAAGCGCTGAAGATTCTGCGCGAAGCGCGTGAACTCACCGGCCTCCCGGTGGTGACCGAGGTCATGAGCACGGAGGACGTGGACCTGATCTGTGAGTACGCCGACATGCTCCAGGTTGGCGCGCGCAACATGCAGAACTTTGCCTTGCTGCGAAGGCTGGCGACCGTCAAGAAGCCGATTCTGCTCAAGCGCGGCCCCTCGGCCACGGTGAAGGAGTGGCTGCTGGCAGCGGAATATCTGCTGTCCGGAGGAAACGACCAGGTCGTCCTTTGCGAGCGCGGAATCAAGACCTTCGAAACCGCCACGCGCAACACCCTGGACCTTGCCGCCATCGCCCTCGCCAAAGAACTCTCGCACCTGCCAGTGGTGGCCGATCCGTCGCATGGCACCGGCAAGCAGAGCCTGATCGGGGCGGTTTCGCGCGCTGCGATTGCCGTCGGAGCGGACGGCATCATCGTCGAGGTGCATCCCTGTCCGGAGCGCGCGCTTTCTGACGGGCCCCAGTCGCTTGACATCCCACAGTTCGAGCGCGTGATGCGCGGATTGAGTGAGCCTCTGCGCCCCGTGCTCGCTCCCGACCGCGCTCTGGCGTAGCCGGCTGCGAGTCCGAGGCATCGTCGCGGACTCTACTTGACGTCTCCGCAAGCCGGGCCGAGGTACTTGGAACTGAAGGCCATGTCGATGTTCATCTTATGATCGCTGCCGCTGGAGGCGAGATGCATTGTGCCCTTGGTGGCATCGGAACCGACGGCCTCCACCACGAACGTTCCATCGGTCGGCCCCTGCTTTTGTTCGCAGTGAATCTTCATTTCGATTTTGCTGCCCGTGGAATTCACGACGGTGCGGGTGCATTCTCCGTTTTTGTTGACGTTGAAAGCGGAAGCTTTTTCGAGTTTCTCTTTGGTGATGCATTCTTTTTGGACAATGGGCTTGTTGTTCATCATGCCCTCGATGCGGGCGCGCTGCTCCGGAGGCATCTTGGCGAGAGCGTCGGGAGGAATGGCCGGCATGGCTGGCAGTCCGGTCATGGAAAAAGTCACGGTAATTTCCCAGAGACCTTCCTTGATGTTGAGGGGCGTGATATTGTCGGCGGCCCAGAGGGTCAGCGAGCAAAAGACAATCAGGGCAACAAGAAGCTTGTTTCGCATTAGCATTCTCCTGGTGTTATTCGATCTGGTTGCATCGAACAGTTGAATAGCATTACACACCGCGAATGGCGGAGCAAATAAATTGTGCGGCAAATCTTTGCCGGCAGCCCAGAACACTGGATGAAGTAATGTATTACAAGCATCAAGACGGAGAGTGGAATGCGATCTCGCGATTTCATTTTTTGGGAAGTGGATGTGCAGGCTGATTTTATGCTGCCCGGCGGCAAACTCTACGTTCCCGGAGCCGAGAAACTTCTGCCCAATATCCGCAAGCTGACGGACGCGGCGCGGCGCGGCCAAGTTTTCCTCGTTTCGCATGGAGACTTTCATCCGGCCAACGATCCGGAGTTCAAGCACTTTCCTCCGCACTGCCTGAAAGGCACGGCTGGAGCGGAGTTCGTTCCGGAAGCGTTGGCGGAGAATTTCGTTCGGGTGGAAAACGATGTCAACGCCAGGTTGCCGGACGATCTTTTTGAATATCAGCAGATCATCCTGGAAAAGCAGACGCTGGATATTTTCGAGACTCGCCATGCCGATGCTTTGGTGGAACGGTTGGGCAACGCCGCGGAATTTGTGGTGTTTGGAGTCGTGACGGAATACTGCGTCGGTTGCGCGGTCAAGGGGTTGCTAAAGCGAAAGCGGCGCGTAGCTGTGGTGCGCGATGCGATTGAAACCTTGACGCCGGAAGTTGGGAACAAAACTCTCACTGAATTGCAGAGTCTGGGAGCGAAGCTGGTTACTACTGACGAAATTCTCGAACGAGTAGCTCAAACCCGCGCCTGATCGGCATTTCGTCACAGCTCCTTCACAGAAGCATGCCGGCAATCGAAGCCGACATCAGGTTGGCCATGGTTCCGGCCAGCATGGCGCGAATGCCGAGACGGGCCAGTTCGCCTCGCTTGTTGGGAGCGAGCGCGCCGATGCCGCCCAATTGAATTCCGATCGAGCTTAAATTCGCGAAACCGCAGAGTGCGAAGGTTGCGATCGTAAACGAGCGCGGGTCGAGCACCGCCTTCTGCGGTCCGAGCATGGAGAAGGCTACGAGTTCGTTCAACACCATGCGTGTGCCGAGAAGATTGCCGATGGCGCGACAGTCATGCCATGGAATTCCGATGACCCACGCGACGGGAGCAAACAATGTGCCGAAGATCTGCTGCAGGCTGGAGGGAAACCACATGATTCCAAGCCGGTTGTGAATGCCGCCGAGAACGCCGTTGGCCAGGGCGATCAGCGCAAGGAACGCTATCAGCATGGCGGCGATATTGAGCGCGAGGCCTAAGCCGTCGGTGGTGCCGCGCGCAATCGCGCCCAGCAGGTTTTCCCTTTTCTCGGCGCCCACTTCTTCCTCGCTCATGACGACACGGCCGGCGGTCTTCGGAACTTCCGCCTCAGGCACGAGCATTTTTGATATCAGGATGGTGCCGGGAGCGGTCATGATGACCGCGCTCAGAAGATGCTTGGGTTCGATCCCGAAGGCAATATAGGCAGCCATGATGCCGCCGGAGACATGGGCCATGCCGCTGGTCATCACGGTCATCAACTCAGAGCGAGTGAGGTCGGGAAGAAACGGGCGGATGGTGAGCGGAGCTTCGGTCTGGCCCATGAAGATACTCGCCGCCACGTTCAGAGACTCGGCGCCGCTCGCGTCCATGAAACGTGTCATCACCTTCGCGGCGAGTTTGATGATGAATTGCATGATCCCGTAGTGATAGAGCACGGCGAAAAAAGCGGCGATGAAAATGACGGTTGGCAGCACCTGGAAGGCGAAGAAAAATCCCAGCGGCTTTTCTTTCACACCGAGCGCGCCGAAAACGAAGCTCGATCCCTCAAATGAATAACTGAGCAAGCGATTGACCGCGTTTCCCGCCTTTTCGAAAAGTTGGCGTCCAAGCTCAATTTTCAGGACGAAGATGGCGAACACAACTTGCAGGCCCAGGCCCCACGCAACCGTTTTCTTGCTGATCGCGCGGCGGTTGGTGGAGAAGGCGTAGGCGAGGCCCAACATGGTGAGCAACCCGAGAATGCCAGTAAAACGTCCCATTTAGTGTTCCCCTTTATAAATCGCGCGATGAACCAAGGATGTTTTGTGCGTGGGCGCGGCGGCTGCAATTTGATAGCTCTTTTCCAGCAACGTCTTTGCGCGCGCGGCCTGCGCGTCGGAGTGGCAATAAATAGTGCACAGCGGCTCGCCGGCAGAAACTTTGTCGCCGATCTTTTTGTGAACGACGATGCCGACGGCGGGATCGACGGAATCTCCTTTGCGTTCGCGGCCTCCGCCGAGGATAACGCAGGCCGTGCCAACCTGTTCGCACAGGATAGCGGTCACATATCCGGCTTGGGGACTGGACACATCGACACGGTGATCGGTGCCCGGAAGGCGCGTCGGATCGTCGATCACGCTGATGTCGCCTCCCTGCAGCTCGACCATGTGGCGGAACCTCTCGAAGGCTTGGCCGGAGGCAATGATTTGCTCGGCGAGTTGCTTGCCCTGCGCCACCGTCTTGGACGCGCCGCCGAGATAGAACATCCAGGCCGCGAGATCAAGGCAGAGATCGCGCAAATCCTCTGGTCCGCCGCCGTGTAGTACCTCGATGCACTCCTGCACTTCGAGCGCGTTGCCAACCGTCTGGCCGAGTGGCTGGTTCATATCGGTGATGAGCGCGACCATCTGCTTGCCCATGCGTTCGCCGGTTTCGACCATGAGGTCGGCGAGGAAGACGGCGTCTTCCTCCTTTTTCATAAACGCGCCGGAGCCGGTCTTCACGTCGAGCACGAGCGCGTCGGTGCCTTCGGCCAGTTTCTTGCTCATGATCGAGGCGCAGATGAGATAAGGACTCTCGACAGTGCCGGTAACGTCGCGCAGCGCGTACAGCTTGCGGTCCGCCGGAGCGACTTTCTCGGTCTGGCCGATCATGCAGCATCCGCAGCCTTTGAGAACGCGATGGAACTCAGGCACTGTCAGGCCTACGCGAAATCCGGGGATGGATTCGAGTTTGTCGAGCGTGCCTCCGGTGTGGCCTAATCCGCGGCCGCTAATCATGGGGACGAAGAGGCCGCCGGCGGCGACTAGCGGGGCAAGCACGAGCGAGGTCTTGTCGCCGACGCCGCCGGTGGAGTGCTTGTCCACTTTCTTTGCGGGGAGAAAACTGAGATCGAGGACTTCGCCGGAATGCAGCATGGCGTGCGTGAGGGCAGCAGTTTCCTCGCGCGTCATTCCGCGCAACACGACTGCCATGAGCCACGCGGCCATCTGATAGTCGGGAATGCTGCCGTTATCCTTAGTGCAGCCAGCGACGAGGTATTCAATTTCAGCGGCGGATAATGCGCCGCCATCGCGCTTTTTGCGTATGAGATCGACGACGCGGAATGGAGATTGCAAAATATTCGTCTGGATCACTTGAGGCGGAAACCCTCCGGCAGAAGATCGGCGATGAGACTTTGCTTCGGACCTTTTTTGCCCTGGTAGAAGATGATGGCGCGCGGCCCGAATTCATAGATGACCTGGCGGCAGGCGCCGCATGGGGAGCATGGAACGCCGTGGTCGTTATTGGCTAAGGCGGCGATGGCGACGGCGCGAATCTCGACTTCTGGACCGAGCTTGGCGATGGCAGAAAAAATCGCGGTACGCTCGGCGCAGTTGGTCATTCCATAAGAAGAGTTCTCGACGTTGCATCCCAGAAAGACTTGGCCTTTCGAGGTGAGGACCGCTGCACCCACTCTAAAATTGGAGAAGGGCGCGTAGGCGTTCTTCATTACTTCGCGCGCCGAACGGAGCAGGCGTTCGCGCATGGCAGCAGGCACCTTTGTCATTTGCATACTCAAACCGATTTCGCTGAAGATTAAGTGCTTGGCCATTGTAACGATTGAGTCGCCTTGATAGTAGAGATTTTCGCGGGCTGGACCGACCATTCCAGCGGTCCAACCCGCGTCAAGCCATTTAAGAAT
>PLIC01000043.1 GCA_003139995.1 Candidatus Acidiflorens stordalenmirensis | reverse complement strand
ATTTTAACTTGTTAACAACAGGAGTTGGGTGTCAGGCTTCTTCTTCTGCATCTATTTGCTCATCGTCATCTGGAAGGACAACGCCAAGGGCTATCAAGACAATTTCTGATTCCGCCGCCCTGCGCATACGGCCTCGGATCTATCGGCCAGCACCCTTGGCCTTGGGTTTGCCCGGCAGTCTAGGTGGCAACTGCTCCACCCGCCAGCCTTACTTATTACCACGAATCGAAGGCTCAAGCGCGGCATCATGGGAACTTGGCATCGCATCTCTGCAAAGCATCTCGCGGCCTATCTTGACGAAATGACGTGGCGCTTCAACAACCGCAAGAATCCATATTTGTTTCGCGACACGATGTTGAAGCTCATTCATTCCGAAAACCTCGAATATAAAGAACTAACGAAGGCTGCCTGAAAAGCAAGTCATTTCGTTGGCACGCGCCCTACCATAATTTTCACCTCCCCAGAGGGAATACGGACATCTCGCCCATACTGCACTCCTAGTATCTTTGCTAAGTTGCCGCCGAACTCTTTCAGGGTTTCTTGTTCATTAGCGTCGTGGATTCTAACAGTAACTCCTTGAGGAGCCCCCGGCGCACTCCACATAAGCGCTAAGTCCACATTTTCTGGGGAAAGATTCAACATATGAGCGATCTCTTCTCCATATATTTGAGAATCACCCTCATTTGTCATTGTAAGTGTGACCTTAATCGAGGATGGAATAACCAACTTTCTAAGTGCTACTTTCTGATCCTCATCTAAGTGTCGCTCAATAGGTCCACAGTTTACAGTGTTACTTCCCCCGACGATATTCGGGGAGCATGAGCCTTTACTCTGCTGGTCAATTTCCGCCCCCTCCCCGAGGTGAACTGAATTATCTTGCTGAGTTTGTTGGGGTGTCGGCTTGGGTGCAGGAGCAGGATGGCGTGGTATCGACGTTTTGATTATTGGGACAGATGGTGATGGCGCGGTCGTATGGGCTGGAGGCGGAGGTGCTTGGTTGGTTGCATCTTGTTCCACTTTCTTTAAGGTCAGCCAAGAATCTAGATACCAGAGTCCACCGCCAACTAAAATTGCGGTAAACGCAAATGCAGCCAAGCAATGTTTCCACGAAGGAGAGATCAGCCATGTAGCTAATGGTGCCGCTACTATGCTAATTCCGAATGCAAGCCAAAATAGTGCGTGGGTTATCTGCATACTGACAACCCCGCTCGCTCCGAGCCCTGACAAAACCAGCCCCACAATCAAAGTCACGATCGCACAGCCCATGATGGCCAGAATAGTCTCGACTGCTTTACGCACATGCATCTCCACAGGGAAGAGATCATTGTAATCCTCCCTTGCGTGAAATGCACAATCCCGCTTATATTCGCTTTTAGTTCTTACACTTACGGGATTTATAGGGAGTCCGACTAGGCGAACAATGATCGAACAGGGAAGGCAGTGCGAACGGCGGGGTGACGAAGTGAGGGCCCCGCGTTTCAATCTGCGAGGCCCCTTGGTGTCAGTGACTCGACTTGCATATAACCAACGTCGTCTCGGCCTGAATTGCGAAACTGAGGTACACGGCGGGTACACAGCGATCCCATTGTGATTGCCATCATTGACATGTGTGTTCCCTCGTGACTATATTTCGCATCGTAGAGTGATGCGGCGTAGTTATCCGACCGAGGCGCGCCGCCGTATAGTTTCCTTTCTCCCATTCTGCACGGGCCCACGCGCCGCAAACCTTTGAGGGCACAAATATGAAGAGATCGATTTCCTTTCGAGCTTTCACAGCCAGTTGCTTTGCAGGTTTTCTTTTAATTGTTCAGTTAGCCGGTGCGCAGGTATTTGTCGACAACGCAGACTGATAAGGAGGGATGACATGATCTACCGCAAGTGGAGGATTATTGCAATTCTGGTCGTTGCAGTTTTCTGGGCTACGCTAGGCCTTGCCCAGAATTCGATTTCAGCAGCGGAGGCCAAGAATCACCTTGGGGAAAAGGCGACTGTTTGCGGGGAGGTAGCTAGCACGCACTATGCAGCAATGAGTCGCGGAAATCCGACGTTCATCAACCTCGACAGGCTATACCCAAACCAGATTTTCACGGTGTTGATCTGGGGAAGTGACCGCCCGAAATTTGGCGATCCCGAGGAGGCGTATCGCGGAAAGCGCATCTGCGTCACCGGAAAGATAAGCGATTACAAAGGCGTCCCTGAAATAATCGCCTCCAAGCCCGCACAAATCAAAGTTCAGTGATTTAGGGTTTTACGGAGAAAAGCATGCTCAACGCATAAAGAGGGAGGGACCGATCCGGCGTACGCAGCATCGCTATGTATGGTTGGCATTCGCCCTAGCTGGGTGAGGTTACTCAGTTGAATGGAGGTTCGAAATGAATCGATTTGTAGCTGTTTTGGTTTTAGCAATCGGCCTTTCTCCGCTCTGTCGTGCGATTTCCGCCAGCGACCTTGGTGGTTTAGTGGGTTACACCATTGTGGCTTCTACCAACGCTTCCGGTGAGTTGGAGGGGGCTGACTTCGACAAGCTGGTAAAGTTGGACAACGGGATGGTTTTTGAGTTTCAGACATACGATTACTTCTATGCGTATCGCCCGGATGTGATCGTATTTGCTAAGACCGTTACATTACCCTCAGGCAAGTTATTTACGGACTACAAACTCATCATTGAAGATGAAGATGAAGATGAAGTCTTCGATGTTATCCGCATTCGGTAGGGATAGGATGAAACACTTTTTCACTATATTGGACGTAGATTCTGTCCGGGATCAGGCAGCGGGTTTTTTAATGTGGGGCGAACCCTAAATGCGCGCGAATGAAATCAACACTCTCGATGACCCCAAATGAAAGGGAGGTGAAGCATGGCCAGTCAACAAAGTCTCGACAATTTGACCCGGACTGTAACAGGACTTAGGTCCATCGACAGAGATCGGTTGTTGCGAAGCTCGCTTGGAGAGGAATCCCTGGAACAATCAGGGTTCGCGGAAACGTTCGGTCGTATTCTGAAAAAGGCCGCCTTTGCCCTGGAGTATGCCAAGACCGTGGACGATGGCGTGGTGAATGGTGTTAACAGCGCCTTTGAGCAAACCAGAAATATTTTAGACGCCCAAGCAAAGCGAACCAATGCCCAGTACGTCAGCGAGAAGGCAGGTTTACTGAATCAGATTTCCACATATCAGCAACAGGCTCAGCAGTTTTGGCCGCCGTTTGTGACATCAGCCATCGAGGCCAGAGGATTTCTGGAGGACGAAGGAATTCGGAAGGAGTACGAAAACACAGTTAAGGAGATGAAGTCGCAAGCGGAGGAAGCGCTGAAGCACGTCCAAGAAGAATCCGCGAAGACAATAGGGGAAGCTAAGAAGCTCGCACAGGAAATAGAAGAAAGGGCAAGAAGGACCGCTGCTCACATTTCTGTGGAGGCTGCCCAAGAACAATTCCGATTAGCTCAGATTACCTTAAGTCGAGATGTTAAGTTGTGGGCCGTAATGAGCGCCATAGCCACAGCCGCCTTTATTGCAGTTGCAATCTATTTAGCGAAAATCCATCTGCCAGAGGGAATGAAATGGGAGGTCATTTACTTTGCAGCTATCCGGATCACGATCCTCACGGCTGTGGGCGCGATGGCCACTTTTTGTCTCAGAATACTTCGGGCGCACATGCACATGAGTCAACAGAACCTCCATCGTCAGCGAGTTGCAAACAGCATGGCCGCATTTGTTGAGTCAGCAATTACTCCGGAGCAGAGGGACCTCATTCTAGCTCAGCTGGTAACCTCCGTCGCAAGTTTCGGCACATCGGGACTGCTTTCAAATGAGGATGATGCCGTTTACTCGCCGAAGATGACTATCGAGGCAATCACAAGAACGCTCGGGCCGCCGCGCACATCAATCTGTGACCCTCTGCACTTGACGTGACGGGCTGATTCGTGTGGCATTAGTTCGTCTCGCCGCTCCCCCAGGCGGAGATGCGTTGAACGATTAAGCGATGCCGGAGGCGACATGTTGAAAACTCTGGTCGGTCTTTTGCTAGTGGTTACTTGCTGTTGTCATCAGTTGTGCGCCGAAAACAAGGCGCTGAAGGCGGACCTTGAACGTGCATTTGTCGGAAAGCCTATCGTGTCGAAGATCGTGTTCGGTGGAAAGGCGAAGCCGAGTGGTCAATGGGCGACCTATCCAGTTGTCTTGCCTCAGCTGGAAATGGAGAGAGCGTTCGTCCGTTAAGATAACGGAGCGAACGTATGAGGAAAGAGCGTAAGCAGTACACTGCTGAGGAGAAGGTTGCCGTTTTGAGGCGGCACCTTTTGGACAAGGTGCCAGTTTCGGATTTGTGTGAAGGACTGAGCCTTAAGCCGACGGTGTTCTACCGTTGGCAAAAGGAGTTCTTCGAAAACGGAGCGGCAGCTTTTCAGGCTCAGGAACGTCCCCACCGCCAGGTGGAGGAGAAGCAGAAACGGATTGAGTTCTTGGAGAAGAAGGTGCAGACCAAGGATGAAGTTCTGGCCGAGTTGATGGCGGAGCACGTCGCGCTAAAAAAAACACTTGGGGAACTCTAACGGGCAGCTGGGTGCCGCATGACGTGCGGGACCAAGTTGTGGATTTCGTCCGGCGCTGGTCGGAGAAGACCGAGATCGGCGTCGGGCGATTCATTCATTGGTTGGGCGTGACCGCCAGCAAGTTCTATGACTGGCGTCAGCGCTACGGTTGCCTAGAGGTCGGGGGGCAGAACGGCATGGGCGGACAGACCGTGTCTCGCGTGGTGTACTTGAACAATGGAAGGTGGCTAGATCAGGGGGGATTCGGGGGTGCCCTGGCTCAACAAGACGGAGGCGGGGTGGACCGGTGGCAAGATGTTTGCACGAAGGGGATCTTCCACCCGAAACTAGTTGCCGGAACCGACGTGACGGAGAAGGTCAACCAAGCACTGAAGGATGCAAAGTAGCTGAGTTGTGTTCTGCCCAAGTGGGAAGTTGTGAGGCAACTCCCGACGAGCTTGTTTGAATTGGACCGTTTTGGACCGTAATCGGCTGTCAAGTGCACGCCAAATTGAGGTTTTTTGGCTGAGCGCATCGTTCGCAACGATGAGGTCGTCGGTGCGGGTTAGCGAATACCTGGGATGAATTGAAAGAGACAGGCGTTAGCAAGAGCGCCGAAACCAGCAAGGACCCAGCATGACGATCAACGCTGTGTTGCTGGGCTGGCTGTCGAAAATCGTGAAGTTTTTGGCAAGTAATTCGCCCGCTTCAACAGTGCAGAAGTCCGTTACTTGCTCATTCGCTGGAAAGTTGCTCCACCCCGCTACTATGTCGTAGAGTGCCATAAACTCCCCTTTCTAGTTCGGGCTTGCCTTCATCGCTCGTAGCACGCTGAAAATCGGGGCCAAATATCTCAAGGTCTTCTCGCAGAACGTACCATCCGTAGACTCCCTTCTTTCTTTTCAGAAAGCACTTGGGGATTCTCACCACTTCCTTGCCGTGGACTTGGTATACCACCACTGGTGTCTTCTCGATGGCAGAGGTCTGCGCTGTGGGCAGACTGATCATGGCGAAGCTCGGGAACTCAGGGTGCCATGATGGTAGGAGTTTTGCAGAGAGGAAGTCAACTAGCGCGGCCCTCGGTTTATACTTTCAGCCGAATAGTTGGGTCTCGGAAGGGACTCTGTAACACTTCGGGGGGTGGCAGCCGTGAGTGACGACGCTCAAGGGACGGAAAAGATTTTTTGCAACACGTGTAAGACGGAGACCAATCACGTTCTGCGGTCGAGGTACGCCATGCAAAGGCGCGACTATTACGACGGCTACGAGGAGGGGGTCATGCACGCATACAGGTATTCTCTTTGGTCATGTGCCGGATGCGACGAGGCAACGCTTGAGTGTCAGGTGGCGTGGCAGTCAGCATTCCCACAGGACGAAGAGGAATGGGAAGATAATGGCCCCCAGGACTACTTCCCACCGCGACGGATAGACTCGATTAAGCCAAAAGTCTTCGTAAACATCAAGCCCGAAGTGGATCAACTATATAAGGAATTGGTCGTCTGCCTTAATCAAGACTGTCCGCTGCTAAGTACTATTGGGCTGCGTGCGTTGATCGAGGGCATTTGCGCCGATAAAGGCATCACAGACGGGAATTTAGAGCAAAAGATCAATGGGCTTCACAACAGCAGGCGCAACCATACTTCCGCGGGCGTTTGTATCCGGCCGCGAATGCGACTCTGGGGATGGCGTTCCCCTTGCGCTTCGTACACCGTGTCCACAAGCTGCTCGTCTTCCAGCAGTTCGTCCACCAGCCGCATCCACGGTTCCCACAACCCCTCGATATCTTCGGCCAGACCTCGATGCCACAGCGACGGTTGTTGATGACGTAGTTTGATCATGGCCGTCATCCTAATCACTGTTGCTGCCCAAAACAATATGCCAT
>PLIC01000289.1:12446-13847 GCA_003139995.1 Candidatus Acidiflorens stordalenmirensis | reverse complement strand
TGGTCGATCTTCACCGCTTCATCGTAGGGGTGATAGTGCGACAAATCGGAACTGGCGACGATCAGCGTGTCTTGTCCATGAATCAGTTTTGCCAGGGCCACGCCCAGGGCGCGGCTGTTTTCGTAGCTCTGGTCTCCCATGACGATCGGCAAAAGCGCAAAATCTCCCAGCACACGCTGCAACCACGGTAACTGCACTTCGATCGCGTGTTCGGCGCCCTCTTTGGTGGGAGTGTGTCCGCGACTCGAAAGCTGAATGGTCGGGCTCATTTTCACCAACTGCGCGGCAAACGCTTTGTCCACACGGACTGTGCCCAGCGGCGTCGCATAGGCGTCGCCATCGTAGACCGAGGTGAAATCAAAACCTTCATAGTGCGACGGCGCGATCACCACAACCCGCGAAAATTTCCGTCCTTTCAGCGCAGCGTAAGTGTAGGCAGCCACCGGGCCTGAGTATTGATAGCCCGCATGGGGCGCGACGACTGCGAGTATGGGATCGTTGATCGGCGGCTGAGACAAAGCGGCGTGCGCCAGCATGTCGTCGATCATGGCCGTGAGCGCCTTGGGGTCGGCGGGATAGAAGCCGCCCGCGACTCCCGGCTGCCTCACCGCCTGCGGATTGCCGGCCAAGCAAGACTCGGTCGCCGCAACCAGAAAGATTGCGATGAACAAGACCGTTGCCGAATGGACTCTGAAGCGCATCCCTAGGCTCATACGAAAAAGACTTATACGAGAAAGCCTCATACGCGAAACCCTCCTCTCGCGTTTATGCGTGCCAAATGCCCGGGATCGCCTGGCTGCAAAAAGGACAAGCGCCCTTGCGGACCAGCATCTGGCTCGCCGTGAACCCCACGCGTTCCACCAACATGCGGCGGCACTTGGGGCAGTAAGTATTTTGTGCTGGATGTCCTGGCACATTGCCGATATACACGTAGTGCAGCCCCTCGGCATCGGCAATCGCCTTGGCCCGCTCCAAGGTTGGAACGGGCGTGATGGGCAGGTTCTTCAAAAGATATTCCGGATGAAACTGCGTAAAGTGTACGGGCACATCCACGCCCAGATTAGTCTTCATCCATCGCGCCAGCCCTTGAAACTCGGCGTCGCTGTCGTTGAGAGTGGGCACCACTAAGTAAACGATCTCCGTCCATTTGCCCATCTTTTGCAGCGCGACCAGCGATTCCAGTACCGGCTTCAACTCACCGACGACGACATCCCGGTAATACGATTCCGTGAACGCTTTCAGATCGATCTTGATCGCGTCCATTTTCCCATACGCTGTTTTCAATGCCTCGTTCTGCATGTAGCCATTCGACACGACCACACTGCGGACGCCAGCTTCGTGTCCAGCATCGGCAGCATCCATCAAGTACTCGCTGAAGATCACCGGCTCGCTGTAGGTGTA
>PLIC01000289.1:0-12364 GCA_003139995.1 Candidatus Acidiflorens stordalenmirensis | reverse complement strand
TGGAACAGCGGCTTCTTCTCGATGGGGTCAATGTGGGCCGCACACACGCGTGAGTGCACCAGCGAATAGTAGGTTCCTCCATGATTCTCCCGCACGCCGCAATACCCGCGCTCCCGGTCTCCCACCGTGCATTCGCGCGGGCATAGCTTGCATTTCACCTTTTTGTTCGGGAGTTTCTGGTAGAACTTTGCTTCGACGGTGAATTGCGAGTCGTCCTGCGTTGGCTGAGCCGACGGTGGCATTGCGGGGAAGGGCAGAGCGAAAGCGCTGAGGCCGCAGGTTGCTCCGGCCGTTGCTCCGGCCATGGCCGCGCATTTCAAAAACGAGCGGCGATCGAGCGCGGACCGAGAGATGACCCTGGGCTTGGGATCTCGTTCGGCATCGGCAACTGGCTTGCGAGCCATTTCGAACCTCAATCGCGCCGTTTGTGTGGGGACGGGCGCCCTCGCCCGTCCAAGCCGAGCGCAAGCTCGGCAGCTTCCGTTTGCTTTACGCGTCCGTCGCTTACACCTCAACGAGCGCAATTCGTTGCGGATCGTTCGTGCCCAATCGATGCTGCGCATCCGCCGCTGTAGCAATGTAGCGGGGCGCTCGGCCATCGGCTTCCAGCGTCTTTAATTTCCTTTCGGCGCGCTTGCTTTCGATGATGCGCCAGCCGCTATAGTCGAGCGCCACTGGGTCTTGCGAAGCGATCAGGGCATTTTCTTTCCAACTGTATTGCGGCTTGAATCCCGGGCCGCCCTCAAAGCAGGCCGTGGTCGCGTCGCAAATGGTCAAGCGCACCTTTGCCCGGATCGCCAGCAGCATATTCAGGTCCGCAATATATGGATTGCAACCGTGCGGATGATACTTGTTCGGATTATGAATGACGCCATACATGTTCTTTAACGCGATGGTTACACCGGCGCCATCGTGATCTTTCAGCACGGGCAAATTGACGACCGCATCGCAGCGCTCGGTCAAAATCTTGGAGAGCCGGCTGCCCACACTGCCGTACGTCGCCAGATCGTCTTCGTAACCCACGCGATCGGTGCCGTAGCATTGAACGCGCCCCTCCGCGGTGGAGACATGGAAGCCGGAACGCCCCAGTTCGTCGGTGTCACGGTCCCAAATCACGATGTCGCCCGCTTTGATTCCGGCTTCCTGCAATCTTTCGCAAATGGCTTCGACAAGCTGAAGATTGCTGGACAATCCGCGTCCTCCGAGCGCGTTCACCTTGATCCCCACTTTCTCTCCGGGGCGAACGAGCTTTTTCCACGGCTCGGCCGGATGGTCGAGCTCGAAGAGAGTTTGCATGGCGCGATCGAGCAGGCCCAGGATCCGGCCAGAATCCACCGTGGCCCCAGTGCCGCGCAGCAAAGGATCGCGTGCGATTGCGACCCTCGATTTCAGGGGCAGGGAAGTGTGCTCCGCGTCTCCGAGCAGCGCCAGCTTGTCGCGCATGCCGAGGACAACACCACCTGCAAGGCAATTCTTTAGGAAATCCCGCCGGCTCTTGTTGTTTCCGTTGTCCATGGTCGATCTCCCTTGGGATAACTTACGCCGCTACGCTGCCCTGGATTATCCATACTCCAACCGGACTGCATTTTCAGTGACCAACAGCACACAACTTGCGATCGCCTCACTTTCCAAGCCGCTGCTCTATTGCCCGCGCCAGTCCCAGAAGGGCCGGCTTTATTTCCGCTGAATCCTCATAGGCGGTGATTCGCACCAGATAAGGCCCTTTGCGGAAAACCAGGCTCTGGCTGTAGAGGCGAGCGCTGTCTCCCAAGTGAGGAGCGTCGGCATTCGCCGCAGGCTCGGATTCTAAAATCTTTTCAGCGCCGGCCGCGTTTCCCATGGTGTAGATGTCGACGACGGCGTCGAACTTGTCGCGAAACCTGTAGTCGGCAGTGGACACGGTTTCGACGCCCGCCTTCAGGTACCTCTCAGCCTCACCGTCAATGTACTTCCACAGGTCGGCAGCCGCAAACGTGCGAATCTCGCCCGTCTTGGCCCATCCGGCAGCCTCATTGGAATTGGATGCAGGGAACGGCGAGGCCTGTTTTTCCACATGTCGGTGGCAGGCGGCAACTCCGAGAAATGCCAAACACAAGCTGATCAGCAAGCTGCCGCGGAAAATCATGGAATGCATAATCACTTGGCTGTCTCCTTGCCTCGGTTGAGCAGAATCTGATTGGTGCGGGAGCGGCTTTCGCCAATGCTGGTAACGTACACGGCTGGCCTATCCTGCACCGGGCAAGCGTATTCGCAAGCGCCACAGCCTACGCAACGGGCGGGATCGAGGTAGGGTTGTTTCACTTGCTTAACGTTGCCTTCCGCATCCACCACTTCGGCAGGCCTCAGATAAACGGCCTTGGGCGATGTTGGGCACCACTCCTCGCACACAATGCACTCGGTCGCCATGGCCCAAGGCAGGCATCGTCCGCGGTCGTAGAACGCCGTGCCCACTCGGATCGGCTTGGCATCCTCGATCGCGCTGGCTGCCCAGCCTTTTTCTTTCGCCGTGATTTCCCAGATCGCGCCCGTGGGGCACACTTGGGAGCAGAGCACGCAACTGGTTTCGCAGTAGCCAATCCGCGGAACCATCACCGGCGTCCAAAGACCTTCCAACCCCGCCTCGTTCAAGGCGGGATGCAGAGCGTTGTTGGGACAAGCCTTCATGCACTCCCCGCACCGTATGCAGCGCGAGAGGAAATGATCCTCATCCAAGGCTCCCGGTGGCCGCAGCAACCGTTCGTGACGCTCGGCGGCAAAGCCGGGTGTAGCGCGCATCAGCGGAACCAGGGCCACTCCCGCGCCTAGTGAGGTGAGCACCTTGCGCCGCTGCAGGTTCACACCCGCGAAAGCTTGCGGCGAAAAAAACTTGAACTGCAGGCCGTGCTCTGGACACTCACCCACGCAATTGAAGCAGAGATGGCACTCCGGTTGACGCCACGGAACGCCGCCGATCGGATCGTCGCCGCCCTGGCAGCGCAAGAGGCACCGATTGCAGTCCTGACAGTGCTCTGGGCTCTTGACCAGTCCGAGAACCGACCAGCGCGACACGACGCCAAGAAGCGCGCCAAGCGGGCAAAGAGCGCGGCACCAGAACCGCGTCACGCGAAAATTGAGCGCCACCAGAAAAATAAAGATCGCGCCCAGCCAGATGCCTTGCCGGAAGTACGGCTGCTTCAAGCTGATGAGAAGCAGCCCTCCGAGAATGAAATGCAATACGCTGCCCACCGTTTGCACCGGCGCGAATCGACTGCCTTCCAGGCCGTGCAACGTCGCGCGCAAGGCATAGCTCGTTCCCGGCAGAATCGACAACCCAAGCGATCGCACCAGCAGCGATATAGGGTCAAGCCATCCAAAGATGCCCGTGCCCATCAGAGCGGCCACCAGGCACGCAAACAAGAGGTAGTACTTCGTGGTCTGCCAGCGTTTGTACCGGTTCGACTCAATTAACCGCATCCCGCGCTTGCGCTCCGACCGCAGGTTGCTGAAAAAGTGATGGAGCGAGCCCAGCGGACAAATCCATCCGCAGAAAAAGCGCCCGAGAAACATCGTTGGAATCAGAATCGCCAAGCTCCACAGCAGCCCGCGATACAGCGCGCGACTCGAGAGCGCATTCGACAATGCCACCAACGGGTCGATCTCGAAGAACCAGCGGACCGGATACGGAAGCCGGATATCGCTTTGGGCCGCTTGGAGCGATCCCCGAAACTCTGTGTGCAGGAGAAAAAACAGAAATAATACGAAGAAGGTGATCTGCGAAAGCCGCCGCAACGTTGTCATTTTGACAGGACGCACTCTGTTCCCTCCCATCTACGCTAGAGCGGATTCACCGTTGCTTTCATCATGGGCTCTTCGGGGCTGGTCCGGCTTCTCTGGCCGAGGAGAGCGTTCAACTTCGCCATCACTTCAAACGCATCGGCTACGTAAAGCACGTCCGCTTTTCCTCGCGCCCATCCGCAGTTCGGGTCGAGATTCACGGCGCGGCGTTCGTTGATGAACCGCCAGCCCACGACATGGGGCTCCTCGCCATGGCAGCACGTGGACAAACCCTTGGGATGACGCGGCGTCGCTCCGGTCTGGCCGACCTGATTCAGATGGGTCATGAAGCCCAGCACCGCCTGGCTCTCTCCCGATTGATCTCCCGATTGATCGACGAGCGATTTGCTGCCGCCGAGCGATGCGCCCGAGGCGCGAAGGAAGTCGAGAATCAGCGTTTCCGCTTGATCGACATGGGTCTTTCCGTCGGCCTGCTTCTTGGTCCAGCCCGCGCCCGCAACCAACAGCAGGTTGGCGTCGGGCCGTATGGTTTGCGCGTCGCTCTTCGGAGCGCGAATGCCGCTGACGACCGTTCTTGTGGCCGCCTTCGGGAGTGTCACCGGAATCTCTTCGACCTTGGCCGCAGCGGGCGCCCCAGTCCGTTCAGTGTCAGCCCAAGCCGCTTCGCAGCCGGACTCGAGCAACACAATCCACGGCCGCGCGTCGCGGCGAATGACGGCTTCGATGCGCTGACGATAGTGCCAGCGCGTGGCGTGCAGTTCGCCATCAATAGTGTTGGCTTCGAGCGCGGTGACATGCGTGTCCACGCATCCCTTTAGACGATGCGCCACTCCCGGCAGAACGCGCATGAACCGTGAGGTTGCGGGCGCGAGAATCAGTTCGGCTCCCGCTGCCCGGCAGAGCGCTTCCGCCGCCGCCGCATCGCTGGCGTAGCGCGCGGTGGCGAAGTCAGGCCCCGCGACCGCAAGCATTCGATCCGCTCCAGCGGCTGCAACCGTTTCCGCCGCGGCAGTTACATCTTCGCCGATTAGGCCAATGGTCAAGCGCGCGCCGAGCTGCTTCGTCAACTTCAAAGCAGCGCCCAGAACTTCATACGACACTTTGGGGAGCGTGTTGCCATCTTCCGCAACGTGCGCCAAGAATAAAATGCTTCGTGACATCAGGGTCTTGATCTCCGGATTTTGTTGTCTACTTCCCAATCCATTCCGCAATCTCTTGCGCGATCTGCTCAGGCGACAGGTCTTTGACCACGCGCGTCTGGCGCTGTTGTTTCGGCGGGGTCGCGCTCAGGAAATGCAATCCACCAGCCGGCAGCGGCTCGGACTTCGCCCGCTGCAGCGCGGGCATCACCGTGCGCATGTTCGCCATTCCGACTTGAGGATTGTTGCGAGGCTCCGGCAGATTGCCGGTCGCCCATCCGAACAAAGCCGGCGGACCCTGGCAGACCGAAACCTGATGACGCCCGGCCTCGATGCGCTCTAAGACTTCGAATGAGCCGTCAGCTTGAACACTGAGCTGATCGACGCCTTGAAACTGGTCGAGAATCTCAAGCCGCTCTCCGACCAACTGCATGGTGGCGCCTGCGCCTCGCGAGGCCGATTCCCAGCCGCCGAATACGAGCAAGCGCGAGCGATCGAGCCCGGCGATACTCTGAATTGTTTCCGCCAGGAGCGCGGCCGTCGAGTGCGCATCGGCAAAGCCGCTGGCGCTCGAATCCACCGGAACGAGTTCAAAGCTCACCCTCTGCGCAATCGTCATCATCACTTGCTGAAGTTTAGCTTTTGGCCCCACGCTCACCAGCCAGACCTTGCTGCCCGTGACCTTGGATGCCAGGTTGGCGGCCTCATACAGAGCATGAGCCGCCCAGGGATCGAGCACGGCGGGAAGCATCATTTCGTTTTTCAGTGCGGGACCGGTTGGAGTCTCGATCGGCTCCAAAGTTTGCAGTGGGTCGGGCACCACGCTGCCGCACACCACAATGTGATATCCGTCTGTCATTCGAGTCCTGTCAAGTTAGTAATCAATCAGTTCAGCGCCGAGTGCAATCCTCCCGCGCCGGCGTTAAATTCGATGTTTCCCTGCGTACCGTCACCGTTGGCCTCGCAATTCCACAGGCACGCGCCACAGTAAACACATTTCTCGCGATCAAAAGCGGGCACTGCATCTTCGCTGCGGGTGATCGCCTGCCCCGAACACATCTCCACGCACAGCTTGGTCTCACAGGCGCGGCAGAGTTCGGGACGGCGAAAGCTCACGTGATTGGCATAGCCCGGCGGCGCCTGCACGCTTCCGCCCATGAGCAGCGCATCCTGGTGCGAGATGAGCAGTTTGCCATCCATCGGAATTTGCGGCCAACCACAGCGGTCCATGATCCGATCGTGCAGCGAAGTGCCCTTGGCGGCGCATTCCTCCTGCATCTGCTTCAGTTCGGCCGGCGAAATCCGCGATCCGTAAGCTTCCTCAAGCGACGGCAACTCGCGGGATGATGGACGCGCGGCTGGCGTGACCCGCCCGCCGGTCAAGCCCGCGACCGCCATGCCGATCATTCCCGTGACGACGCCACTCTGGAATCCATTGCGCGAGTCGGCAGCGATTTTCGACTCGTCGTCGACCCAGCTCTCGCGGCGTCGGCGCACGTAAGTGGCTTCAAGGTTTTCGCGGGTGAACGCGCGCTTGTGCTCGGCGAGTTCGATCACCGCTTCCGCCAGCTGCACACCGGTGGTCCAGGCTTCATCCACTCCCGATCCCGCCAGCACGTTCGTGCTTCCCGATCCCTCGCCGATGCGGGCATAGCCGTTGCCCACGAGAAATGGCTCGCCGTGGCGGCCCGATTCCTGCAGCGATTTCGCCCCCCACGATTTCAGCGTTCCGCCCTCGAGATAACGCCACAGATAAGGATGAAGCATGAAGTGCTGCAGGTAACGATAGGCCGTGCGCACCGGACTGCGGAACCACGACGGAACAAAAATGCCGACCGAAGTCAGCCGGTCGGGATGAACGTATAGAAACCCGAAAATCTCCGGCTCGGGAAATCCAATCGTGTGCAAGACCGTGCCCGGCTCCAGTCCACTGTCTTCGCGGAGTTCGACGACCATCTTCATGCCGAGCGCCCATTCGCGGGACTCGTGGCCCGGCGGCATTCCAATCTGGGCATCAATCTTGCGTCCGACCGCACCTACTGGACCGTCGCCCAACACCGTCAACGCGGCGCGCAGATCCATGCCCGGCGTGAAACCCGCGTCGGGATGCCCCTGAAGATCGGTCCCCTGATCGGCGAGCCGCACGCCCTTAACCGCGTCTCCTTCAATCAGTGGCTCGGCGACAGGCATACCCGGCCAGATTTGCACCACGCCCGACGCTGCAATTTGATCGCTGACCCACTGGTTGAACTGACCAAGCGACAGCACGAGGCCATCGTGTTTCCGCATGAAGGGCGGAGTATAGGGTAGCTCGAACGCCCCGTGCTTCAGCCCGAACCGCTTCCTCCCGAACACCAGGCCAAGTGAGCGAAGCAAGCGGTCGGCAGCCTTGAACGTGAATGAGCGGCGACCTGCCCGCGTGGGATCGAGCAGGTAAACGAGCTTCTCCTTCTTCACAGCCGCCGCCATCGGAATCTCGGTAAGATCCACGCCGGGAAAGCTGCCGCGTATCCCGCGTGCCCGCGTGACCGCGCCCGAGACTCCGAACCCCAGCCCGTCGGCGCGTTCGTAGCAGATTACCTGCAGAGGCAGGCCGGGGGACGTTGCGCTCTCCAGTCGCACCGACCCATCCGGATTCAGCAAGCTGCGGCTGAGCGTCGTCAGGAAGCCGCCCATCGCGGGACCGAAGCCCACGCACGCGATGTCGACCGTCATCTGTTGCCGCTCGATTGTTTGCTGCTCGATCGCGGCGGCCGGTTCTTGGGAATCGGCGCTCATGCAGGGTAGTCCAGCGCCTCGGGAATCATGAGCTTGGAAATCGCCTCGGCGGCCCGGTCTTTCGACAGCCGGCAGCCTGTGAGGCAAGTGGAGAGCTTCGTTTGCAACGAGAGAAACTGCTCGGCTCCATGGCACTTCGCACAAGGACCAGCCTTTTTAGGATGCGAGCCATCGTTTCCGATGACATCCAGGCCGTAAGAACCTATGCCCGGAATAATGCCCTCAAGAGAATCCAACTCGTCCTGTTGATAGCAGCCGCGATATCCCGCTTCGTCCCACGCGGGGTGACGGTTATATCCGAAGACCAACTCCGCGCAGATGCGCGCCACTTCTCCACTGGCCCGCGCCGACTGCACGTGGCACAAATCGGTCATGAAATTTGCGAGGCCAGCCAGCCCTTCCGCAACGGCGGGATCGCTCGGCCCGCGCTGCTCCAGTTCGATGGCATCGAGAATCTGGCAGCGCGCCGCGAGCAGCCAGCAGAGAGCATCGGCCAGCGGGAACGTCACTCCCTGACGTGCGCTTTGGTAGAGACGGCCGCCGTCAGCATCGGTCGAGTGCTGCAAACGCTCGAGCGTCCACAGCCACATTCCCATGGCCGTTGCCAGCGCACATGCGCCGGTGCCCGGACGCTCGCTCGCGATCCCCCGCATCTCCCTGATCCACGCCTGGAACTGCGCCCGAAACAGCGGGTTCGTCATGGTGATGGAGAGTTGGCGCCGTTGCACCGCTTCCGGTCCCTCGTAGGTTGCTTCCAGTTGCGCGTCCATCCATTTGTTGCCGAGGAATCCCGGGCAATCTTCCGTGATGCCATACCCACCCATCAGACTGACCGCTTCGCGCATCATCTGTGCGCCCCAGCCGGTGTTCCACAGCTTGGTTGCGGGGCAAAGAACGTCGGCCAGCGAGTCCAACAAAACGAAACGCAGAAGCGGATCGGATTCCAGTTGCGCTCGCTTGGCGTCGTTGGCAGGCAATCCGGCTGGCAAGCGGACGAGATCCGCCGCCCGTTCCGACGCTTCGCGTTGCAGCTTCGCGCGCGCTCTCGCGCTGGTGACTCCCTGAGCCGCCAACAGTTTGTCAGCCTCGCGCTCCAGCGGATCGAGTTCATCGAAGGCCCGTGCCGCCGCAAATCCAAGCGCTGCGCCGGCCTCGCCGGTCGCCCAGACGTCCACCAGCCGGTGCAGCGCGTCTTCGCGAGCCTGCAACCCGAGTTCATAACGCACCGATCCTGGCGTCGCCGTCTCCGCGCCACGGAACCGCCCTCGCTGATACCGTATGACCGGCTCAACCGCAGAGAGCAATTTCGCCGCCGTCATAACGCCCACGGTCACGCGCGTCCGGCGAAACACGGCTTCAATGACCTCGCTGTGGTTGTAGCGCGGCAGGATGACGCCATCTTTCACGTCGTAGCCGCCGACAATCCGGCTCGCCGGAATGCACAGGCTGAAAATCGGATCGCCGGTCGAAGAAAGCTGATGCACCAGCTTTCGCGTGGGCGTGCCGCGATCGAATGTGCCGGGATCGCCTTCTTCCAGGATCACCATGCAGCTTCCCTTGATCCGCTCGTCGCCGGAATCGACCGCGGCCGTCACAAAGTTTGCGAACCCAATATTGGTGATGAAGCGCCCGCGTTTTTCCACTTGCAGCGTCGGTTCTTCTCCTTCTTTCCACTCGGCGATGCGGATTTTTCCGTTGAGCATGCCGGTATCCACGCCAACGTAAGGGATGGGCTCGGTCAGGCAGAACGATCCCCGCCAGGGTTTGCGATCTTCTCCCGCCTGAGGCGGCGCGGCCAACCCCATGTACTTTGTATGCTGCTCCGGCGTGCCCCGTTCGTGAATCGGCGCCAAGGCTAGACAGCCCGCCAGGCTGGCAGTTGCGGCCCCGCCGTCCACCCATGCCAGTTCAAACGCTACCAGCGCCAGCGCCAGGTTCTTCGGGCCGGCGATGAATCCACCCTGCTCGGGATCCATGAAGACGGCGGTGATGCCGGACTCATCGAACGCCTTTAGCAGTTCAGCCTTGGCCGGTGTCCATTCATGCGAATTGCGGCCACCGTTGGCCACCAGACGCGCCACCGGACCGCGGGCCACGGATCGTGCCGACTGCACCAGCATTTGCAGGTCGTAGCGGTCGGCAAATCGCCATTGAATCTGGCGCGCGGCATCGGAAGGAAGCGTCCGCAGCAGTTCCGGCTTGATGGGGGTGGCAGTGGAGGCCATGGCCTTGCTCCTTTAGAAGTGGTCGTTTGCTAAATGGTCGTTGGCGAAGTAGTCATTCCGATTCTGCCGTTGCATGACTCACGGGTCTGTGATCTGGGTCATAAGAGCCTGTGATTATGGCACGGTAGAGGTCAGAGGCGCTGTCCGCCTGTAATGTCCAGGTGCGCACATCTCTCAGAATCTGTCCAAAAACTGTTGCGTTTTGAAGGGTACGGGCTTCAGCCCGTACGTACGAACGCAAAATGATAGGGGGCTTCAGCCCCCGAGGGGCGGCATGGCTTGCGAACCCATTCCCCCAGCGGCTGGAAGCCGCGTCGTTTTGTGGCCTTAACGGACGGGCTGAAGCCCGTCCCCTTCAAAGCGTGAGTTTTTGGACAGGCTCTCAGAACCCCATGATGTTATATCCGCAATCCACGTAGATGATTTCGCCGGTGATGCCGGAGCTGGCATCGGAGGCAAGAAACAACCCAGCGCTGCCCACCTCGCCGACTTCAACATTGCGTTGCAGAGGCGCGCGCTCGGCGTGTCCTTTCAGCATGTCTCCCATTCCGGAGATGCCGCGCGCGGCCAGGGTTTTAATCGGCCCCGCGGAAATGGCGTTGACGCGAATTCTCTTTCGGCCCAGATCGTACGCCAGGTAGCGCACGGTGCACTCCAGCGCGGCCTTGGCTACGCCCATCACGTTATAGTTGGGGACAACTTTTTCCGCGCCGTAGTAACTCATGGTGATGACGCTGCCCCCGTCTTCCATCAGCGGCGCCGCAGCCCGGCAAACCGCGATCAGCGAATACACGCTCACGTCGTGCGCCACCCGAAAGCCCTCGCGCGTAGTGTTCACGAAATCGCCTTTCAGTTCTTCGGGTGGAGCGAACGCCACGCTGTGCACCAGCACATGCAGCTTGCCGTAGCGCTCCTTGAGCTTCTCGAACAGGCCCGCAATCGCCGCATCGTTCGAAACGTCGCACATGAATCCTTCCGCGCCCGGCAGCGACAGAATCAGGTCTTTGGCTTCCTGCTCCAGCCGTTCGTTCTGATAGGTGATCGCGAGGTTCGCACCCGCCGCGTGCAGCCCTTGCGCAATTGCCCACGCGATCGAGCGCTTGTTCGCCACTCCAAAGACGACCGCCGTCCGCCCTTTTAACTCCTCAAACATGAAAAAGTCTCCTGGCACGAAAGCAATAAGAATAGCAGGCGATGAAGTCCCCTGTGTTCCCCTGTGCCCACTGTGGTGAAAGCTTCTCTCGGCGAACTTTTTTGCAGGATGGGGCGCACGATTTGAATCTAACATGGAGGGCTTTTAGCTTTTAGCTGTTAGCTTTCAGTTCTCAGTTTGCGATGCCGAAGGATTTCAAGAATTTGTCTCGCTGTCGGTGACGAACGCGCCATTCAAGAAGTGGCACTGGGGTTAGTAGGGGAGTCCATCTAGCCTGAGCTTGCTTGGGCAATGCCTCTGCCCTTCGCCATCAGTTTTCCCACGAAGCAAGCAACCGATTCCAGTTTCCGCAGATCGTCGGGAGTGAAATCCGGCCCCGCCGCGGCTGGGCGGGGGGCTTTGCGGGAGACTTGAATCACGCCAATTACTTCTCCGTTCCTGGCTAGAACGGGCGCAGACATGAGCTTCTGAATTACCTGCGCGTCCAGTCCAGTGTCGCCCAGCTTGACGAGTTCAAAAATGCTGAAATGCTTTACTTGCGTGAAGCTGTTGAAAAGCTCCGCCTGCTTGGTCCGCGCTGTGCGGGCCGCTACCGACGAACTGGAAAGAGGGATCGCCCCCGCCGTTTTCAACTCGGCAGGGCACAGGAAGTTCAGCAGCGTTCCGCCAAGCTCCAGCAGCGCGACTTCGGTTTCGCTAACTTGGAAGATCTTGGCTACGCAGGCGCAGATCGACGCCGGAGTGCTGTCCGGAGAGTCCAAGCCCCCAAGCTGTTCGGTTTCCCACATCTTCCCGAGCATGCCTGAGGAGAGGGTGACCGGCAAGGTAACCAACGTGTCCCTTCCTGCCTTTTTCCGTTCTAGCGCAGTTACCGAGTTGCTGTAGAGGGAGCCGGGAACGGGAAGGGCACGGCTTCACAGGCCGCGAAAAAACTCTCGTTCTGACGTTGTTTTGAAGGGGCGCGGCTTCAGCCGCGCCGTAAGCGCAGAATCAGCGGCGGCTTTAGCCGCTGAGGGTACGCACTACACACCACCCGAAACCGCCCTAGTAACTCGGGCGGACGGGAGAAGACTCGGGATACCTGGACCTGGCAGCTTGCTTTCTGACCTTCTCCGGCCTCGCCAGGCACAGTTTCACGATTGTCGGTGCAATTGCGACGATCTCACTCACAACCCAGTCAATGAGTGTAATTGATTCCATGACAAAGTCGGCTCCTAGACCCGAGTAAACTTTGGTGGCTACCAACCAACCAAGAGCGCTCGGGAGAGAGGAGCCGAACAATGATCATTATAGGA
>PLIC01000062.1 GCA_003139995.1 Candidatus Acidiflorens stordalenmirensis | reverse complement strand
CATTGTTATGGAATCAATTACACTCATTGACCCGTTTCCGAGTGTTGCCAGCGGGCCTGAATCGCGAAACCGAGGTACACGGCGGGTACACGGGAGTCTGAAATTGGGTCTCGTTCCCTAGGACCCGCATGATCCCCATTCTTATGGTGCTGGCTGTGGTGAGCGCGTAGGAGCCCGCCGTTTCCTGCCAATTACAAGATGCACTCCGGGATTTGGTTGATCGTGGGTTATTTTGACAACGGGGTCGGCAATGCTTACAGCATCAATCAGGTCCTTCTCGATGGCAGCTATTTGTTTTGTCTCTGTGGGGAGAGTCTCCGCACGCGCGAAGTGCAGTTCCAATCCTTCGGACAGAGGCATTCCACCTTGGTTGGGGACGATCATTTCCTCTGCCCACCCTGTTTGCCACCCGGATTGCTTGAACACAGAATCTATTTCGTTGGCGAACTCATGCACTTCGTTATCGCCGATAAAGGGATTGATAAAAATGCCATTACCCTTCCACTTGGAAAGAATGGCGATCATCTTCTTACGTTGCTGGCGAGTTAGAGTTCGCCATCTCTGCTGGGCCTCCACCCGCTGTAACCGTTCCTTGCTGTCTGCGAGCTCTTGATCCGCATGTGCAAGCTGTTGGGTAATTGTGGCAAGCTGTCCAGTCGTGCGAGTGAGTTCAATCGCACCCTGTGTGGCTGTCTGCGACGCGGTAGCTGATTGCTGCTGTGCTGTGATGAGCTGACGATGGACTTCCAGATTGTCCAAGTCGGCTACGTGCTGTTGCTTGTGGTTGGCTCTGGTATAACCAATGACAAAGAACGCACCTGCCAACGCCACGAGACCTGCGGCGCCTGCGGTATTCAGGGAAGTCTTTTCTAGGCCAACCTTACGATCCAGATGGATGAGAGATTGGTTGTGCGGTCGTTTCTTCCTGTAAAAGGCAGCGAAGTTGAACAGCTACGATATAATCTGAATGACAGCGGCGGCGAGGGTGGCTATTACAGTTGCAGTTTCCCACCAAGCGACCGACGATTGCAGGCCGTCGGCGTTCATTTGGCGCATTCTACCATTGCATCTAACATCCGATGAAACCTTAACCCGCGCGTGGCCGCGCTCCTGACACCGGGCGGGGGAGTGCTGATCCAACCCAAAATCAAGCGCTAGAGGAAAGCATAACCCGAGCACGGTCGCGCGCCACACCCGCACGTTTCTCGCGCGCGGGTCCCCGGCCCCTATACCCCCTAGGGGTACGGTGTAGTAAAATCCCCTCAGGTCATAGTACCCCGCCCTGCGTTTGACCTTCCCCTTCATCCCCACCTAACATGTGTACGCAGTGTCCACGCCCTCCCAACCCGTGGGCCAGACGGTTTCCCATTACCGCATCCTCAGCAAAATCGGCGGCGGCGGAATGGGCGTGGTCTACGAGGCGGAAGACCTCAAGCTCGGTCGCCACGTCGCCCTGAAGTTCCTCCCCGATGAACTCGCCCACGACGCACAAGCCCTCAGCCGCTTCCAGCGGGAAGCCAAGGCTGCGTCCTCTTTGAACCACCCGAACATCTGCACGATCTACGAGATTGACGAGACCGATGGACGAACCTTCATCGCGATGGAGTTGCTGGAGGGGCAGACGCTCCGGCACCAGATCAATGGCAAGCCGCTGGAAATCGAAGCGGTGCTTGATCTGGGCATCCAGATCGCCGTTGCTCTCGATGCTGCACACTTGAAAGGAATCGTCCATCGGGACATCAAGCCCGCGAACATCTTCGTCACGAATCGAGGGCAGGCGAAGATTCTCGATTTTGGGCTCGCGAAGGTCACCCTGAAGCCCGAGAGTGTTGCGATGAGCGCCCCGACCGTCGAGTCCGAGGAACATCTGACCAGCCCCGGCAGTGCGCTGGGCACCGTGGCCTACATGTCCCCGGAGCAGGTTCGAGGGAAGGAACTCGACGCCCGTACCGACCTTTTCTCGTTCGGCGCGGTGCTGTACGAGATGTGTACGGGCACCTTGCCGTTCCGGGGCGACACTTCGGCGTTGATCTTCGACTCCATCCTGAACCGCGCACCGATTCCTCCAGTTCGGCTGAATCCCGACGTACCCGTAGAACTGGAGCGGATTATTAACAAGGCTCTGGAGAAAGACCGCAACCTGCGCTATCAGAGTGCGGCGGAGATGCGGGCCGACCTCCAACGACTGAAGCGCGACACTGAGTCGGGACGCAAAGTCGCGCCCTCCTCCGACACGATTTCAGCGACCGGCGCCACTACGGGTGGTTCCACTTCGGCAGAAGCCGCGGACGTCACCCTGCGCTTCTCAACTACTTCCGCAGTGGTTGCTGCGGCTGAGCGTAACAGAGTGGGGACCGGGCTGCTGGTTTTCTTTGGAATTGTCGTTCTGCTGGCTGCGGGTTATGGCGTTTACTCTCTCGTAACGCGGCACCGAGAGAGTCCCTTCCGCAACTTCTCCGTCACCAAGGTCACTGAAGAGGGCAACGTGGTATTCGCGAAGCTCTCGCCCGACGCCAAGTACATTCTGAGCCTGGTACGGAACCAAGGCCTGGCCAGCCTGTGGCTTCGGAATGTTCCTACAAACAGTGTTACGCAAGTGCAACCTCCGGCCGACGTTTACTACGCACAAAACGGTCTAAGCTTCTCGCCCGACGGCAACTATTTCTACTTTGTACGCAGTGATCCGGGAACGCCGTTACTGAAGTTCCTGTATCGCGCGCCGCTGCTGGGCGGCACACCTGAGAAATTGGCGGCGGAAGTGGATTCGAACATCACGTTTTCTCCGGACGGCCGGAAGTTGGCCTTCCTGCGCTACGACAATCCGAAACGTGGAGAGTACCGGCTGATTTTGCGCTCCCTCGACACCGGCGACGAGACCGTGCTAGCCATCGGTCCGACCAGCCAAGCGCTCTCCGAGCCCGCATGGTCACCCGACGGCAAAACGATCTTGTGCGTGGTATTGCAGCCCGGCAACGCGCTAACCGGGTTGATGGCAGTGGACGCCACGAGTGGGCGCCAGCATTTGTTCTTCAGTTCCAAGGACGAAGTCTTCTTGCCTACGTGGATGCCGGATGGAAAAGGCCTGCTGGTTCTGGATAGCGGTCGCTCCTCGAACTTCACGCGATCGCAGATCGTCTTCATCTCGTATCCGGAAGGAAAGTTGAATCCTGTGACCCGCGATACCAACAGCTATTCCGATCTGAGTGTCGCATCCAACGGGCAGGTGCTGGCAACCGTGCTCAGCGAGGAGCATTGGAATCTTTTCGTGATGTCAGCCACATCCGGCGGCGGGGACGCACGGCAGATTAATCCTGCGACCTCCTCTACTAAATTCACCTGGACGCACGACGGTCGCTTGATATACGAGAAGGACGACCTCAGGCTGACTTGGGTCAACCCGGACTCGGGAACCAAAGGCGTCTTCGCCACCGAGCAGGCCTCGGGGAGCGGCGATCCTTGGGAATGCTCCAATGGCCGTTACATTGTGTTTGAGCTCGGCCCCTATGGAGCCAAGAGCAGCGTGAACATTTGGCGCGCGGATGCCGCCGGAGGAAATCTGAAACAGCTTTCGAATGGGAAGTTCGACGCCTACCCGGTTTGTTCCCCCGATTCGCGCTTGGTTTATTTCCTCGATACTGACGCCAAACAGATCATGAAAGTGTCGATTGACGGCGGGGCGGCGCAGAAAGTGACTGACGTGCCCTTCGAGTACCCCTTTGACATATCTCCGGATGGCACTACAGTTGCTTTCGCAATCATGGATAGGGCCGGTGGTTACGGGGAAAAACTCGCGCTGGTTGCGACCGACACAGGTAAGCTTGGCAAGCTGCTTAAATACGAAAAAGATGGATGGGAACTGGTCCGCTATACGCCCGACGGCAAGGCGTTGGTCTATAAAATCCGGGAGAACGGGACCGACAACCTGTGGCAGGAGCCTTTGGATGGGTCGCCCGGAAGGCAGATCACCAACTTCAAATCGGAACAAATCACCGACTTTCACTGGTCGTTCAACGGCAGCAAACTGGCGATAGTCCGCGGCCACACCGATTCCGATGTTGTACTTCTCCAAGAGTCCAAACCCTAGGCGGTTTATCAGGATTTTCTCACCCTCTGGAACGGCGCCGACCCCGACATCCCCATCCTGAAAGAAGCCAAAGCCGAGTACGCGAAACTGCAGTAGCGGGAAAATTTCTCCTCGTCGCTTACTGTTTACCGATGGTTGCTGTTATCAGGCATCTCTGACAAAGTCG
>PLIC01000228.1 GCA_003139995.1 Candidatus Acidiflorens stordalenmirensis | reverse complement strand
CATTTTAACTTGTTAACAACACCCCTCGAAACGGTAGCCGTGCAAATCGACCCCAATGAATGGGAAGCCATTCACGAATAGCCCAATGGCGATCAGCATCAGGCTTCTTTTGAAAGCGTGCCACAGAATCTGTTCGCGCGATTCGCCTCGCCGCAGCCGCACCGCGTAGGAGAACACCATGGACACGCCAACCAGGAACAAAAACGACGGAAAGATGAAGTCCGCCGGGGTCCAGCCGTTCCATTCCGCGTGCTTGATAGCCCAATAGGCCTTGTCGTCGCTGCCCGGATTGTCGACGACGATCATGCCGGCCACCAATAGTCCGCGAAAAACATCGAGGCAGACCAGCCGTCCAGCGTACGGTTTTGCGTGATCGGTTTCCGCCGACTGCGTCGGCACGGTGAGCGGTTGCATGGTTGACATAACACTCCTCTGGTCTATTTTTCCTCCGCCCCTGTGGTCTGGTTTTACTCCGCCCTTGACCGAGAAGCGCCAATCCCGCAGATTTGCGATGATTTGCAGTCTGCGATGACTCAGACTGACGCCGAAAGGCAACATCCGTAAGGGCGTAACGGTTGCGCAACGGATCAAATCCCGATTCGACCGGTCATAAAGGGCAGCTCCAGGGCATCGGCAGGCGCTAGAATTTGCAGTAGATAGCTATCATGATCCCGAATTCGCCAGTTCCCAATGCCGCCCAGCCGGTCGCTGCGCCTGCGTGATGAGATTTTGGTCTGTAAACGGCCCGGAGATCGCAGCTCGAGGTTGAATTTAGGACACTATCCCGGACCTTCTCCCACAAACAGAAAGGCGGACGGTTTTGGTTTCCGTCCGCCTCGCGTCAAACGGGGAAGCATGTCTTCTACGGCATTTCGACGACTCGTTGCAGCTTAGGCTGACCTTCGCCGTTCGCTGCGCCCGGGTCCTCGGCGCCCAGCAAGCGCGCTGCGATCCGCAGAGCGTCCATCTCTTTGCGGACCCGCAGCATCTCCTGCTCTTTCATTCGTAGTACTTCGTACGGGTTTTTCATTGGGGGAGGGCCTCGCCTACAAATTCAGACTGGTTTCGCCTGTCAAGAAATACAGTAAGCCAATTTCGCGCCGCCGTGAAGCTGTCAGAGGTGCATCGGGACTTGGAATCGAATCTTGCGAGCATGGGCTGACTGGCCGCTGCCCCGTTACCATAAAGTTAATGTCCCAAATGGTAGGGATGATTCGCAAGAATGGTGAAAGCGCGGTAAAGCTGCTCGACCAGGACCACGCGCGCCAGCTCGTGGGGCAGCGTCATCCTCCCCAGGGACAGCGTAAGACCGGCGCGCCGCCGCGCTTCTTCACTAAAACCGTCGCTGCCGCCAATCGCGAACAGGAGCGGTGTCGCGTTCACCTGCTCGCGCTCCAGAAACTCGGCGAGCTCTTCGGACGAAAACTGTTTTCCCCGCGAATCGAGCAGAACCAGCTTGTGCCGCTCTTTACTCTGCTGCCGCTCGCCGCTCGCCACCGACAGAATTGCGGCTTCGTCTCTTAATGCCACGCCCGCAACCTCGGCATAGCGCGAGATCCGTTTCAAATACTCGTCGGTCAGAGCCTCAATCGCCGGCTCCTTCGTCTTCCCGATCCATGCCACTTTGATCTTCACAGGGCGTCCGCCACTCAGGCCTTTCCCGACGCCAGAACCACGTCCGCGCCAAACCGTATCTCATCCCCCACGCGATAACGCTCAATCGCCGCCGTTGCCTCAGCGCGGATCACGGGCCACTCTTCCACCCGCACTCGTTCCAGCATCGGTCGGAACGGAGCTGCCACTGCCCAGGCGTATTCGAAAACTTCTTCCGCGTCTCCCGGCCAGGTCCAGGGCAAATGCTGAGTCGACTCCTCTACCTCGTGAAATCCCGAAGCGCTCAGCGCTTTTGAAAGAGATCCCGGAACCGAGAATCGAAAAAGATCTGCTCCTCCCGGTTGAAGCATGGCGCCACCCACATGCCGGTGCACGATCTTCATCGTGGTTTGCCAATAAGGTTGTTCCATCGGACCCCAGGCGACAAAGCAGGCGCGAGCTCCGGGCTTCAACACGCGGCGCAGTTCCGCCAGCGCTCGCTCGGCATCGCTGAAAAACATCACCCCAAAGCGGCAGGTCGCAAGATCAAAGCTCTGGCCGGCAAACGGCAGATGGTGCGCGTCGGCTTGCTGGATGGTGAAGTTTGAGAGTTTCTTGTTGCGGGCTCGCTCGGCGGCTATGTCGAGCAGTTCCGAACTCTGATCCACCGCCGTCACCGAACCCTGCGGACCAACGCGCTGCGCCAGGCTGATCGCAGGTTCGCCGGTGCCGCTGGCAAGATCGACAACGCGCATGTCAGGCAACGGACGCGAGTATTCCACCAAAGCTGCCGTGACCGCGTTGCCCATCGCCGCCGATTTTGCCTTCCACTTTTCCGCGGCCACCAGGCGGAAAGAAGAACCCCACGGGGCTGGATTCGAAGCGCACACTTCAGGCCTTCTTTTTTCGCGCCTTCTTGGGCGCCGCGGAAACGGTTTTCCGAGCGGTGGCTCTGGCGGTCGTGGGCCGCCGGGGTTTCGGTTTCGCCATCAGTTCCGCGGGTTCCAGCCGCTTGGCCGACTTCCACAGCCGTTCCAGATCGTAAAACTGGCGCGCCTTCTCCGAGAAGATATGGACGACGAAGTCCACATAATCGAGCAGCACCCACTCCGCCTGTTTGTACCCTTCGGAGTGATTCACGCGCAGCCCCAGCGCCTCCAGCCGCTCGTCCACCGCGTCGGCAATCGCCTGTATCTGCCGCGGATTCGTCCCGCTGCACATCACGAAGTAGTCGGTGAACGCTCCCGAGTCCTTTTCCAGTTCGAGGATCGTGACATCGTCAGCTTGTTTGTCTTGGCACGCGAGGATGGCTTCACTCACTTGCAGTTTGAGGTCGTCCTTTTTCTTCATACGGGCTCATTGATTGTAACCCGCCCCGCAGGCGCTGCCGAGCTTCGCTCGGTTGGACGGGTTCTGAGCGGAGTCAAAGGAGGGGCGTCCGTCCCTACGTGTGGTTCCCGCGATACAGCCCCTGCTTCCGCACATAATCCGCCACCCGCGGGTCCAGCCATCGCGTCAGCGGCTTGCCTTGGGCCGCCGCCGCCCGAATTGCGGTCGCGGAGGCGCTCCGGTTAATGCCTTCCAGCAAGTGCAGCGTGACCCCGGGAAGAACCAGATCGCCTTTTGCAGGCTGTTTCTGAAACGGACGAGCCACCGCCGCCGGAGGCCGCAAATCTTCCGGCAACGACTCCGCCACGTCCCGCAACGAATAACCGGGACGGCTGGCCACGATGAAATCGCATTCCGCTAGAAGCGCGCGCGCTTCGTGCCATTCAGCAATGTCCTTGAAAGCGTCCATTCCGATGAGGAAAAAAAGCCGGTCCGATTTCCTGAGAGTTTGCTTCACCCGTCGAACCGTATCGATCGAATAATTTACCCCCGCCCACGTAGGGGCAGGTGCCCTCACCTGCCCAGCCGAGCGAAGCTCGGCAGATGTCCACTCTGGCGCCTCCAGCAGCGACGCCATGAATCCCGGTTCGTCCTGCGTTCCGAGCGCCACCATCGCATACCGATGAATAAACGCCGTAAGCGGCTGCTTATGTTTGTGCGGAGGAACATTCGCCGGCACAAACAGCACCTGCCGCAGAGAGTAGCGGCTGGCGGCCGCCTGCGCCAGTGCCAGGTGTCCGCGATGGATAGGATCGAATCTGCCGCCGAAAAGCCCGATATTCATTCCGATATTCCCTGCCCGATTTACTTTCGATGCCCCGTTAGTTTCGTCGTTTCCCGGTCAATGTTGCAAGTCCTGTTGCCAGACTATGTTCCCCAACCGCCTTATTTTGCGCCAGCGAGTTTTGCTTAAAACGGCATCTCAGATTAGGCTGTGGACAAAGCGTTCCCGTTTCTCTCGACGTTGCCCCTACGTGTGGGTAGGTGTACCTCTGGCCACTGCGCCGCCAGGAAACTGCGGTGAACTATCGTAACTCGCTCTGCGCGCGGTCCGCGCATAGCATGAGTCCATGCGAATGAAACTCCCCCTCATCCGCAGCTTGGCAATAGCTCCGGCGCGCACCCCTGCCCTGCGCTACGGAGTTGCTCTCCTCAGCACTGTCCTGGCGTTGATCCCAACATTGTTTTTCTCCAATATCGCGGAGAGCCGCCTCGTCGTGTTCGCCGTCGCCGTGATGGTCAGTGCTTGGTACGGAGGATGGAAGCCCGGACTCGCCGCCACCTCTTTTGCGCTCACCGTCAGTGCCTGCTACTCGCTCACCGGAAAACAGACCCCAGCCGAGTATCACAAAGCGATCGCTCACCTCGCCTTGTTTTTCGCCGTGGCCCTGCTGATCTGCTGGTTCAACGCCGCCCTCCGCGCTGCCCAGGAGGGCCTGCGCCGCTCCGAGAGCAACTTTCGCTCGCTGGTCATGAACGCGCCTTACGGCATCTGCCGTTGCGACGCCCTCGGAATTTTGCAGGACGCAAACCCAGCCCTGGTGGCTTTGTTTGGTTATGACAGCGCCGCCGAACTCACGGGCCGGCATCTGGGAAGCCTTTACGCCGATGCCCAGCAATGGTTCCAAACTGCCGATTACTTTCGCGCCCGAAAAGAATTCAACAACCTGACCACCGAGTGCGTGCGCAAGGATGGCGCCTCCATCGTAGCGCGCATTTCCGGGCGCTCCATCCCAAACGGCAAAGACGGAGGCGCCTTCGAGATTTTTATCGAAGACGTTACGGAAACCCGCACCCTCGAGTTGCAGTTCCGTCAAGCGCAAAAAATGGAAGCGATCGGCCGCCTCGCCGGCGGTATCGCGCACGACTTCAACAACCTGCTGATGGTGATCTCCGGCTACTCCGAGTTTCTGCTCGAGCGTCTCGGATCCGATCCCCGGCTCCGGGGCCCGGCGCAGGAAATCTCCAATGCCACCCAGCGCGCCACTTCCCTGACCCGGCAATTGCTGGCCTTCAGCCGCAAACAGATGCTTGCCCCCAAAGTGCTCGACCTGAACGAGGTGGTGGCCGAGAACCTGAAAATGCTCACCCGCATGATCGGCGAGGATATCGACCTCGTCATGGTTCCCGGCCCCACGCTCGGCGCCGTCCGCGCCGATCCCGGCCAGATCGACCAGGTCATCATGAACCTTGCCGTCAACGCTCGCGACGCCATGCCGCAAGGTGGCAAGCTCACCATCGAGACCGCCAACGTCGCCCTCGACGAAAACTTCACGCGCACTCACCCGCCGCTCACCGCGGGCGACTACGTCATGCTCGCCATCAGCGACACCGGCGTCGGCATGGACAACGAAACCCAGTTGCGCATCTTCGAGCCTTTCTTTACCACCAAGGGTTCCAAGGGCACCGGCCTCGGCCTCTCTACCGTGTACGGCATTGTAAAACAGAGCGGCGGTTTTATATTCGTTGACAGCCAGCCGCAGCGCGGCACCGCCGTCCGTGCCTATTTCCCCCGAGTTGATGGCCGCGAAGACATCGCCGCCGCGCAGGACTCCCTCGGCCTTCCCCGCCCCGATCGTGGGCAGGAGACCATCCTCCTCGTCGAAGATGAAACCAATCTCCGCCGTCTCGCCCGCCAGTATCTGGAAACGCAGGGCTACAAAATCCTCGAAGCCGAAGACAGCGCCGCTGCTCTGCAAATCGTAGCCGGCCACCAGGGCACGATCGACCTCCTGCTCACCGACGTCATTATGCCCGGCATGAATGGCCGCGAATTGGCCGCGCAAATCGCCAAACTCCTCCCCGGCGTCCGCGTGCTCTACATGTCGGGTTACACCGAGAATGCCGTCGGTCAAGACGGCACCCTCGATGCCGGCATTAACTTGCTCCAAAAACCATTCAGCCTTCCCGCTCTGAAAGACCGCGTCCGCGAGGTGCTG
The DNA here is from genome assembly GCA_003139995.1 of Candidatus Acidiflorens stordalenmirensis. Lineage (GTDB taxonomy): Bacteria > Acidobacteriota > Terriglobia > Terriglobales > Acidobacteriaceae > Acidiflorens > Acidiflorens stordalenmirensis. The sequence goes on along the minus strand of PLIC01000228.1, from coordinate 63,851 downwards.
GATTCCGAACCCATCCCTCTGGAGGCCGCGATGTCATCCCGCACCGGCTCAAGCGTTCTTGAAAAGAAGGTTCCACCGTTCCGAGCTCGCCGTTTCAATCTCCAACTTCCGTTGCGCTATCGTCCCCTGGGAGAAAAGAGCTGGCGCCCCGGCACCACCGAAAACATCAGCCGCTCCGGATTGCTGTTCCAGGCGCAGGAATTGCTCCTTCCGAATGCACTACTGGAGATTAGCCTCGTGCTGCCGCCAGAAATCGCCGGGCTCGCCGCCACCGAAGTCATCTGTCGCGGAGAAGTGGTCCGCTCCGTCGAAGCCCAAGAACAGGGAGTGCCCCCCGCCCTAGCCGCGAAGATTCTCCAATACCACTTCCAGCACAGCGCCCAGATCGGCGAAGCCTAAGCTCGTGTAGGGATGGCCGCCCCCTCGCGAGCCTGCCCTGATGCCCACGTAGGGACGGCCGCCCCCGGCCGTCCAAGCCGAGCAAAGCTCGGCAGCATTGAAGCACACGGCTCCTCAGGCCGCTCCGCCTACGCTTCTACAGGGAGATTAGCTGGCGTCCTTGATTCGAATCTGCAGGTAGAAACTTGCTCCGACCTTCCCAACCACCTTGGCCTCGAGATTTTGATCTGTCAGCGTGCCTAGAAGGTCGAACAATCTTTGCTGGGTCGGCAACGTTTCTGGGGGAGGCTTTTTCCTTGTCTCAAAAGCCGGGCCTGAGAATTCGAATCCGTTTACAGTCAGCTTTACATTCCAGTGGTCACACGCCCGTTTGATCACTTCACCGCCAGGTGTCGCCCGCCAGATACTTACCAAGTCGTCAATTGCGCGGACATTCATGGTGATCGAAACGGCGCCGTGGATCCATCCGCTATACAGGGGATGCCTTACGCTGGAGATTGCAAATGTCTCGAACACGCCTCTGCTACTGCATCCAGGCGTGCAGGTTGGTCAGCTTATTTTGATGACGGTAGATAAAGTGGATTTTGCTAAAGAAAAACGGAAACGTCTCGGAGGCAAATATCTCGGACCCGTTTTCCCCGAGCCGCCGGATTTCCCGTCCCTTAGAGAACTTTTGAAGAAAAGGGGCGTTGACGACTTCGAGATAGACATCCCCAGCATTGAACCTCTCGCGGCCGTCCGTAAGGTCAGCGCCCGGAAAAACCCGAAAACCTAACCAAGAAACCACACTTTCGCAATCACTCCCGCTAGAATCTCTCCAGGTTCTCCATGGACACCGCCCGCATCGCCGCCCTCCTCGAACCTTTCCTCGAGCAACCGCTCCCCCCATCCCAGCTCGATCAAATATCGACGTACATCGATCTATTACTTCGCTGGAACGCCCGCATCAACCTGACCGCCATCCGCCATGAAGAAGAAATCGTAACTCGCCACTTCGGAGAGTCCTTCTTCCTGGCCCGCCACCTCTTTTTAAACCCCTGTCATCCTGAGCGTAGCCGAGCCGAGAGCGAAGCGAACGGCTTGGCGAAGTCGAAGGACCCCTACTCGGCATCTTCGCCCGCGCCGCCGCAGGGAGTTCTCACCGCGCCTCTTCATCCCCCGCGCATCCTCGACATCGGCTCCGGCGCCGGATTCCCCGCCCTTCCCCTGAAGATCTGGGCCCCACACATCCACGTGACGCTCATCGAATCGAATCACAAGAAGGCCGCTTTCCTCCGCGAAGTGGCCCGCGCACTTACATTGACGGACATCAATGTAATCGCCGGCCGAGCCAAAACTGTATCCGCCCAGCCCAACTTCCCCCAAGCCGACGTAGTAACCCTCCGAGCCGTGGAGCGCTTCGAAACCATCCTCCTACAAGCCGTGACCTTCCTGGCCCCCAACGGAATCCTAGCCCTGCTAATAAGCGCCGCCCAGCTCCCCCACCTAACCACGTTGCCCACCATGAAATGGAACCCACCAATCCACGTCCCGCAGTCACATACAAGAGTGTTGTCAATTGGTGTACTCGGCTAAAGTGGGAAATATTACTAATATATAGGCAACATAGTGGAACATTATGCCACATTGTAACCAGATATGACGTATTAGGTGGTAACTATGCCGAGTAATCTCATTATGAGACAAATCCAGCAAGAGTGTTTCACGTGAAACACTTCTCCATTTTGCAACTCGAACGATTCTTCCCGACTCACAAAGTCGCGATGTGTTTCACGTGAAACACTCGACGCAAGTTGCACAAAAATCTGGCATTGATTTCGCGGACGTGTTCGCATATCCTGACGCGCAAACACAAAAAATAAAATCATGGGACGTGTCATCGCAGTTGCCAACCAGAAGGGTGGCGTCGGCAAAACCACGACTGCCATCAACCTTGCCGCCTCACTCGCCGCTGCCGAAGTCAACACGCTGTTGGTGGACTGCGATCCGCAGTCGAACTCCACCAGCGGTCTGGGTTTGGTGAAAGATCCGGAGCGCATCAACATCTACGACGTGATCATGGGCGCGGCCTCCGCTGAGGAGGCGCTGCAGCTCACCGCGCTCGAACAGCTATGGGTGATCCCATCGCACAAGAATTTGATCGGCGCCAACATCGAGCTGGTCGCGGCGGAGCGGCGCGAGTATCGTTTGCGCGATGCGATCGCAAATTTGCGCGAGCGCTTTCAGTTCATCGTGCTGGACTGTCCGCCGGCGCTCGATCTACTTACGTTGAACGCGCTGGTCGCCGCGGATGGAGTGTTGATCCCGATGCAGGCGGAGTACTTTGCGCTTGAGGGTGTGTCGGAACTGCTCGACACCATCGAGCGGATACGCATCGAGTTGAATCCAGCGTTAGCGCTTGAGGGTGTGGTGATCACGATGTTCGATGAGCGAACGAACCTGGCGCAGCAGGTGGCGGAGGAGCTGAAGAAATATTTCGGAGAAAAGCTGTGCGCGACGACGATCCCGCGGAACATACGGCTGGCGGAGGCTCCGAGCCACGGGCTGCCGGCGCTGTTGTATGACGTGCGTTCGCGGGGGGCGGAGAGCTACATACGGCTGGCGAAGGAAATCCTGGACCGGCAGGCGGGAGTGGCGAGCGGGCCAGGGGAAGCGGCTTAGATTGATGGACGTAAATATTTATGTTTATCGATGTAATGGCGCGTTGAGCACTATCGCTTTGTCGGGCGCGTGGTGGAAACTCCCTGCGGCGGCTGGAGCCGTGAGGGTGGTCCAGGGGTCCTTCGACTCCGCCAAGACACGCGCTTCGCGCGAGTCTTGGCTGCGCTCAGGATGACAGTTTTTGGAGAGTCTCGAAGAGAGGAAAGACTTGATGACTACAGCGAATGTGGCGGTTGATAAGGCGGCGGGGAAGACTGGGACGGAGAAGGTTCACGAGAAGCTGGCGGAGAAGCGGCGGGCTTTGGGGAGGGGGCTGGAGTCTCTGCTGCCGGGGCCACGGGTGGGGGCGGCGTCTCCCACCCTTCCGCAAAGTGCGCGGAAGGATGGGGCACCCGACTCTTCGTCACCCGCAGCTGCGAGTTCTCAATTCCCAGTTCTGAGTTCTCAGGGGCCCGACTCGTCGGTTTCTTCTTCTCTTCTCTCTTCTTCTGGTGTTGACGGTGGACGGGCGGGGACGCCCGTTGCTCCACCAGTAGCGGTGGCGGAGACTGTGAACGAGTTGCAGGCGGTGGCCTCGGGGCGGACTGCGGATGGGGAACAGGTATTTCGGCTGGCAATCGATCAGATCGACCACAATCCGCACCAAACGCGGAAGGACTTCGACCAGGAGGCACTCGAGGAACTAACTGATTCGATCCAGGTGCAGGGAGTGTTGCAGCCGATAGTGGTGCGTCCGGGGAGCGAGGGGCGGTTCATCCTGATATTGGGCGAGCGGCGGTTGCGCGCGTCGCAGATGGCGGGGAACACGACGATCCCGGTAATCGTGAAGCGGGTTTCGGAGCAGCAGGCGGCGGAGATGACGCTAGTGGAGAACCTGCAGCGGGAGGACCTGAACTGCATGGAGCAGGCGGCGGCATTCGCGCGCATGAGCAGGAACTTCAAGATGACGCAGGAAGAAATTGGGAAGCGGGTGGGCGTGTCGCGCGAGCAGGTATCGAATTACATGCGCTTACTGCAACTGCCGTACGACGTGTACGAAGCGTTGGAGAAAGGACAACTGACGTACAGCCATGCGCGGTTGTTGCTGTCGTTGGAGGACGAGAGCCATATCTCGAAAGTGGCCCAGATGGCGATCCGGCAAAAGCTGTCGGTGGCTGCGCTGGAAGATCTAGTGCAGAGAGTCAACCATCCGGTGGACCGGGAGAACTTGCCGAAGCTTAGTGGGGGAGCGCGGTGGGTGGATCCAAACGTGAAGGCGGCACAGCGGTCGCTGGAGGCGGTGCTGGGGATGAGAGTGCGGATCCGGGACCGGAAGGGGAAAGGGAAGATCACGATTGAGTATGGGACGCTGGAGGATTTCGACCGGGTGGTGCGAATGCTGAAGGGGAAGTAACGGCAGTGGTCAGTGGGCGGTGGCCAGTAGAACCGGGAACATCGCCGCCTGAGCTGGAGTGAATGACACCGGCGCGATGAAGATGCGCGTGAGACGGGCGGCAGCCTTAGCGGCGCCAACACCCGCCCCTTGCAAAAAGCGCAAGGCGCGGGTCACCCGCCTGGGTCTCTGGCGCTGGGGAATCAAGGTAGTAACAAGTGGGATAGGATTGCCATCCTGACCACGGGGATTAAGGGATAGGTCCTAATTCATTCGCGAAAACGGCCTGAAAGCTAGGATTTCATCCTCGATTGGGATTTTTCACCACAGGGGGCAAGGAGGGCACAGGGGAAGTGGACAGGTACACGGGTGCTTTTGGGGAATCGCTCTTGGTTCGCGGCTTACTGGGCTATAGCGAATGCAGAGTTGGTGTGAGCGTGGCTGGCTGCCGAGCTTCGCGCGAATTGGACCCTTCGGCTTCCCCCTCGGTTTCGCTCGGGGCTTCGGCGGCAGGCTCGCGAGGGCGCCCGTCCCTACACGAGCGAGGATGCGGCAACGCCGAATCCGCCTGGAACATGAATAATCTCCTGGCGTAATGTGTGGCCCTCGGGGGCTAAAGCCCCTGTTTTTTGTAAGCGGACTTGCGGCGCGGCTGAAGCCGCGCCCCTTCAAGACAGAGTCAATACCCGAGTCTTACGCCGCCCTGAAGGGCCGCTCTTTTACGGCGATCCACACATCGTTAGTGATAGCTGGGCCGTCCCTTTGGGACTTTGCTCAATGCTTCTACTTTTCCCGGCGCTGAAACGCTGGGCTAGGATGGTTTGCCCTTCCGGGGCTGGGTGCTTGGCGCTTTCGCGGGTGAATTCTTCCTTATCCAACAATCCACGCTTCGCCAGACGACCAACTTATCCCACTTGTTACTCTGCTGATTCCCCGTGGCTAGCGGTGAGATTCTCGGGTTGCGTCGCGACTTAGGCTGAATCCGATCATGTGCATGAACTCGGGATATCTGGCCTTCTGAGGCTAAACAGGTTGCTGAAAAACTAGCTTCCGAGCAGAGAGTGTAACCTCAGCGGCTAGAGCCGAAGTCAAAACAAGGCAGTTACCGCAGCGCTGAAGCGCTGCGCCACCCAAGCTCCTGCCCCCTAAAGGGGCGTTTGATTTCGGGGAATGTTGGCAATGCTGAAGCGACGCCATGATACGAACCCTCCGTTTCTCCGCAGCCTGTGAAGGGTGCCCTACCCGTTCTTGGTTCCATCTACAGCAACTCGGGAAATGCTCTAGAATCTGTCGACAACGTGGTAGGATCATGCGGTTGAACGCGGCCAGAGGCGGCGCAGATGGCGACCGATAGAGTCAGAAAGACCGGTCAAGCCGGCCTGGGCTGCTGTAATGAGGTTTCAGAAAAGGGGGAATCTGTGCCAATTTCGCGTCGTCGGTTCATTGCCGGGATCGGAGTCGCGGCCGCCAGCGCGTGCGCTGTTCGTAGGTGGGATGGAGTTGCAGCCGCCGCGGTCCATCCAGGGATGAACTTATCAAAAGACGATGGGCAGAAAACCCACGAGTCCACGGTTCCGGTTCAGCGCATGTCTTCGATATTCCGAGTTGGCGTCATCAGCGACGAGATCGGGCAGGATTTTGGGCGCGCTTGCGAAGTGGCCGCGCGTGAATTCGGGATGGAATGGGTCGAGCTGCGCGAGATGTGGGATAAGAATGTGCTGAATCTCGATTCGAATGAAATCGCGGAAGCGCGAGGAATTCTGCAAAAGTATGGATTGCGTGTGACGGACATTGCCAGCCCGCTGTTTAAGGTGGATTGGCCGGGCGCTCCGCCATCCAAATACAGCCAGCGCGACGAGTTCAAGGCCGGCTTCACTTTCAACCAGCAGGACGAAGTGCTGGAGCGCGCTCTTGGGGCGGCAGCGGTCTTCGAGACCGACCGTGTGCGATGCTTCGATTTCTGGCGGCTTCAGGACCAAAAACCGTATCGTGCCGCGATCAATGACCGGCTGCGGGAGGCAGCGGAAAAGGCGGGGAGGAAAGGCGTCATTCTGCTACTGGAAAATGAAGAGGCATGCAATACATCGACCGGGGCAGAAGCGGCGAAGGTCTTGGAATCGGTGAAGTCGCCACACTTGATGTTGAATTGGGATGCGGCCAACGCGGCGGCTAGCGGCGAGAAGCCCTATCCCGACGGATATGAGGCGCTGCCCAAAGAGCGGATCGGTCACTGCCATTGCAAGGACGCGGTCAAGCGCGGCAAGGAGTATGAATGGGAAGCGATGGGCCGCGGAATCGTCGACTGGGTGGGACAGTTCAAGGCACTCAAGCGCGACGGCTATCACTACGCCGTGAGCCTGGAGACGCATTGGGATGGCGGTGGCACTCCGGAACAGTCATCGCGGAAAAGTTGGTCCGGAATGAAGAAGATCTTGCAAGAAGCTGGAGCTCTGTGACGATTTGGACCAGCGACTTGAACTAGGGAAGATGGACTATGACAGCCAAAACGAGACGTGATTTTCTGCAGCAGGCGGCTCTGGGAACGGCTGCCTTTCTGGCCTACCCGCCGGCAAAGGTGCTGGGCGCAAACGATCGTGTTCGCGTCGGCATGATCGGTGTGGGGAACCGCGGACAAGATCTTCTGCAGGAGGTGGTGGCGGTCCGCGGAGTCCAGTTGGTGGGGATCGCCGATATTTACAGCCGGCAACGAGACGAAGCTAAGAAGCTGGCGCCGGGCATCGAGACGTTTGACGATCACCGCCGGCTGCTCGACAGGAAGGACATCGACGCCGTCATCGTGGCCAGTCCATTGCACACGCACGCCCGGCATTTTCTGGATACGCTGTCCGCCGGGAAGGACCTTTATGCGGAAAAGACTATGACCTGGTCGATTCCCGAGGCCGAGCAGTGTTTGGCGGCAGCGAAGGATTCGGGCCGCGTCGTCCAGATCGGCCTGCAGTTTCAAAGTTCAGGCGCGCTCGCCGACGCGAGGAGATGGATTCGGGACGGGATCGTGGGGAAGGTCACACAAGTGGAATCTTGGATGAGCCGGAATACGCCTCATGGACAAGGACAGTGGGTTCGTCCGGTCCCTAGGGACTGTACTCCGCAGAACGTCAATTGGAGCGCATTTCTTAACGGCCGTCCCGATCGCCCCTTCGACGCCTACCGGCTGATCAACTGGCGATTGTTTTGGGAGTTCTCCGGAGGGAACGTCACCGAGAATTTGGTCCACCAGATCGCATGGACCATGACGGCGCTCGACCTGCCGCTTCCGGCGGCGGCTACCATGTCGGGCGGGGTTTTCTCGGAGAAGGACGGACGGGAAGTTCCGGATACGATCGCCGTGACGTTCGATTTTCCGGACGACCTCGTCGTGACCTGGCAGTCCACATTCAGCAACCGCCATTATGGGTTGGGCGAGCGCATCCTGGGCAGTGACGGCACGATCGAACATGGGTGGCTGGAATCCGACATGGTGAACGGCGAGGAGGGAGAGTTTATCCGCTACTCCCCGGAGAAGATAAATCGGCCGCACGCGGCAGCACTCACGGGCAAGACGAAAGACCAGGACCACATGTCGAATTGGATGGAATGCATACGAACTCGCAAGGCGCCGAATGCGCCGGTCGAGATTGGATACCGGTCGGCGATGGCAGTGCACATGGCCAACCTGGCATACCGCCGAAGACAGCGCATCACGCTGGAGGAAGCGAAGGCAATCGCGCCGCAGTTCTAACGAGCACGCGCCAGCAAGAGGTCGACACTGCCCAATGCGCGACTTCGGGGCGGAGCGGTAGACTGGCGAATTACCAAATCCGTTTCCAGATAGTAGTCGACCCCTTTGCGGCGTTTCAGTTTCAGCATCTTGTCGAGCGCTTGAAATGCAATCCTGCCCAAACGTTCGCGCGGAACGCGGATCGTGGTCAGAGGCGGGCGGGCGAGAAAAGCGAAAGAGATATCGTCGATGCCGATGACCGAGACGTCCTCGGGAATTCGCACTCCGGCCTCTTCGAGAGCGTTCATTGCTCCCATCGCAATCAGGTCGCTTCCACAAAAAATGACGGTTGGCAGTTCGGGTGCGGCGACGAGAGCGCGCACGGCGGACGCGCCGGCATCCACGCGGTAGTCGCTGTTGACGACGGCGGAAAGATTGAGTTTGCGCTGGTTGAGTCCGGCGACCAGCGCCTGCTTGATGATCACAGCAGTGCGGTTGTCCTCTGGGCCAGCGATGACCGCGGCATGGCGATGGCCGAGTTGCACAACGTGCTCAATGGCCTGCGCGATTCCCCGCTGGTAGTCGATGGAGATATTGCCGAGCAGCCTTTCGGCGGGACCAAGATTGCAAAAGACAACGCCAATTCCAGCCGCGGTCAATTCGGAAGTGCCGCTCTTGTCGAGGGACGAAGTCATGATCGCCACGCCGCGAACATCGCCCTCGATGAGCTTCTGAATGACCGACAGACTGCGCTGCGAGTTGTATTCGGTGTTGCACAGGACGACGTCAAAACCGCGATCCCACGCTTCCGCCTGAAAGCCGCGAATGACTTCCGGAAAATAAGGATTGATGATCTCCGATATGACCAGCCCAAACAGATCGCTGCGGCCGGTGGCCAGACGGCGCGCATGAACATTCTGGTGATACTTCAACTGGCGCACGACTTCCAGGACGCGCCGCTCGGTCTCGGGCGCGATGGTGTGAGTGCGGTTGAGTACGCGCGAGACCGTCGCCTTGGAAACTCCGGCTCGCGTGGCCACTTCGCTCATGGTGTGGCTCATGGCAAGCGCCCCCTTCCGGACAGCGGAACTTGTGCGGCCCGAAGAAACACCCCAGAACGGTGATGGCGCGAATGAGTTGCCGAGCGGGGTTGTGATCGAGCTATGCGATGAAAGCGGTTTCCGAAACCGATTACACGACACCTGAACCTACCACGGATTAGCGGCAAAGGCCACGGTCGGCAGCATTTTTTACTGGGGCAACGTGAGGCGCGAAAAAAAGGCTTGACAAAGCGGGAGAGGCGGCATAGAAGGTTGTGGAAACCGGTTGCAGAAACCGGTTTCACAGCGAGAGAAAACTATGCCGAGGCACTTGCAAACCCTCTTCTGCGCTGCCCTCTTCGTCGCCGTCCTAAGCTCAGCTCATGCCACTTTCGCAAAGGGGCCCCGAAATCTCACGGGCTCCGCTCCAGATGCGGCTACCGCCAAACCTTTCCTCGGCCGCTGGGACCTGACCCTGAAGGATGCCGGCCACGAATATCCCTCGTGGCTGGAGATTCGGCTGGAAGATGGGAAACTGGCGGCACAGATGGTCGGCCGCTGGGGAAATGCCCGACCCCTTCCCAAGGTTGAGATCTCCGATGGCGAGGTCATTTTCGTTTCGCCTAAGGAGGAAGAAGATTTGCCCGCCGACATGGTCTTTACGGGAAAGCTGAACGGGAACACTCTGTCCGGGTCTGTCACCGGACCCAAAGAAGGCCCCTGGACATGGTCCGGCGTACGGGCGCCGCTTCTCCAGACAAAAGGCACCCCCAAGTGGGGTAAGCCGGTGTCGCTGTTCAACGGAAAGGATTTGACTGGGTGGAAAATGAGCGACCCGAATCCCGCGACGGTTTGGAAAGTGGAGAACGGGACGCTGGTCAGCCCTGGACATGGTCCGGAGATCATCAACGAGCAGAAGTTCCAAGATTTCAAGCTTCACATCGAGTTCAATTGCGCCCCCAATGCGAACAGCGGCGTTTACCTGCGGGGCCGCTACGAGGTCCAGATCGAAGACGATTCCATCAAGGAACCGCCGAGCCATCATACTGGCGGAGTGTATGGCTTCCTGGCGCCCTCGCCGGAGATGCCGCGCAAGCCGGGAGAATGGCAAACCTTCGATATCACCTTAATCGGGCGAACGATCACCGTCCTCCAGAATGGGACAACGATTATCGATCATCAGGAAATCCCCGGAATCACGGGTGGAGCGCTCGACAGTCACGAAGAACTGCCCGGGCCAATCTATCTCCAGGGCAGCGAGAACAGCCACGTCGCTTTTCGAAACATCGTGATCACCCCGGCAAGAGAGTAGAGGCCATCAACCTGCTTCATAAACCAGTTTTCGGAGGAGACGGTTAGTTCCCTCAGGGGCCAAAGCCCCAGTTTGCGTAGCTCGACACGGCGCGGCTGAAGCCGCGCCCCTTCAAAGAACCATTTATGAAACGCGCTTTAGTCGATGGCGGCGCCGGGAGACTGGAGCACTGGACACTTTCAAGCGGCGTTTTTACAAGGCAGTGAATGACTCACTTTCTTCAAGACATACTCCGGCAGCCGCAAGAGCTGGAGCGAACCATCGATCACCTATCGGGAGTGGGCTGGCGCAGCTTACAGACTGCGGCCGCCAGCATCCGAAAGGCTCGCCATGTGTATTTGACCGGGATCGGGAGCAGCTGGCATGCGGCGTTTGGGGCGGGTGCGATCTTTTACCGCGCGGGGAGACCGGTGTACATGCAAGACGCTGGGGAACTCGCGCAGTTCGCCACTTTACCGGCGGAGTCGGCGATCATCACAATATCGCGGAGCGGCCGCAGCGTAGAAATTGTGAACCTGCTGGCCAAAGCTCGCGAGAGCGAAGCAACCGTCATTGGCATAACGAATTCAGCGGACGGCGCGCTCGCGCAGGAAGCGCAGATCTCAATCCTGGTTCCGACTTTGCGGGACCACGCGATCTCGGTGAACACCTATTCCACGCTGGCCTTGGCGGCGGCAGCTCTTGCGTGTGCGGCGGCCGATAGGTTTGACGGCAAGCTCGCAGCCTCGCTATGCATTTCGGCCGCCGAGGCGGAGCGCAAAATTCCAAGCTGGCAGGAGCAGATTGCCGGCAACGGCTGGCTTGCACCTGGCAAACTTGTCCATTTCCTGGCCCGCGGCGGCAGTCTGGGGAGTTGTCAGGAGGCAAGGCTTTTGTGGGAGGAAGGCGCAAAATCCGAGGCGACCGCGTTGGGGACCGGCGCCTTCAGACACGGCCCGCAAGAGATGGTCGTCAAGGGAGCTCGCTTCGGGATGTGGGTCAACGGGCTGCGCATCCGAGAGCAAGACCTATCGGTGGCGCGCGACCTCAGACATCTGGGAGCCTCAGTCATGTTGATTGGCCAGGATCTTCCGCCGGATGCAGGCGATCTGGTCTTTCAGCTTCCTCATGTGCCCGCAGAATGGCAGTTCATGATCGATATCCTGCCCGCACAACTGGCGGCGGAATATCTGGCTCGGCTTTCAGGAGTGGATTGTGATTCGTTCCGCATTTGCTCGTACATCGTCGAAGACGAGTACGGACTGATGGGAGCGGAGACAGCAGCTCGGAAGGATGCGGAGTAGCAGCATTTTCCGCAAGCAACACGCGCTGCACAAATGGGATTAGTTTAGAGCGTGTTTCATATGCGGATTTGTTGGGAGGCTGCACCCCTCAAGGGCTAAAGCCCCTGATTTAGTGCTCGAAACGGCGCGGCTGAAGCCGCGCCCTTGCAAAAGATCATTTATGAAACACTCTTTAGCAGCCGTCCGAAAAAACTATGCCGTTCCAGGAGGTTTTTGATGAAGAAGAGTTTCTTTTCCCGCCGTCAATTTCTCGGAATTAGCGCCGCTGCTGCTGGCGCTTCGCTGGCAGCGAAAACGATCTTGCTCGATCCCGAGCCCCTGTTTGCATCGGCGCTTCCCGTGTCGCCGAGCGATCGCGTTCGCTTCGGAATCATCGGGATTGGTATGCAAGGGAGTGGGCTGCTGGAAAATGCCATCGAGCTGCCTGGCGTGGAGTGCGTGAAAGCCTGCGATCTATACGACGGGCGCCACACGCTGGCCCGGGAGATCACCAACAAACCAGATTTGCCGGCGACTCGCCGTTACCAGGAACTGCTCGCCGACAAGGACATTGATTGCATCATCGCGGCGGTCCCCGATCACTGGCACAAGCAGATCGTGGTGGATGCGGTGTCGGCGGGCAAGGATATCTATTGCGAAAAGCCGATGTCGCACACGGCCGCCGAGGGTGTGACGATGGCGGAGGCACAAAAGCGCAGCGGCCGCATCATCGAGATTGGGTCGCAACGCGTGAGTTCGCTGATCTGCAAAAAGGCGAAGGAGATGGTCGATGGGGGCGTGCTTGGCGATCTGATGCTGGTGGAAGGCTGGCTCGGCCGTAACGATCCGACGGGAGCGTGGGAGTATCCGCCCCCGCTCGATCTCTCGCCCGAGAACCTCGACTGGGATACGTGGGAGGGGACGGCGCCGAAGCGGCCGTTCAATCCCGAGATCTTTGCGCGTTGGCGGTGCTGGAAGGAATACGGCACGGGTGTGGCTGGCGATTTGCTGGTGCACCTGATCAGCGGCATGATGTTTGTCCTCGGTTGGAACGAGCCTCCAAAGCGTGCGATGGCGATGGGAGGAATTTTGCGTTGGAAAGATGGACGCAACATGCCGGACGTTCACGCGAGCGTGTTTCAATACGGCGCCATCCCCGTTTACATGCGGCTGAACCTTGGCACCGAGATGCCGGAGACCTATCGTTTCCAGGGATCGAAGGGCATTCTGGAAATGACGGAGTTCGGACTGAGCTTTACTCCGCAAAGCGGCAAAGATTCGGCGCCCAGCTACTACGACGCCAGTTTTCCGCACGCCATGCGCGAAGAGTACGAGAAGCAATGGCGAGAGGAGAACACACCGAAGCTGGGACAAGAACCGATGCCGGAGACGGTTTACTTCAAAGGGCCCGATTACGACGATGTGAAGCCACATCTATGGGCCTTCTTCGAGGCGGTGCGCTCGCGGAAGCCCGTAGTAGAGGACGCGGTATTCGGCCATCACGCGGCATTGGCTTGCCACATGGCCAATGAATCGTATTTCCGTCAACAAGCCATGCATTGGGATGAGGCAAGCAGAACCATTAAGAGTTGACCGCGAGCCGAGGGGGCGGCGCCGGGCGCGTGGAGCGCGTGGCGCCGCTGTTTCAGTGTCTCCATATTTTCGCGTCTTCGTTCCGGGGGAAATGCCATGATGCGTCGCGTAGGGATTCCGGGCGTTTTCGTACTGGTTTTGTTTATAGTCCATTTTGCTAAGGCACAAGATACCGCATCTCTCACAGGGACGGTGCGGGACGCGACCGGAGCAGTCCTGCCGAAAGCGAGCGTCGTCATTAAGAATACCGGTCAGGGAACGACTCGCAACCTTGTGACCAACTCCGACGGCGAATACCTGGCCGCGGCACTGGCTCCAGGACAGTACAACATCACGGTCACGGCCCCCGGATTTCGCAAATATCAAGCCGAAAATGTCACGCTTCGTGTGGCCCAGAACGCCCGCATCGACGTCGCCATGCAAGTGGGCAACGTCCAAGAGGAAGTGACGGTTCGGGGAGAGGGCTTGACGCAGGTAAATACGGAGTCCTCGGAGCTAGGCGGCACAATTACCGGCAAAGAGATGATCCAACTGCAATTGAATGGTCGCAATTTTACGCAGTTGATCACGCTTGTGCCCGGCGTGAGCAATCAGACTGGACAAGATGAGGGCGTGGTCGGTGCGCAGGGCAATGTTAACTACAGCGTCAACGGCGGCCGCACGGAATACAACAACTGGGAAGTAGACGGCGGCGACATGATGGATAACGGCAGCAACTTTTCGCTCAACGTCTACCCCAGCGTGGAGGCCATTGGCGAAGTCCAGGTGCTGACTTCAAACTATGGAGCGCAATACGGGCGCAACGGTTCGGGTACGGTCGAGGTGGAAACCAAATCGGGGACGAACGCATTTCACGGCTCCGTCTGGGAATTTGCGCGGAACGAGGCGTTCAACGCGCACAACTATTTCGACATCCCTGGAACGCCCAAGGCCGGTTACCACAAGCACGATTTCGGCTACAGCGTGGGTGGTCCGATCTGGAAGGATCATACGTTTTTCTTCTGGTTGCAGAACTGGCGGCGCGAGGTAGTTCCTTATAACTTCTACAATTTCGTCCCATCGCTAGCGAACCGCCAGGGAAATTTCACCGACGTGTGTACCGTTCCGAACCCAACTGACTGCCCGGTTGATCCAAATACTGGCAACCCATATCCAAATAACCAAATTCCCTCCATTGATCCAAATGCGCAGATCCTGCTGCCCATGATTCCCGTGCCGAACACCACCGCAAACACCACCAATGGTGTCGTGCCGCTTTTCGCAGCAGCCGTGCCGCAGCCGACGCATTGGCTCGAAAACTTAGTGCGCATCGACCACGATTTCAACCCCAAATTGCGCGCTACTTTCCGCTTTATTCACGATTCCTGGGACACGACGAACGCCACCGTCACTTGGGGGTACGAAAGCTTTCCGACGATTGGGACGCGTTTCATCGGGCCCGGCGTGGAAATCGTCTCGAAGCTAACGGCCACTATTTCGCCGACCTTGCTCAACGAATTTATCGCCAGCTACACCACCGACCACATCAAGCAAATCAACACTAATCCTTCGGTATGGACGCGCGGCAGCAACTTCACGATGCCCGGGCTGTTCCCGAGCTACGGCGGCAAGCTGCCCGATTTCTGCCTGTATACATCGGGGGCATATGGCGGGGGATTCTGCGAAGGCCCGACCGCCTTCCCCTGGGAGAATTCGAACCCGACTTTTACCTATCGTGACAATGTAACCAAGAGTCTGGGCAAGCACAAGCTGGAATTCGGCGGCTACTTCGTCAACGCGGAGAAGAATGAAATGGCCTACACCGACCTGGGAGGCGATCTGGTATTCGACAGCACCGCTGCCACGGTTTCGACCGGTAACTCCTTCGCGGATATGCTAATGGGGAACATAGCAAACTTCACGCAGGCGAATGCGCAGCCGAAGTATCACGTCAACTACAAGATGTTCGAGCCCTATATTCAGGACGACTATCACATCTTCAAGAATCTAACTTTGAATCTGGGCCTGCGTATCAGTTTGTTTGGCACTTTTTGGGAAAAGGACCATGAGGTCTTTAACTGGGATCCCGCTGCCTATAACCCGCAGACGGCACCTCAGATTGACGATGGTAGCGTGACCGGAGTCGAGGGGGCACTCCTTGTTACCTCCGGGACGACGCCATTCGATGGCATGGTGCAGTGTGGCGTCGGAGGAGTGCCGCGGGGCTGTTTGAAGGGGCACCTGTTCAATCCGGCTCCCCGCTTGGGATTTGCGTGGGATCCCTTCGGCAACGGCAAAATGTCCATTCGCGGCGGTTACGGAGTCTTCTTCGAACATACCAACGGAGCCGAAGGCAATGCGGAGAATCTGGAGGGAAGTCCTCCGTTGGTGCAGGAGCCGACGCAGTACAACATCGTTGGCTACAACAACGTCGGCGGACAAGGCTTGCTCTTCCCCTTGTCTACGCTTTCGATCCCCGACCAGGCGCAATGGCCTTACGTCCAGCAATGGCACCTCGATGTGCAACGCGATCTCATCAAACACGCGGTCGCTACACTTGCTTATGTGGGCAGTAAGGGAACTCATCTGACCCTGCAACGTGAACTGAACGCGTTGCATCCCGTGCCCGCGTCCGAGAACCCCTATGTGCCCGGCGAGCCGATTACATTGCCCATTGGCCCTCCCAGCAATTATCCCGGCGATTGCAATACCGGAACCACCTTCGCTGGTGTCCCTGTGACCGGCCAGGCGGCAATCAACCTAGGTGTCGCCTGCGGAAACGACCCCAATCCATTTCGCCCCTACTACAGCATAGGATCGATTCAACGCGTGGAGCCCGAGGCCAACTCCAACTACAATGCGTTGCAGTTTTCGCTGCGAAAAACCGACGGCCCACTTACGCTGGACGTGGCCTACACTTACAGCCACTCGTTCGATGATTCTTCCGATAACTCGGACGGAAATTTCGTGAACTCTTACGACATTCCCAGCAACTATGCCAGTTCCAACTACGATCAGCGGCAAATTCTGACCGTGGCCTGGGTCTACGAAGAGCCCTACTTCGGGGGCAAAGGACTCTCCCACACCTTCCTGGGAGGATGGCAGTTTGCCGGCATCATGACCTCGCAGAGCGGCGGGCCTTTTTCCGTGATTGACGGCATCTTCGGCGACAACGCCGGGGTTGCCGACGGGATTTCGGGTAACGGCTCGTACGCCGACCGGATTGGCGATCCACACGCAACTCCCGACCCAAGTTGTTACGTTCCCGATACCAAGGGCATACCGCTCTTCAACTGCATCGCTTATGAGCAGCCAGAGGGCCTGACCTTTGGCAACTCGCGCCGGAACAGTCTCAATATGCCTCATCGCACCAACTTCGATATGTCGGTGTATAAGGTCTTCAAGCCAACAGAAAAAGTGCAAATGCAATTTCGGGCGGAGGGGTTCGATATCTTCAACCACCCGCAATGGTCGACAATAAATAACTACGTAGGTACGCAGAATTTCCTCTACCCCACCGGTGCGCACATGCCGCGGGTGTTGCAGTTTGCACTTCGAATTACTTTCTGATGGTTTCGTCTGCAAGGAATGCCGCATGATTGGAGCAGTCGACATCGGAGGAACCAAGGTCGCGACCGGCATCGTCGACGAATGCGGAATCGTGCTCTCCAAAAATAAATTTCCCACCGGCCCCGATTCGAGCTATTCGAACGGGATCGAGAGCATCTCCAGCATGTTGCGCCAAAGCGCGCAGAACGCCCGTGTCGAAATCACTGGCATCGGCATTGGATCGACAGGTCCCGTCGATCCGCTCAGCGGCGAATTTGGCGAGGTGGATTTTCTTCCCGATTGGCGGCGGCACAACCCGGTGCAAGACCTGGCAAAGCTCTTCGGAGTCAAAGTCGCACTGGAAAACGACGCCGATGCTGGCGCATTGGCGGAAGCGGCGTGGGGGGCGGGGCAGGGCAAGTCGCGGCTGATCTATATCACCGTGGGCACCGGCATTGGCGGCGGCATCATTCTAGACGGAGAACTCTATCGCGGCGTAGATGGAGCTCATCCCGAACTCGGTCACCAGGTGATTGATCCTTCCGGGCCGCCTTGCTCCTGCGGGTTTCGCGGATGTTGGGAGTCGCTGGCCGCCGGGCCCGCCATGGCAGCATGGGCTCAGAGCCAGGCGCCAGCGAATGATTCGTATCGCACGGCTAAACAAATCTGCCAATTGGCTCAGGAAGGAGACGAACTGGCTCGCCGGGCGGCCGAACGCGAGGCCTATTATCTCGGCCTCGGCATCGCCAATCTGATCAACCTCTTCACGCCCGACATCATCGTGCTGGGCGGCAGCGTGATGAAGAGTGCGCTGCTTTTTCTGGAAGGCATTCGCGAACTAATCACCCGGGGTTGCCGCTTCGTCCCGTATGAGAAAACGGAACTCGCTTTGGCTTCGCTCGGAGAGGACGCCAATCTCATTGGGGCAGCCAGAGTCTGGCATTACCGGTTCGGTCACGCAACGCAGCCTGCGTTGAATCGCGCTGTCTGAATCGCTGTTCACACTTCTTTCGACCACACCCATGTGGTCACGGAATCCTTGTCCAGAGCGATATCCGCCAGCATCGCTCCGATTTGCACGGTTGCCGTGTGGGCGGGGCCGGAGTTGGTCACTACCAGTACCCGTGTTCCATCGGGATTTGCGAAGGCCGCATGGCTGACGCCCGTCAGCGTGCTCTGGGAATCGAAGCGGCGCGCGCCCCGGCGGATGGCCCGCGAAAAGTGCGCGAACGCCCAGTATTGCCCGCTGCGGGCGATTTCGCGAGTCTGGGAGTGAATCGTCACCAGACCACCACAAGAAAACGGTCCTATATTCGGACGCCCATGCTCATCAAGCGCCAGGTTCCAGCCGGTAACTGACCGGCACCAGTTGCGCAGAGCTGCGGTGAAAGTCTGTCCCCACTCTGCCCAGTCCGTTAGGTAGTCCGGGCTGGTGTAGTCCGGCCCTCCTTCGGTCCAATACATCTCCGCATCGGGGTGAGCCTCATGCGCTTTTGTCATCATCTCCGGAGTTCCGGCGTACCCATGCCAGGCAATCGCATTGCAGTACTTCCGCAAGCCTGGGTCGTCGAGTTCGGCAACCGCGCGGCCCCACAAGTTGTAGTTGTGATCGAGAATCCAGATCTTCGTCGCGAGGCCCTGCTGCGCAAGCAATGGCCCCAGGTGGTCGCGTACGAACTCAATTTCGTCCTCTTGCGGCCAAATGCACGCCGGCATCCGCGCGTCTTGGTCGGTGTCCACTTCGTTTTGTACGGTGACGGCCTGAATCGGAACTCCTTCCTGCGAATAAGCCTGAAGAAACTTCAGGAAGTAATGCGCGTAGGCTGGCATGTAGCGGGGCCGCATCGAACCGCCCAGCATCGACCCTCCGGCCTTCATCCAGCCCGGCGGGCTCCACGGCGACGAAAAAAGAAAAATCTCCGGGTTCGCCTTTCGAGCCTCGCGCAAGATTGGCAAAATGTACTGGCGGTCTTGCCCAATCGAAAAGCGCATTAACTCCGGATCGGCTTCTCCTTCGTCGTAGCTGTACACTTTGGTCGAATAGTCACTCGATCCGATGCAGGTGCGGCAAACGTTGAGCGCCATCTCCGCGGGATGAAACAGCTCATGAAACAACCGCTCGCGCGCGGACGGCGAGAGCCGGCTGAACGTGTAGCAGGCAGCGTCAGTGAACGCGGCGCCGAAACCGAGAATCGTCTGGAATTCCTTCTCCGGGTTGAGAACAATCGCTGGCTCGGAAGGCTTGGCTGCCGCGGTCCGCCACCGAAGCCCACTCTGGCGGGCAAAGCGATTGTTCTCGCTGGTGACCCAGGCAGCGATCTCTCTCCTTTGCCCTGTGGCATCTTCCATGCCGAACATGGGCAACGCGCCGGCCGTTGCGCTGGCTGCCAATCCCACAGCCGATGATAGTAAAAACTCTCGCCTTGTTTTCTTCATCGACATCGCATTCTCCTGGTTTGTTTGCAATAATGTACCAGCTTACGACTCATGAATGCCGCGCGGCGCCGCGGTGCGCTTGCAGCCGGAGTTCTCTATGCAATCCGGATGGATACACAAGGAAAAATACAAGGCCCCCCTAACTGGTGCAAATTTACAACTACACGGTGGCGCAACCCATTTCCAGCCAAATCTTTCCCGTCGCATCAACGGCGCGACGATCCCCCAACGCCCGCGGCTTCGGCCGCGGGCTTTTTACCAGGGTGAACTACAATTCCTACCGAGGTTTGTCATGACACGCAAGCTGAGATTTGTCGCCATCCTTCTGATCGTTTCTGCCCTCGCCGCCTGGGCCCAGGCGCCTTCTGCCGCCACTCCTGCCATTGAAGCCCGCGCCGACGCGATGCTCAAGCAGCTCTCGCTCGAAGAGAAAATCGATCTCATCGGCGGCGTGGACGATTTCTACATTCGCGAGATCAAGCACATTGGCCTGCCCCGTTTGAAAATGTCCGATGGACCGATCGGTGTCCGCAACTACGGGCCGTCCACAACTTTTGGCGGCATCGGCCTGGCCGCGACGTGGGACACGGAACTTGCCGGGCGCATGGGAGCGGTCATCGGTCAGGACGCGCGCGCCCGCGGCGTCCACATCATGCTGGGGCCGGGAGTGAACATTTATCGCGCCCCCATGTGCGGCAGAAATTTCGAATACTTTGGCGAGGATCCATTTCTTGCATCCCGCACTACCGTTGCTTACATCAAGGGAATGCAGAGCCAGGGCGTGAGCGCGACCATCAAGCATTTCATGGGCAACAACCAGGAATTCCTGCGCCATGGCGCCGATTCCATCATCGACGAGCGCACCATGCGCGAGATCTATCTGCCCACGTTCGAAGCGGCCGTGAGGGAAGCGCATATAGGCGCGATCATGGATTCCTACAACCTGACCAATGGCGCACACATGACGCAGAACGGATACCTGAACAACGACGTGGCCAAGAAAGAATGGGGCTTCGACGGAATCATCATGTCCGACTGGGACGCGACCTACGACAGCGTGGCCGCGGCCAATGGCGGGCTTGATCTGGAGATGCCGTCCGGCAAATTCATGAATCGCGCTGGGCTGCTGCCGGCCGTGAAGTCCGGCCAGGTGAGCGAGGCCACGATTGACGACAAAGTCCGCCGCATCCTGCGAACCGCGATTCGTTTTGGTTGGCTCGATCGTGAGCAGACAGATCTGTCGATCCCGTTGCTGAACGGGCTGGGCGGAAAGGTCGCGCTTGAGGCGGCGCGCTCGGGCATGGTGCTGCTCAAGAACGAAGGCAATCTTCTGCCGCTGGACAAGTCGAAGATCAAGTCGATCGCGGTAATCGGGCCGGATGCCTACCCGGCGCAAGTGGTCGGCGGAGGCAGTGCGGGCGTGAGTCCCTTTACTGCCGTGAGCTACCTGGAAGGCCTGGCTGGATACCTGGGCAGCGGCGCAACGGTTTACTACGATCGTGGAGTCCCATCTCTGGGTGAACTGGCCGATGCCACAGCCTTCTCGATCGATGCAGCCGGCAAGGAGCCGGGCATCAACCTGGAGGCGTTCAACAATCCCGATCTGAGTGGCACACCCGCAGTCCGTCGCACGGTTCGACACATCAACGCCGATCACTCGCCTGGCGACGGCGTCAATCAGAACGAAGTGTCGGCCCGCTGGTCGGGATATTTCACGCCCAGCGATCCCGGCGAGCACCTCCTCTTTGTGCAAGGCCCCGGCGAGGGCGGTGGCTATCGCCTCTACGTCGACGACAAGCTCACGATCGATAACTGGGAACTCTCCCGTTCGCTGGTGAGTCAGGTACGCGTGCCGCTGGCGGCGGGGGCGCACAAGATCCGATTCGAATACTTCGATCATTGGGGTTGGGGCGGCGTGAAGTTCGGCATCATCCGTCCCGAGGCGGTGGTAAACGCAGACGCGAGGAAGCTTGTGTCACGCTCCGACGCGGTTGTCGTGGCTGTGGGGTTCGATCCCGACAGTGAAAGTGAAGGCGGCGACCGCACGTTCCCGCTTCCTCCCGCGCAGGACGAGCTCATCAAACTGCTGGCCGCGGCAAATAAGAACGTCATCGTGGTGGTTACATCCGGCGGCGCCGTGGACATGGATCCCTGGCTCGATCACGTGCCCGCGCTGTTCCAGGCCTGGTATCCCGGGCAAGAAGGCGGCACTGCCTTGGCACAGCTCCTGTTTGGCGAATACAGCCCGTCCGGCAAACTTCCCGTGACGTTCGAGCGCCGCTGGGAGGACAACGCCGTTCATGACAACTATTACCCAAGAGGCGCGGGGAACAAGGTTGTCTACGCCGAGGGCTTGTTTCTCGGATACCGGCACTTCGATAAAACGGGGGTCAAGCCCCTATTCCCGTTCGGTTTCGGCCTCTCGTATACCACGTTTGCCTACAAGAATCTTTCCATCACTCCGGCGCGTGCCTCAGGCGACCAGGTGGTCACGGTCAGCTTCGACGTGACCAACACCGGCCATCGTGCGGGCGCCGAGGTTGCTGAAGTGTATGTCGGCGAACCGCACCCCACCGTCCCGCGGCCCGTGAAGGAACTGAAGGGATTCATGAAGGTGCAACTGAATGCGGGCGAAACCCGGCGCGTTTCGCTCACGCTCGACCGGAGGGCCTTCGCTTACTACAACGTCAAGAATCATGACTGGACGGCGGACGCTGGAGACTTCAATGTGTATATAGGAAGTTCCTCCGCGCGGATTGAGCTCACGGGTACAGTGGCACGATCGGCCCCATGACTCCGGTGCACGAGGCGCGCCGAACAAAAGTGGTGAAACATGACCACACCAAGCCCACAATCGCAGAGTATCTAGAGCTGGTTTCCCAAATGCCTTTCCGCTCGGCAGGCACGTCCGGCCGCGGCTAGGCCGGCGTGCCGGAGCAGAGAGCGGCTCCGCCCGCGATTCCGGAATCCGCGCCGTAGTGGGCTTGGAGCAGCGGAATCTCGTGGCAGCGTGAGTTCACACAGAACTTGGGAAGCAAGTTCTTGATGTCGCCGAAGAACGGGGTGAGGAGCGCAGCCGCGCCACCGCCGATGATGATCACATCCGGATCGAGCAAGTCGATGATGTTGCCCAGCCACAGCGAGAGCAGTTCCACGGTTTCCTGCAGGACACCTTTTGCCAGCAGGTCGCCGGCAGCATAAGCCTCGCCGACCAGTTCGCCGGTGACGGCTTCGATGTTTCCACCGGCGAGATCGAGCATCTGGGAGCGCGGAGCCGACTGCGCCGCTAGCTTGGCCCGCGCCCGTTTGGCAATCGCCGGACCCGAAGCCAGAGCTTCGATGCACCCCAACTTGCCGCATCCGCAGCGCGGTCCGCGATAATCGATGCTGACGTGCCCGCCTTCGCCGGCCGCGCCGGTGCGGCCGTGGTAGATCTTGCCGTCAAACACGATGCCGGTTCCGATGCCGGTTCCGATGGTCGCGTAAAAAACATAGCGATAGCCCCGTCCAGCGCCCCATCGCACCTCCGCCAGCGCCGCTGCATTGGCATCGTTATCTACTTTCACCGGCACGCGATAGATAGCTTCGACTTCGGCCGCCAGAGGGAAGTTCCGCCAACAAGGCAGGTTGGGAGGGTTGACCACGACGCCGGTCTTGGGATCCAAGGGGCCGGGCGAACAAATGCCGATGCCGCGGATCGCATTACGTATTTTTGGGTCGGCGGCGAAAAGAGAATCAATGGCGGAGGTCACCGCTTTGAGCCCGGCCGCTGCCGTACCACTGGCGGCCATCGCAGTTCGCGTCTGGCTTTTGATTTCGCCGCCGCCATCCACCAGGCCGGCAGCAACTTTCGTGCCGCCCACGTCCACACCGATCACGAATCCATTCTCTGTCAAGATTGCGCCATCACCTTTCTATGAATAGAAAACAAGCAACCAGCACGATCAGAACATGCGGCTGGAAATTCCCAGCACAAAAATAGCAACCACCAACACCGCTACACCTGAAGCCAGCAACCGGAGTGGTTGCCGGCCGGCGCCTTTCCACTCCCCGGTGCCCACGCCCCACAGCGTCGCCGTGATCACGATCAGCGACATGAACAGAGGCCAGCCCAGCACCGGACCCAACGCGCCCAACTTGGTGGCTCCGACGCCATACATCACCGTGCTCCCAAACCAGAAAAAGGCCATGATGGCCGCCAGCCCGTAATAGAAGCTCGTCCCCGCAGTGCCGAAGCGCGATCCCGTGTGGTTCTTGCGCATCAGATAGACGCAATAAATAATGTTGGGAATCCCGCCCGCCACCATGAGCGGAAGCCAGACCGCGTTGGCAGCCCAGATTTGCGCGGCTCCGGCCTGCTGCGCGGCGTGCTTCAGAGGTTCTCCAAACACAAAACCGAAATTCACCAAAGCCGAGCCCAGTCCACTGATGGTGGCAAACAGCAGGCCCTTGGCGACCGACACCTTATGTTCCGACTGCGCCGGACCGCTAGCCCCGGCCAAAACAATTTCTCGCCGCCGCCCCGCCAGCGCCGCAATCCCAACTCCGATCAGAACCAGCGCCACCCCGCAAAGAACCGTGAGCCCACCCTTTTGCAGAATGTCATCGGGATGCAATCGAATGAGCGGAACCAGGCTGCCCACCGCCGCCGACAGGCCGAGAATGACCGAGAACGACAACGCCATGCCAATGCCTTCCACCGCCAGCCCCAGGAACACCTGCGAGATACCCCAGCCGGCCCCGAATGAAGCCGCCAGCAATGCCGGACCCGCTCCGGTCCTGGCATACACCTGCCCCAGCGCGGGCACGGTTACAGAAGCCAGCGCGACCGGAAAAATCCCCAGCGCAAAAATCGTCCACATTAACCAGGTGTTCTCCCACGCCCACTTGCGCGTGAACTTCATCGGAAGAGTGAAACTGCCATTCATCGCTCCCGCCACAAACAGCAGAAGAAGCCCCAACCCGTTCTGATCCATTACAACGCTCCTTTTAAGACGGTTTTCACTCCCGACACTCCCGAAGCCGAGCGCCGGAAGGCAATGCATGGACTTAGTAAGATGCCGCTTTATTCCGCTTTTGCCGCTGCTGGCGCGATCTTCGCAAACTGCGCCTTCACGGTTTTGATCTCGTACGGCCTAATGTGAACGCTGACTGCTCCGTTGTGCAATGCCAGCTCCCCAATCGGCCTCTCCACCAAATCGGCTTCCGACGCCGATTGTACTCCGGAGGGAAGTTAAATACTTACATCGCCTTCTTTCCCTGTCCAGTTGTAAAAGCGCAGAATCACCGCTCCATCGTGCTCCGCTCTCTTGATCGTGGTGGCCACCACGTTATCGGCTTGCACCTGCACAAAGGAGTGCTCCGCCGGAAGCTGACCTTGCTGCCTGGCGATTGGCAGCCGCTTCTCTTTGCCAGCAGTACCGATCAACCCTATAATTGAGGTTCGGCACGAGTCTGCGGCGCCGACCGTATATCCGACTCGCGATTTCACCGACCGCATCGCTGAACACCAGGTTACTGAACGCCGTCACGGAACGCCAAGGAGAACTTTATGTCCGCACCCAGCCGTCGTCCGGAAATTCGCCGGCGCCGCACCCGCGCTGAAAAAATCGCAAAGCTGCGCAAGCGCCTCGCCGCTGCTTCCGCTTCCACTGACAAAGACCGCCTCACGGCTAAGCTGCATCGTGTCGGGTTGGTTTCTCCGGGCAACCCGTTGATTAAGAGCGCGTAGAGCGGAGACGAATTGCCCGTGACTCGATTTATAGCGAATCCAGAGTTATGCAACCACCAGCAGACTGCCGGGCTGCGCTCGGCTGGGCAGGTGAGGGCACCTGCCCCTACGCGCGTCTGGACGGGCGAGGGTGCCCGTCCCCACACGAGCGCTCAAAATTCCAGTGTCACGAACCTCGCCGGGCTCTTTCCCATATTCGTCAAGGTGTGGGTGTAGCCTCCCGGCAGCCATTTGACATCGCCGGAGTTGAATTTTCCGGGCAGCGGGCCCATTCCGCCGACATCGCTGCGTATATCAAGATCGGTGACCGCGACCAGCAGATGAGGACCGTCATGATGGTGGCTGGGCACGACCGCGCCCGGTTCGAGGTTGACTTCGGACACGCGCACTCCATCTTTCACGAAAAGAATTTTGCTGCGGCCGCCCGGGAAAGTCTTTTCGCCGTTTTCCTCCGGCCAGTGGGACGGCATCTGCCGCAATTCTTCATCCTTCATCAACTCAATCGTCACGTTGCGAAAGGGCTGGTCCGCGAGATTCTTGGCGACGTGGGCGAAGTTTCCCGCCACGAAGCGGGTATCGCCGTCGGTGAGCTTTTGGTCCACGGCCGGCTCGCCCCCAACTTCGTTAGAGACATGAGCATCGCCAAGTGTGACGAAGATATAGTCGTGGCGATGGCGATGCATAAGCGTCGAAGCATGGGGCGCAACCTCGACCTTAAAGACGCGAATGTATTCGTTCTCCAGGGCAAGGTGGTGTGAGGGTTCAGAGGCGATCTCCACTTCAGTCACTGTGTGCGCGGCCATGAATGGAATCAGCAGGGAGAGGAACAGCACGCGCTCCATGGCCGTGGATTGTAGCACCGGAGGAGTTGTGGGTGCGCTAGCCGACGGCGCGGCATTCGATCTGCGCTCGAATGGACGGGCGAGGTCGCCCGTCCCCACACAGATTCAAGCGGAGTAGACAATCTTCCCTCCGACAATTGTCGCGACTACTTTTCCCGTAAGTTGCCATCCATCGAAAGGCGTGTTCCTCGACTTCGAGCGTGACTTGGCGGCGTCAAAGGTCCACTTTTTTTTCGGATCGAAAACCGTAACGTCGGCGATGGAACCGCGAATCAGCGAACCACGTCCGCGCAGATCGAAGCAGTGCGCCGGGCCGGCGGTGAAGAGCTCCACGATGCGCGAAAGTGGAATCCGCTTCTCGCGATGCAGTCTGGTGACCGCGAGCGCGAGCGCAGTTTCCAGTCCGGTGATGCCGAACGCGGCGCACTCGAATTCCATCTCTTTTTCGTGGGCGGCGTGGGGAGCGTGATCGGTGGCGATGGCGTCCACTGTACCGTCGGCGAGCGCGGCCAGGATGGCTTCGAGATCGGAGGCCGAGCGCAGCGGCGGATTCATCTTGTAATTGCTGTCGTAGTCGCGCATGTCCTCGTCGGTCAGCGTGAAATGATGAGGCGTCACTTCAAAAGTAACGCGCGCTTTCGCGCGCTTGCCCCGGCGCACACTCTTCAGCGCGTCCGCCGTGGAAAGATGCGCGACATGGAGGCGGGCGTTGGGAATGTGCATCGCAAGCTGCACGTCGCGCTCGACGATCGAGGCTTCGGCGGCTGCGGTCATGCCGCGCAACCCGAGACGGAACGAACGCGCGCCCGCGTGCATGGAGCAATTCTCGGTCATACGAGTGTCTTCGGCATGTTGCACGACCGGGATATTCAGCTCTCCGCCCAGGACCAGGGCCTCGCGCATAATGGCATCGTCGAGGATGGGCTTGCCATCGTCGCTGACCGCGATGGCCCCGGCGCTGTGCAGCGCACGGAAGTCGGTGAGCGTGGCGCCCTTGCTCGATCGGGTCGCGGCGGCAATGGCAAACACATTGACGACCGCGCCGCGTTCGGGCTGACGAAGCCACTCGAGCCACTCGACCGAATCGACAACCGGAGCCGTGTTGGGCATGGTGCAGACAGAAGTAAAACCCCCGGCAGCAGCGGCGACCGTGCCAGTGGCAATCGTCTCTTTATAAGCCTGTCCGGGCTCGCGCAAGTGCGTGTGCAGATCGATGAAACCGGGCGCGACGATGAGTCCGCGGGCATCGAATTTCTCGGCTTTCTCGTTCGCGCCGCTCTTGATCTTGTTGGGAGCGGTAACTTCGGCAACGCGGCCATCTTTCAGCAGCACGTCCATGGGAGCGTCGATGCGGGCTGCCGGGTCGATGAGGTGGCCACCTTTGATCAGCAGAGTGGTGGCCGGCAGATTGCTTCGATTCTTTTCCGCGCTTGTCATCGCATCCTTCCCATCGCCCGCGCCAGAATCGCCATGCGCGTGGGCACGCCGTTGCGCACTTCCTCGAGGATGCGCGACTGAGCGCCGTCGGCGACTTCGCTGGTCAGTTCCAGACCTCGAATGATCGGGCCGGGATGCATCACGATGGCATCCTTCTTCGCCATTTTCAACCGGGCTGGGTTCATCTGATAGCGCGCGATGTATTCCGGAAGGTCGATTGTCAGCCCGGCAAGGCGCTCTTTCTGCACGCGCAGCAGCATGACAACATCGGTGCCGCGCAAGGCGTCTTCAATGTGGCGGGTCACGCGCACGCCGGGCGCGAGGGTCGTGGCGATGTCTGGCGCCAGTTCCGGCGGGCCGCAAAGAATAATCTTCACGCCGAATTTGCTTAACAGGTGGCACGCCGACCGCGCCACGCGACTGTGAAAGATGTCGCCGACAATCGCGACCTGCAGACCTTTGAAAGTTTTCTTGTTGCGCAGAATGGTGTAAGCGTCGAGCAGCGCCTGCGAGGGATGTTCGTGCAGCCCATCTCCGGCGTTGATGACGGGCACGTCGATGTGCCGCGCCATCAGGTAGGGCGCGCCAGCGTTGGGGTGGCGAATGACGATGATGTCGGCGCCGACGGCGCGCACCGTGTATCCCGTGTCGAGCAGCGATTCGCCTTTCTCGATACTGGAACCGGCGGACTGGATGAGGATCGTGTGAGCGCCCAGCGATTTGGCCGCGATTTCAAACGAGCTTCGCGTGCGGGTGGAAGGCTCGTAGAAAAGAAGAAGCACGCGCTTGCCCTTGAGCAGGGGCCGCGGCTTGTCCGGATTCATGCGCCGGGCAAACTTCAAAAGTTTCAGGATCTCGGCTGCTTCCAGGTGCTCGATGCCGAGCAGGGAACCGCGCGCTGGATTCATAATTGTCTGAACGATAGTTGTTTAAGCGATAGTTGCCTGCTGCTTTTCCATCAGCAGGACTTTCTCCGCGTCATCGACCTCGCGAAGTTTGACCTCAATCGTCTGATTTTCCGTGGTCTGCACCGTTCGTCCAATGAAAGCGGCCTCAATCGGCAACTCGCGATGGCCGCGATCGATCAATACGCACAACTGCAAGCGCCTGGGACGGCCCACGCGGAAAAGCGCGTCCATGGCGGCACGGGTGGTGCGGCCGGTATAGAGCACGTCGTCAACCAGCACCACCGACTTACCGGTGATGGGAATTTCCATCTCGGTTTTCTGCACCACGGGCTTGGAGTCGAGGGTGGAAAGATCGTCGCGATAGAGGGTAATGTCGAGCGTGCCGAGCGGCACCGGTTTCTTTTCGATGCGCTGAATAATTTTCGCCAGCCGCGCCGCCAGCGGAACTCCGCGGCGCCGTATGCCGACCAACGCCAGATCTTCGACGCCATTGTTTTTTTCGAGAATCTCATGCGCCAGCCGGATCAAGGTGCGCTCCACCTCGGACGCCGACATCAACTGCGCTTTCTGATGGATCTCTACGGGAAGCCCTGGCGCGCGTGAATTCATAAACGCTGCATCATACCTGTGCGGAAAGATGAGAGCAAGGCCGTGCCTGAGACCCGCGCCGATTGTGGTTGAATCACACGCGGGTGTTGCGGGGCCGCATCAACAGCGAGGCCAGCGCACCGCCCACGGAGGAGAACGCCAGGGCAACAAAAAAGGAGATCGCCAGCCCCGACGGGGTGAACAGGTTGTGGATACCAGCTTGAAAGTTAGGGTCGGCCGTGTTGACTCCGAACCTCTGAGTTATGGTCACTATGGCATCGATGCATTTCTGCTGGGCATGGGAAACAATAATTAGAATGGTGAACAGAGCGTTAATGGCGAAGACGACGACTCCCGCCGCTCCTCCAAGACGCGACCCGAGCGCAGTAGGAAGCGCGAATCCACTTTCGCGGCGGTAGAAAAAGACCGCCAATGCCCCGGTCAGCACGATGCCGAGAAAGGGGATCATCGCGATGAAAACGCCGAGCACGCCGGCCTTGAGCGCGGCCCGAACGGCAATTCTCCGGTCCATCGTGCTTCCGGCCGTTATCCTTCCCGCCATCATGCTGGGGCGATCGAAATGCCCGGTTTGAGGAATCTCCGGAGAACGCTCGTCCGGCGCTGGATTCAAGCCCGCGGCAACCTCAGCATCCGAGGTCGCAATTTGCACGTGGATTTGAGGAGCGCGGCATTGCGGACAAAACGGCCGACCGTCCTCGACCGTGGTTCCACATTGTTGGCAAGGGTGATCCACGTCTTTGAAGCTAGCGCACAACGAACCCGGAGAGCAAGGCATCGGGTGATCGGATCATCGGGCCGTCGGGCCATCTTCGCCCTGGCAGCACTTCCGATCACCCGATGACCAGATCACCCGATATCTTCGATCAGATGGTGTCGTCCGAGCCCGTGTGCATGCGCACATAAACCAGGGCGAAGCGGGCCCCGTGGCCCCTGGGCTTCACGGAAACGACATGCTGGTTCCCTTCGGTTCCAACCTTCAACTCCAAAGAGTCTCCGCCGCCGTCATGGTCACATGAGACAGGCTTGGAGATTCCCTTATCGCCAGATGAGGAATTTACGTGGCCGCCGCCGCTCCAGCCGCCGTGGCACTGGATGGGCTTGCCATATTTCTGCAGCTCTTTGTCGTAGTAGGCGACGATTTTGTCGGGAGCGTCGTCGGAGACGAACTCCGCGGCCACCACTTTCAACGAGAACCCCGCCACCGACAGGTTTACATTGGCGCTCTTTTTGTCGTCGCTGTCGTCTTTCGGAGCAGGCTTGGCGCCGGGATAGAGCGTCAGGCCGGCGTCGCGCATATCGGCTTGCTCGCTGACGTGCAGATCACCCATGGGAGACTTGATGTCAACTTGCTTCTCGCCATCCTTGCCCTTGTTGTTCGCATTGATGCTGCAAGCGGGAAGAACGCAGAGGGCGGCAAACAACGCGCCCAGGGACAGTTTTGCGATAAGGCTACGGCTGATCGTTTCACGGCTGAACATGGGAGGAACCTCCTGAGCTGGGTCGAGCTGAGATTGGTTGGGCGGGGCGTTCGATCCCCTCGCCTCGGGATGCGATGCCCGGAATCGTAACCGGCAGACGACCGCCGATCGGGATCTCGCCGAAAATCGCCTTGACCGCAGCCGTTTCCGACACGGTTGCATTGGAGAACGCGCACACATAATTCTGGATCGCGGGAAAATCCTGCGCCACATAGGGATTGCCCATGGCGAGCACGACGGTGCGGCTGGCGGCGCGATCGAGAATCGCGGTGAGCAAGGATCCCGTGACATCGTCCATGGCAACCGTATTCGTCAGACCGCCGGCGGCGCGCACAGCCTTGCCCGCGGTCGGAACCACATACACCGCTGCGATCACGCGCTCTGCTGCTTCCACTGCTTCGACCACGGACCCCTTCGTGCCCTCAGCCGAGCGCGCATCGGCGTAGATCACACGGGCGTCGGGCACACGGGCTAGAATTTGGCGTTCGAGCATACGTCCAGAGCCGGTGCGCAGGTCGTCCGAAAAAATCACCGCGAGCAGGCGGTGGCTCACCTCGGCCACTGATTGATATGGCAGTGATTGATACGGAAGCGCGGCCTGCGGAGTTCCAAGAGACTGCAGCGGGATCACTTTGCCGTTGTCGCGGACGAGGGTGATGGCCTCGTCGGCAATGCGCTGACCGGCGGCCAGATTCTCCGGTTTCGCAATCTGGCTGGAGAGTTGACCGGGGTCCACCAGCCGCGCCCTGTTCAAACCGAGAGAAGCCTTTACTTCCAGGATCTTACGTACGGATTGATCGAGCCGCGCGCGGTCGATTTCGCCGCTTTCGACCGCTTGCAGCATCGAGCGGTAGCTGGCGTCGAGATCGGCCGGAAGGATCAGCACATCATTGCCGGCGTTGAAGGATTCGACCGCGGCTCGTCCGATATCCTTCTCGTACAGGCGCGTCAATCCTGCCATCTCGAGGGCGTCGGTCACCACGATGCCCTTGAATCCCATGTCTTCTTTGAGGAGTCCGGTCACAATCGCCCGGGAAGTTGTGGCCACACGGTTGGGCTCGGGATCGAGAGCGGGAACGGTGACGTGCGCCACCATCACGGCATCTACGCCCGCCTCAATCGCGCGGCGGAAGGGCGGCAGCTCAATTGCATCGAGCCGCGCCCGGTCGCCAGTGACTTGCGCCAGGCCAAGATGAGAATCGGTAGCGGTGTCGCCGTGTCCGGGAAAATGTTTGGCCGTGGCCAACATGCCGCCTTGGTGAGCGCCTCGAATGTAGGCCGCCACGAAATCGCCAACCTGCTTCGGGTCTTCTCCGAAGGAGCGCGTGTTGACGATGGGATTCGCCGGATTGGAATTCACGTCGGCAACCGGAAAGAAATTCCAATGGACTCCGATAGCCCTCGCCTCTAGTGCAGAGATGCGTCCAAAGGCCTCGGCATTTTCTGGCTTGCCGGTCGCGCCAAAGGCCATTGCATGAGGAAAGATGCTCGCGCCATTCAGGCGCATGGACACGCCGCGCTCGAAGTCTGCCGCGACAAAGAGCGGCAGCTTCGACGATTTCTGCAGCCGGTTGAGCAACTCGGCGGCATCATAGGGCTGGCTCTTGAGCAGGAAGGGGCCATCCACCGTGACGGTCATGACCAGCGATCCGATGTGATATTTGCGAACGTCGTCGCGCAGTTGAATCCAGATGGGGTCGGCGTCATTCAGGAACTGCGCGTTCACCCGGATCGCGAAGAGTTGTCCGACTTTCTCTTCGGGCGACATCTTGCGCAACGTCTTGTCGGCCCACTTCCGGCCGGCTTTGTCGAGATGGATGGGACCAGGCCGCAGAAAGCGGTCTTTGCTCTTGTCGCTGTCCTTAGAAAAGCCTTTAGCAGAGCAAAGCGCCGCAGCGAGCAAAAGCGCGATCGGCAGAAAACGTCGGAACATGCCATTGACAATAGCAAAAGTTGAGTAATCGCTCACGAACTCTCTCAGATTTCCTGTTCTATTCTTGCAATGGCGTCCGCTTGGATAGCTGGGTCATCGCCGAACCCGGCCAGCCAATGCACATCCGGTTCTCGCCGGAACCAGGTGATCTGGCGCTTGGCATAGTTGCGATGCGCCTGCTGCGCCGCCGCGATGGCCGACTCCCGATCCACTTCGCCGCGCAAGAACTGCATCGCCTGCTTGTATCCTAACGACGCTAGCGGGCGGGCTTCGTCGCCATACTTTGCGAGAAGCTTCTCCGTCTCGGCGATCAGTCCTTCGCCAAACATCTTCGCGGCGCGCTGGTTGATGCGGGCATAAAGAACTTGGCGCTCGGGATTAAGTCCGAGGCGCAGAATGCGAAAGCCGCACAGCGGATCGCGTCCCTGCCGCCAAAGCTCGGTCATAGTCCGGCGAGATGGCCGGCGCGAGGCCAGGCACACTTCGATCGCCCGGATCATCTTGGGAGCGTCATGGGCGTGAATGCGGTCCGCCGCCGAAGAGTCGAGCCGCCGTAGGATGCGATGCAGGTGATCGGTGCCGCGCTTTTCCGCGCGGAGGCGCAGTTTGTCGCGCAGGTCTTCGTTGCGCAGATCGCCGGACCGCTGCGGGCCGGAAAAAAGTCCTTCAACGAGAGCGCGAAGATAGAGTCCGGTTCCTCCGCTGACGATTGGCAAATGCCTTCGCTGCTCGCTCTCGCGCAGAACTATCTCGCGCAGAATCTGCCGCGACTGGCGGGCATATTCTCCGGCGGTGACGTCGGAGAGCGGATCGACGCAATCGAACAGATGATGTGGAACTTCCGCGCGCTCAGCCACACTCGGCTTGGCTGTGCCGATTTCAAATTCGCGGTACATCGCAACCGAGTCGCAGTTGACGATTTCTCCCTGAAAGCGGCGCGCGATCGCCAGCGCCAGAGCTGTCTTCCCGCTCGCCGTGGGACCAAGCACGACTACGACCAGCGGCTCGCGATCCAACTTCGGCAACCTCGGCAACTTCAGCGCGCGCTCCAAGGGATGTACCGCCAGTAGCGGATGATGGTAAGAACGAGCAGCAGAACCGCCATGAGAAGCAATCCGGTGGCTTCGGCGGCGTAGATGGAATGGCGGTGCTGATGCTTGTTGTCCTGATGCTTGTTGTCAGCGACCGGCTTCGGTGAAACGGGGGCGTTCACGGCGCTATTGTAGCTTTTTTCAGTCGTTGGTCGTTAGTCGCCAGTCGTTGGCAGGCAATTCATCGCGAACGGCCAACGGCTAACGACCAACGACTTATTCGCGGTACACTACGGGCGCGCCGTCATGCCGATGCCTCCCTCCAACCGCGAAGCCAACGTTCTGCGCTTTAGCGTTTTTGAAGCCGACCTGGCTGCCGGAGAGCTGCGCAAAAACGGCGTTCGCATCCGGCTTCAGGAACAGCCGTTTCAAGTCCTTACTGCGCTGCTGCAAAATGCCGGTCAGGTTGTCACGCGCGACGAGTTGCGGGAAAGGATCTGGCCTGCCGACACCTTCGTCGATTTCGATCACAGCCTGAATACCGCGGTGAACAAGATTCGCGAGTCGCTGGGCGATTCCGCATCGAGCCCGCGCTTCCTCGAAACCCTGGCCCGACGGGGATACCGCTTCATCGCCCCGGTCGAAAACGCCGGCGCGGCAGCGGCAATATCCGCGCCCGCCCACACGCAGGAGAATGATCCGGCAACCGCGCCTGCGGCCGAGGTCGCGCTGCACCCCGAACTGCACGTGCCCGTTCCCCGGCGCGGATTGGTACGTGCGCTTTTCGCGCTGATTCAGGCGATGTATCTCATCTTCTACGTGAGCGCTCTCGCCCACCTGCGCGATGCAGATCGGGTCGCCAGCAGCTTTCTCCCGGGCTGGAGAGCTTTGTTCATCGTGGGCGCGGTATTGGTGACGGGAGCGGTGGGGATTCCGCTGCGCCTCTATTTGCTGTCCGCAGTCGCCTTCGATTTCCGCAAGCTGGGGGCAACATTCGGCCGGCTCTTCCCATTCGTTCTGGCGCTGGGTCAGCTCTGGGCCATCGCGCCGTTCCTGCTGTTGCCGCAGATCGGGGTTGGATTAGCGTTCGCCGCGACTGCAGCTTTGCTGTACGTGCCCTTTTCGGAGAGAACTCTGGTCCGCATGGCCTATCGACTGGAGCGCTGAAAAACAAGCCAGTTACCGCAGCGCTGAAGCCCCCCACCCCATCACGCCAAAAGCGGGCGTGCTGGGGACCCCGGCGCTGCGCCACCCAAGAACAAGCGCGGGATCAAGTTTTTCCGCAAGTTGTGAAGCCATGCCCCTTCAAAGCTAGGCCAACAATTTCGCCGCTTCCTTGGCGTAGTAAGTCAGAATTATGCTCGCCCCCGCGCGGCGTATGCAGACGAGCGATTCCATCATTACGCGCTCGCGGTCGATCCACTGGTTGCGGGCCGCAGCCTCGATCATCGCGTACTCGCCCGATACCTGGTACGCCGCCAGCGGCAGATCGAAACGGGCGCGGGCGGCGGCAATCACATCCAGGTACGGCATCGCCGGCTTCACCATGATCATGTCCGCGCCTTCTTCAATGTCCAACTCGATCTCCCGCATCGCCTCGCGAACGTTCGCGGGGTCCATCTGGTAGGAACGGCGATCTCCGAACTGCGGCGCTGAATGCGCAGCCTCGCGGAACGGCCCGTAGAAGCCGGAAGAGAACTTCGCCGCATAGGAAAGGATCGGCGTATTTTCGAAGCCAGCGTCGTCGAGCGCCCGGCGAATCGCCCCGACCCGCCCATCCATCATGTCCGACGGGGCGATAACGTCCACGCCCGACCGCGCCAGCGAAACCGAGGTGCGCGCCAGCAACTCCAGGCTCGCGTCATTCACGATCTCGTACTCCGCGGCAGCCGGTGGCACCGCCGCGGCCGCGCCCAGCGATTGTGGTCCCGCTTTGTCGTTCACCTTAACGATGCCGCAATGCCCATGCGACATGTACTCGCACAAGCAAACGTCGCCCATGACCACCACGTCGCGCACCTCACTCTTGATAGCGCGCGCCGCCCTCTGCACGATGCCATCCTTCGCCCAGGCGCCCGTGGCCACTTCATCCTTTTTCTCCGGCAGCCCGAACAAAATGATCGAAGATACCCCCAACGCGCGCGTCGCACGCACTTCTTTCACGGCCTCGTCTATCGAAAGGTTGAAGACGCCGGGCATCGAGCGGACTTCTTTCCGGATACGCGTTCCGGGGCAAACGAACAGTGGATACACTAGGGATTCGGGCGTAAGCCGGGTCTCGCGGACCAGGGCACGCAACGTTTCAGTGCGCCGCAGACGGCGCAAGCGGGTAGCGGGGAATGCCATAACAGGAATTCTAGCAGTTGCCACCCGAAACGATCGACAAACTCGATTCTCGACTCTACTACCCAGCCCCTAAAAGGGCATCTGATTTTGAAGGACTTCGGGCCCGCTAAAGCGATGCCCTGATACGAAACCCGAGTTTTTCGGCAGCCTGGAAGGTTACTGCAGTGCCCTCGGGTAACCAGTCCGTGATCTAAACATCTTGTGTCGGACATCCTATGATGGGAAGCGGTGTCCCGGCCCCAAATCTCGGCGTTCTTCGGCGGAGCTTGTCTGCTGCTGGCCTTTGTTCTGGCGCCCGCAGTGTTTCCCAGCCCCTTCTTTCGCGTGGCCATGGGCAACCTAATCCCACTGCTGGTGATCGCGGCTGCCTTCATCCTTTCAGCCAGAAACGCGTTCGACAGCCGCGGGCATACCCGCCTGTTCTGGAGTCTTATGGCGGCGGGCATGGCCATGTGGTGTTTCAATCAAGCCTGCTGGACGTGGTTTGAAGTGGTGGTTCGCAAGCCGCTGCCCGAACCCTTCCCGGGAGACATCGTGTTGTTCCTGCACGTTGTCCCCATCATGGCAGCCGTAGCCATCCGCCCCCATCGGGCCGATGAGCGCGAGGGGATGTTGCTCAGTGCGTTGAACGTCCTCATCCTGCTGGTGTGGTGGATCGTGGTCTACGCCTTCTTCGTTTTTCCCGAGGAATGCATCGTCCCCAATATTCCGGTGTACAACGTGCGCTGGGATCTCTTATATTTCGTCGAAGGAGCGATGCTGATTGCCGTGTCGGCATTGGCATTCTTCACCAGTTCCGGATCGTGGCGCGAACTCTATCGCAACATTTTTGTTGCCAGTGTTCTCTACACATTCTCTTCGGAAGCCATGAATGGCGCCATCGCGCGCGGCGCCTACAAGACTGGCGGAATCTATGATCTCCAGTTCCTCACCGCCATGCTTGGGTTTCTCTGGGTCGCCATCGCCGGGCGGCGCTGCCTTCGCGACACCGAGACGACACCTTCGATCGCTCGTGTCAATCACCTGGTCGCCTCTCAACTTGCGCAGCTCGCTCTGCTTTCTCTGCCCCTCATGGGATATTGGGCACTGTTCCTGAGCCACGACCAGCCTTATCTGCGCCAGGTACGTTTTGCGGTGGCCATGGGTGGCGTCGCCGTCCTGGCATTTGTCGTCTTCCTCAAACAACACCTGCTGGACCGGAGGCTTCGGCAGTTGCTCGATCGTTCGCGCCAGAGCTTCGACAATCTGCAGCGGCTGCAGGGAAGAGTGATCCAACAAGCCAAGCTGGCTTCGCTTGGTGAACTGGTCGCGCTCGCCGCCGGTGAACTGGAGTTTCCGCTCTCGGCCATCCTGAGCAGTTCCGAACGCATGGCCGCCAGCAGCAACCTCAGCCGCGAGCAACTCTCCAACGCGCAAAAGATCGGCCAGCAGGCGCGGCGCACTCGCGAACTGGTCGGCGATCTGCTGAGCTTCGCCCAGCAGACACCGGGAGAGAAAAGTCCTCTGGAACTGAAGCCTCTTTTGCAGCGCGCGGTGCAAATGGAAGGATTCAAGCTGGAAAACAGGAAGATCAGCCTGACCGTGGAAAGCAACGATCCTCTGCCTCGCGTCCTCGGCAATGCCAACCAGCTCTTGCAAGCCTTTCTTCAGATTATCGAGAACGCCGTGGACGCGTTACAGGAAATCGGCGGCGGGCGCCTCCAGATCTCGATCTGGCGCGAAGGCAATGAAGTGGTCGTGCAGTTCGCCGACTCCGGCCCCGGCCTGCACGATCCGGAGCGCGTCTTCGATCCTTTCTACACCACCAAGCCGGTCGGCAAAGGCACCGGCCTCGGACTCAGCGCCACCTACGGCGTAATCCAGGACCACAAGGGGCAAATCACCTGCTACAACCGCCCCGAAGGCGGAGCCGCATTTGAAATCCGCCTCCCCGCGCTCAAAGTCACTGCCCCCCTCGCGGAAGCCGCCCGCGCCTGAGCGCGGTTAAGAGGCAATCTGCAGATCCCTCGCTTCGCTCGGGATGACAAATCTAAGGCGGGATGACAATTCATGAAGTTCTATCCTCCGTTCGCGATGATCGCATCCGCCACTCGTGCCGCCTCCGCCGCAAATCGCACATCGTGGGTCCGGATGATGTGCACCCCTTTCAAGATCAAAGCGGTTTCCGCAGCCAGCGTCCCGTAAAGCCGCTCGGCAACCTCCGCGTCTTTATCCTTATCCTTGCCATCGCGCGCCAGCATTCGCCCGATAAAGGACTTCCGCGACACTCCGGCCAGCAGCGGGAATCCCATCTTCTGCAGCTCGGCGAAGTGCGCCAGCAGCGGATAGTTCTCCTCGAAACGCTTGCCGAACCCAAACCCCGGATCCAGCACCAGGCGATGGCGCTTGATCCCCGCCAGGGTCGCCGTCTCGGCCCACTGTTGCAAATCCCGCTTCACCAGGAGCACCGGATCGCCAATCGGCGGCAGCGACCGCCATTCTTCCGGCCGGCCGCGCGTGTGCATCAGCACCGCTCCCACTTTGAGTTCGGCGAGCGTTTTCGCCATCTTCGGATCCCACCGGAAGCCGCTAACGTCGTTCACAACCTCCGCCCCGAGTTCAACCGCCGCTCGCGCCACGCTTGCCTTGTAGGTATCGACGCTTACCACCGCATCCTGCCGTCGCCGCTTCAAATCCCGGATCACGGGCAGCACCCGCCGGCGTTCTTCTTCTTCGGACACGGGTTCCGGCACCGGCGGTCGCGTCCGCACCGCCGCATCCTCAGGCGCAAGGTCGTCCTTGATATTACCGGTCGCGATACCGCCGGTCGCCGGCGTCACCGATGTTCCTGGCCGCGTCGACTCCCCACCCACGTCAATGATGGTCGCGCCGTCATCCAGTAACTGCTCGGCGCGGACGACGGCCTTCCCGGCATCGATGTAGAGTCCGCCGTCGGAAAACGAGTCGGGAGTTACATTCACGATGCCCATGATCAAAGTGCGCCGCCCCAACTCGAGGACTCGATCGCCCACGTTCCACTGAAAAATCGCTCGCATGATGCCGCTATTCTAGAACGGGCCCATTTTTTCTGGGTGCCACAATCCACGGAATGCTTCGCCGGCGATCGGTGCCATCGTCGACGACGCGCCCACGGGACGGCAGGCTGTGGCAGAAGTGGTTCGCTCATTCTGCCGCGAGGAGCCGGGAATCCAGACTCTCCCCATGTGTCGTTTATAGTTATGCCATCCCGAGGGTGACACCGCATGGACGAACAGACGCCTGAATTCGATTCGACGATTGCCGAGTACTATCGCCAAGCGCCCGAGGAACGCCGGCTGGAACAGGGGCCGTTCCTACTCGAGGCCCTGCGCACGCGAGAACTGATCGAGCGCCACGCGCCCGCTGCGCCGGCCGTTGTTCTGGACATCGGCGGCGGCGCCGGAGCCTATGCCTTCTGGTTGGCGGAGGCGGGCTACACGGTCCATTTGCTCGACCCGGTGCCGCGTCTCATCGCCGAAGCGCAGCGGCGGAACGCCACGCATCCCCGGCCGCTTGCTTCCTGTCGAGTCGGCGACGCACGGACCACGAATTTTCCCGACGCGTCCGCCGAGATCGTTCTCCTCCTTGGCCCGCTGTATCACCTGACCGCCGCGCAAGATCGTGCCCGCGCGCTCGACGAGGCGGCGCGGGTGCTAAAGCCAGGCGGCCGCCTGTTTGCAGCCGCGATCTCGCGCTGGACTTCAGCCCTGGACGGTCTGGCGCGCGATCTCTTTCAGGACCCGCAGTTCGCCCCGATCGCCGAACAAGACGCGCGCGACGGACAGCACCGGAACCCGACCGGGCGGCTGGACTACTTCACCACGGCGTACTTTCATCGGCCAGAAGATCTTCGCGCGGAAGTGCTGGCTGCGGGCCTTTTGATCGATGGGTTGTACGGGGTAGAAGGCCCAGGGTGGATGCTCCCGGATGTCGCCGAGCGATTGGCAGATCCGCGCCGTCGTGCTGATCTGCTGCGCGTCGCTCACACGCTCGAGTCGGAGCCCTCTCTGCTCGGCATTAGCGCACACCTGCTTGTGGTGGCCCGAAAGCCTGCGTGAACCTTGCGCACCGGTCGACAACGCAGGCCCACATGGAGCCGCATGGCGGGTTCCGACTGCATGGTCCGCGGGCGGTGCTACGCAGCCTTCTTTACAACGCTGGGCATCTCCCTGCCAGCGACGTCGCGGGCGCGGAGTTCCGAGGCGATACAGATCAAGAAGCACATAACACCGACTTCAAACAAATTCCGCTTCGACACGTTAATCGCCAGGAACAGGTTCCTTGCAATGTTAAGGTGCAGCAGTCCACCACATAGCAGCGCGATCCAGCCGACATAGTAGGTGACTCTTGCAATCAACTGCAGACGAGCGAAGTGACCCATGATGAAATCCTCCAGGTTACAATCCGAGAATGCCCTAAAATCAGGGCAGTCGGCGAGCGGTTGCGATTATACACCAGTCTGAAAGGAAAGCTCGGGACAAAACCGGTCGCGCTGCATTCATCCGAGAATTCCCATCTTCTTCCCCACTCGCTGCAGCACTTCGAGCGCCTGCTGCAGTTCATCTTTCATGTGTGTGGCGGTCATGATGGTGCGCACGCGGGCTTTGCCTTCGGGGACGGTGGGAAAGGCGATGCCGGTTCCGAGCACGCCTTCTTTGAACAGTTCGCGGGAAAAATCCATGGTCAGACGTCCATCGCCAATGATGATGGGCGTGATCGGTGTTTCGCTCGCGGGAGTCGTCTGGCCGCCGATGTCGAAGCCGAGCAGGCCAAGTTCTTTTTTCCAGAAGCGCGTGTTCGCCCAGAGCTGCTCCATCCACTGTGGCTCGGTTTCGAGAACATCGAAAGCCGCAATGCAGGTCGCCGCGACCGACGGCGGATGCGACGTCGAAAACAGGAAGGGCCGCGCGCGGTGATAAAGACAATCGATCAAATCGCGCGTGCCGCAGACGTATCCGCCGAGAGCGCCAATCGCCTTTGACAGGGTTCCAACCTGGATGTCGACGCGCCCGTGCATGCCGAAATGATCGATGGTGCCGCGTCCCTGGCGGCCGAGCACGCCGGAAGCGTGCGCGTCATCGACCATCATGATCGCGCCGTATTTCTCGGCCACCTCGCACAGGCCGGGCAGGGGGCCGATGTCGCCATCCATCGAGAACACGCCGTCGGAGATCAGCAGCTTCTTCCCCGGCTGATCCTTCACGCCGGCGAGTTGCTCTTCGGCGTGGGCGACGTCTTTGTGACGGAAGACGAGAATCTTCGCCCGTGAAAGACGGCAGCCATCAATGATCGAGGCGTGATTGAGCTCGTCGGAGATGATGAAGTCGTCTTTGCCCAAAAAGGAAGATACCGTTCCCGCGTTCGCCGTGAATCCCGACTGGAAAACCACGCAGGCCTCGACGTTCTTGAAGCGCGCGATCCTCTCTTCCAGCTCCATGTGGATTTTCATGGTGCCCGCGATGGTGCGCACGGCGCCCGATCCGACGCCATACTTGCGCGTGGCTGCAAGCGCCGCTTCGCGCAGTTTAGGATGCGTCGTGAAGCCGAGGTAATTATTCGAGGCAAGGTTGATGACCCGCTTGCCGTCGAAGGTGCAGACCGCGGCCTGCTCGTCTTCAAGCACGCGCAGCTTGAAGTACGTGCCCTTGGCCTTGAGCTCGTCGAGTTGATCGGTTAAAAACGAAAGCGGATTAGCGCGCGTGGCAGCGGGCATGGGTTACCTCGAATCGGTATTGAAAGCTTAATCAGTCTAATACCGGCACCGCAATCGCGTGCCGGTGGAGAGGCGGGTGTCCCGGCCCGGCCGCCGACTGCTGGACGGGTGAGACGCCCGCCGCTCCACCGTATGGCTCATCGCGCGGTAACGTTACTGGATACTCTTTTTAGGTTCTGCGAGTGCTGCAATTGTTCCATTGGTTGCGTGCAAGTAGTCGGCGGGCGCGATCAGAATCTGCAGGCCGCGAACTCCCGCCGAAATGGAAACTACGTCGAACAGTTCGATGGTTTCATCCACGTACACGGGAAAGTCGCGCTTGGCGGCGAGCGCGGTCACTCCGCCGCGAATGTAGCCGGTGAGCGATTGCAGTTCTTTCACCGGGACGAGTTGAATTTTTCTTTCTCCCGCCGCGGCCGCCAGCGCCTTTAGGTTGAGTTCCCGATCGCCGGGGATGACCACCATGCAAATTCCGTTGCGGTCGGGGCGCGCGACCAGGGTCTTGAAAACCTGCTCCGGCGGCAAACCGATCTTGGCGGCCACGGTTTCCGCAGCGAGGTCGTCGGGATCCGCGTCGTACTCGCGCAGTTCGCAGTGGATTCCCCATCCGATCTAGCAGACGGGCGCCGTTTGTTTTTTGGGATGATGTTTTTTGAGCCGGTTTCACGTTGTATAGTGTCCAATTATTGTGTAGTTGCTATTTTATTGAGGAGGCTTATCGTGCGTCTTCTGCTCCATTGGATTCTAAGCGCTTTAGCGGTGTGGATCGTTGCCCACGTAGTGCCGGGCATTAGCGTAACCGGCCCGTTGGCGGCGCTGATTGCGGCGCTGGCCATCGGCCTGATCAATGCAACACTCGGATTGCTGATCAAGATCCTCACCTTCCCGCTGACGCTGCTGACGCTCGGCCTGTTCTGGTTTGTGATCAACGCCCTGATGCTGAAGCTGGCGGCGGCGCTGGTGCCCGGGTTCCAGGTGCGAGGCTTCGAAGCGGCTTTTCTCGGCGCCATCCTGCTGAGCGTGGTAAGTGCGCTGCTGCAATGGATGGTCATGCCGAGCCGCAGAGCGGGCTAAGAAGAATTCCTGTTTTCCAGACGCAGCGCGGCGCCAACGCGCTTCACCTGCCGCTCGGTTGCATCGAGCGATCCGGAGTTATCGATTACGAAATCGGCAGCTTTGATTTTTTCTTCGTCGGGGATCTGCGCTGCCATGCGGCGAGTTACTTCGGCGCGGGCAGCGTCTTCCGAAATTCCCAGGCGGCGGGCGTAGCGCAGAATGCGCTGGTCGGGATGGCAGGTCACGACGATTAAACGGTCGAAACGGCTGGCGGTGTTCGATTCGAGAATCAGTGCGGCTTCGACGATGACGATGGCGTTCGGATCGCGCTGGCCGATTTCTTGCATCCATTCGTTTTCTTGCGCGATCACGGCGGGATGCACAATTTCGTTGAGTTCCTTGACGCGCGGGGGCGCGCCGCCGGGCGTGCCGAACGCGGCTTCGGCCAGCCGGGAACGGTTGATGGTTCCTTCGGGATTCAGGATTTCGGGGCCGAAGCGGCGGACGACTTCCTCATAGACCACGCGGCCAGGCTGCATGAGCCAGTGCGCAACGGCATCCGCATGGAGCAGGTGCGCGCCGAGTTGTACAAACATCACGCCGACAACGGATTTGCCGCTCGCGATGCCGCCGGTGAGGCCGAGTTTTAGCAATGGGTGCTCACGGTAAAATTCGTCGTTGGTCGTTCGCTGTGCGCCGCTCGCTCCGAGGCGCGTTCGGCTGTCTCCCAACCTCTTACGCCCGGGTCAATTCGGGATGTCTCAGTCCACGCCGCATCATGGCGGCCTTTACGGTGTTGGCCATCAGCATGGCGATGGTTAGCGGGCCGACCCCTCCGGGAACGGGCGTGATCGCGCCGGCAATTTCGGCCACCTCGGGGTGAACGTCGCCAACCATGGTTGAGCCTTTGGCCAGAAACGTTTCTTCTCGTTTTTTGTTGCCTGCGAAGAAGCGGTCGAATTCTTTCGGGTCGGTGATTCTGTTGATACCGACGTCGATCACCGTGGCTCCGGGCTTCACGTAGTCGCGGGTGACCATGCCGGCGCGGCCAATTGCCGCCACCAGGATGTCGGCGCGGCGGCAAACTTCGGGCAGATCGCGTGTCTTCGAGTGGCAGACGGTGACGGTGGCGTTTTGATTCAGCAGCAGCATGGCGACGGGCTTGCCGACAATGTCGCTGCGTCCGACGACCACGGCTTCCTGCCCGGCGACTGGAATCTGGCTGCGTTTTAGAATTTCCATGACGCCGGCCGGTGTGCAAGGCACGAGGCCAGGACGCTGCGTGGAAAGGTAGCCAACATTCATGGGATGGAATCCGTCCACGTCTTTGGCGGGATCGACCGCCAGCAGAACCTTCTTGGCATCGACGTGCGCGGGCAGCGGCAACTGCACCAGGATGCCGTCGATTTCGTCGCGGCGGTTGAGACCGGCGATCAGCGC
Source organism: Candidatus Acidiflorens stordalenmirensis (assembly GCA_003139995.1). GTDB lineage: Bacteria > Acidobacteriota > Terriglobia > Terriglobales > Acidobacteriaceae > Acidiflorens > Acidiflorens stordalenmirensis. The sequence continues at coordinate 19,988 of PLIC01000228.1, read as the reverse complement.
GAGTAGATCTTCCGTGGTTGCGCTTTCGGGGGGCGTGTGTTGTTCGCTGTAGAGGCCGACTTCCCCGGAGCTCTTCACTTTGCCGCGAACGTAGACTTCCGATGCGGGATTGTGCCCGACCAGCACCACGGCGAGCCCGGGACGCACGCCCGATAATGCCAGAACTTTCGCCTGGGCGGTGACTTCCGCGCGGATTTCACCGGCTAGTTTGGTACCGTCGAGAATCCTGGCTGCCATCGCACCTCGCTGCGGCTTGCAGTGAATTGAAAGGCGATTCTATCGCATCGCTCTCCATCGTAGATGGTCAATCGAGCGGATTTGCAGTCTGTAAAGCCGACCACTGCAAAGTGCGGAGCTTCGCTCCGCTAGGCGGACGGGGCGTCCGCCCCTACGCAAGCATCACTCCGCGCTACAATAGAGCCGCCATGATTTCTCAGGATCTGCTTGACATGCTGGTCTGCCCGGTTTGCAAGAAGCCGGTGGTCCTGAATGCAAACGGGGCTGGTCTGAAATGCGGCGAGTGCCGTCGTATCTACCCCATTCAGGACGACATCCCGATCATGCTGGTTGACGCCGCCACGATTGACACGGCGTGAAACCGGAGGCGACAACGTTCGGTTTCCTCCCGTCACGGAACGACATATAACGACATTAAGTGTCAATCTGGCAACGGGTGCCGTTGTTATGTCTTTCGCTGGCCTGCCGCTGATATCCTCGCAACCTTTTGCAAGGTCTTGGGTTCTAAGAACTTGGGGTTCCGTAAAGCCGTATCTGACGGGGTACCAAAGTTACGGCATTACGATTGCATGTAACGAAGCAGGTTGCCGATGAATCTAATAGCGCAACGGTAGGAAGGTCGAAGGTGAGAATGGCCACGAAAGAGAAATTTACGGTGACGGAACTCTGCGCCTTACGAAACGACCTGATCCAGGGCGGCATGGTGGATTCCAGCGAAGCAGCAGAACTGCTGCAGGTTTTCTTAGCGGGGCGCGGCTATGGCGTTTCGCAGAAAGCTGCGATCGACGCCGCCGGCCGGGTGGAAATGGCGGGCTGTTCTCTGCCGGTGCTGGAGCGCGAACTGGAAGGGCTCGCGCTGGTGATGTGAGGTTTTGGGGCCAGGTTCAAGACAACGATGAAGACGAGTTTAACGGGAAACTGATCTAGCTCAACTCAGCGATTGACAGTTTCTCAATACGAAGCGCCGGGCTCAATCGCCCGGCCTTTTTCTTTTCCGGGCCTGCCTGCAAGCGCGGGGCGCTGGGCCGGCAACGGATCGGCGGGCCACAAGTTCGCGGCCCCGGCTTCCTGCCGCAGGTATTTTCTGCTGTAATTCTCGGAGAAATGGACCGGCACAGTCTGAATATCAAACGTATCTTCGGTCGTATCCTCAATCGTACCCTCGGCCGCATCTTCGGCCTGCTGCTGTTGACCGCCTTCGCGCTTGTGATTCATGGCTATCATCCCTACGCGGAAGACGCGGAGATTTATCTTCCGGGCGTTCTTAAGACACTTAATCCCAGCTTGTTTCCGGCGAATGCAGAGTTTTTTGCCGAGCATGCCGGGCATACGTTGTATCCGAATCTGATAGCCTTTTCGGTGCGGGCCACGCATCTGCCGCTGCCCTGGGCCACTTTTCTGTGGCACCTGATCTCCATCTTTTTGTTGCTGGCGGCGAGCTGGCGGCTGGCGTCGGCCCTGTTCGAATCGGAAACGTCCGAGGGCGAGTGCGCGCGCTGGGGCGCGGTCGCTTTGATGGCAACGTTGCTGACCTTGCCCATTGCCGGGACGGAGCTTTACATCCTGGACCAGTTTTTGAATCCGCGGAACTTGGCGGCGTTTGCGGCTTTGTTTGCAGTGGCGGAAGTGCTGCACCGAGATTCCGGGAGAAGATACGGGCGGGCCGTGTTGTGGCTGGTGTTTGCCGCTGCCGTGCATCCGTTCATGGCGAGCTTTGCGATTCTATTTTGTGTGTGGCTCATCTTGCTCGACCGAGTTCGTCCGCGGCTTTTGGGATTCGCCGCCGCGCTTCCCTTCGGCATTACATTCGAGCCTCCGCCGGCTGCTTATCACGAGGTCGCGCTGCGGCAGCCTTCGCACTTCATCCTGCGCTGGCAGTGGTACGAGTGGCTGGGAGCGATCGGGCCGGTGCTGCTGTTCTGGTGGTTCGGGAGTTGGGCGCGGCGGCGTGGCATGAAGAACCTAGAACTGGTATCGAGGGCGATGGCGCCGTTCGTATTAGTGGCGTTAGCGGCGGCGATTGGGCTCGGGATTCCGGCCCGCTTCGAGGCGCTGACGCGGCTTCAGCCCTTGCGCTCGCTGGCATTGTGTTACATGGTGCTGGTGGTGGTGGGCGGCGGATTGCTGGGACAATACTTGCTGCAGCGCCAGGTGTGGCGCTGGCTGGTGTTGTTCGTCCCGCTAAGTTTGGGAATGTACTTTGCGCAGCGGCAGTTATTTCCCGCGAGCGCTCACGTCGAGTGGCCGTGGGCGCAGCCGCGCAACCAGTGGGCGCAGGCGTTTGAGTGGATTCGCGGGAATACGCCAGTGGACGCACTGTTTGCGCTCGATCGACGGCACATGGAGCTTCCGGGCGAAGACGAAAATGGGTTTCGCGCTCGCGCCGAGCGCAGCAGGTTAGCGGACTTGGTCAAGGACAAGGGAGCGTGTTCCATGTTTCCCCCGCTTTCGGTGAAGTGGGCGGAGCAGATCGCGGACCAGAAGAACTGGAAGCAGCTGGGCAAAGAGGACTTCGAACGGCTGCGGCAGAAGTACGGCGTCAGCTGGGTGGTGGTGGAGCAGCCGGGTCCGGCGGGGATGGGATGTCCTTATGAGAATTCGATGGTGCGGGTGTGCCGGGTAGACTAGAGCCTGTTAATAACCAGAAATGCAAGTCATTGAATACAAAGAATACAAATGGCATGTATGGATTTGGCGACATTTTGACATGTGCCGCATCCGATTGAATAAAAAGGACTTACGTAAAGCCATTGACAGCCTCTAGAACAGCCGGCTGAAACGGCTGCGGGCTTCCGCGGCGTGTGTTAGCCTTATTGGCTCAGGATTGGCTCAGGCGTATGGCGGCTTCGATTGTAACCCCGGCAACTCGGCCACTGTTTCCCTACGTGAAATGGACCTCCCAACTGTCGAGCCTGCGGCGGAGGTTTCGGGAGAACCAGCCGTATCCGCATGTGCACCTTAAGGAATTTCTGGATCCTTACGTGGCCGACGAAATGGCCAGCGAATTTCCGGGCATGGCGACCGACGCCTGGACACACTACAGACACGCGAACGAAAACAAGCTGGGGCTCGCGAAACGATCGCTCTTCCCGCCGCTGCTGGGCGAGGTGGTGGACGAACTGAATTCGGATGCGTTTGTGCGTTGGCTTTCGCGGCTCACGGGCGTTGCGGAACTGGTGTCGGACGATTCGGTAGAAGGCGGCGGCCTGCACCAGTCGGGCGCGGGCGGGTTTCTCAACGTGCACACGGACTTCAGCAATCATCACTACCACAAGCATTGGCGGCGGCGGGTAAATCTGATTCTCTATCTCAACCCCAACTGGCAGGAGCGATGGGGCGGCGCGATCGAACTGTGGGACCGGGAAGTGCGGCGGTGCGTGGTAAAAATTCCGCCGCTGTTCAATGAAGCGCTGATCTTCCGCACCAATGAAATTTCCTACCATGGGTTCCCCGACCCCTTGCGTTGTCCCGCGGGGGTATCTCGCAAGAGCTTGGCGTTGTGTTACTACACCATCGACTCGGGCGTTGAGGACAAAGCGCGTTCCACAAACTATCGGCCGCGGCCGGAAGACGGCCCGCTGAAGTCCAGCATGATCTGGTTGGATAAGCAGGCCGTGAATCTCTATTCGCAGGCCAAGGCGCGTTTCGGCTTCTCGGATGAGTTTGCCAGCAAGGTCCTGGGCTTCCTGTCGCGGGAACACTGATTTGGCGCGGCTTTTTCAACGCCGCTGTGACGCGGCTGGCAGTCCTCCCTCGTAGTAAGCATCGGAACCGGCTTCGAGAGTCTTTCCCTTTTCGCTGAAGATGGGGTTGTGGACGATTCCGGCGCGCTGGAGCGCGAACTGAAGCGTGGTTCCGACCACCCCGAGTCCGTATTGGACGCTGCGGCGGAAATTGATGGAAGAGGCTTCCTCGAAATACTTGGTGGGGCAGGAAAGTTCGCCGATGCGAAAGCCGAAGTAAACGCATTGGGCGAGCATCTGGTTGTCGAAAACGAAATCGTCGCTATTTTCCCTTAGCGGCAGGCGGGTGAGCACCTCGCGGCTGAAAGCGCGGTATCCGGTGTGATACTCGGACAGCTTGACGCGCAGGAACAGGTTCTCAAAAGCGGTGAGCAGGCGGTTGGAGATGTATTTGTAAAGCGGCATGCCTCCGCGCAACGCGGCGCCGCCGATGATGCGGGAGCCGAGAACGACGTCATAGACACCGTGCGCGATCATGCTCGCCATGGCAGTTACGAGCAGCGGCGTGTACTGGTAATCGGGATGCACCATGATGACGACGTCGGCGCCGGCGGCCAGAGCTTCGCGGTAGCAAGTCTGCTGATTGCGGCCATAGCCGTAGTTGCGGTTGTGGACGAACGACTGCAAGCCCAGCCGGTGAGCGATTTCGACAGTGCGATCGGTACTGTGGTCGTCGACGAGAATGCGAATATCGACCAAGTCGGGCAATTCCCGTACCGTCGCTTCCAGCGTCTTTTCCGCGTTGTAAGCGGGAAGCACGACGGCAATGCGTTTGCCGTTGATCATGCAGTGTATTCCTCGATGGACTAGCCTGAATCATAACCGCAAACGCGGACTTCTGCTGGGTCGATCCGTTCGTGTGGGGACGGGCGTCCTCGCCCGTCCAGGGTTGCGTAGGGGCAGACGCCCTCGTCTGCCTAGGCCGAGCGCAGCTCGGCAGATGCCTGTTGGTACAGCAACTGTGGCTTCGCCCTAAGTGCGGGGCGAAAAAAAGGCCGAGGGCGACGATTTTGTGGCGTTTGCGTTGGTAGACTATCGAACAGCACCTGCTGTCGCCCGGCACAGTTCGCGGCCTTTAACTTTGAGCGAAATGTCGGCGAACTATGGACGAAACTGAAAATATGCCTCCGCGCACACTATTCGAAAAAATTTGGGACGCGCACGTCGTCGCCGCGCCTGAAGGCCAATCGGCGCTGCTCTATATCGATCTGCATCTTGTGCATGAAGTGACTTCGCCGCAGGCCTTCGACGGGCTGCGCGCCAATGGACGGCGTCTGCGGCAGCCTCTGCGCACGGTGGCAACCGTTGACCACAACATCCCGACCACTCCGCGAGGCCTTCCGATCGCCGACCCGATTGCGGCGAAGCAGATTGAAGCGCTGCAGAAAAATTGCCGCGAGTTTGGCGTTCCCTTCTTCGATATGGACTCGCCCGAGCAAGGCATTGTGCACGTCATCGGCCCGGAACTTGGCATCACGTTGCCGGGGATGACGATTGTCTGCGGAGACAGCCACACTTCGACGCACGGCGCGTTCGGGTCGCTGGCGTTTGGCATTGGAACGTCGGAAGTGGAACACGTGCTGGCGACGCAATGCCTGCCGCAGAAAAAGCCGAAGACGATGCAGATCCACGTCAGCGGAAAGCTGGCGGAGGGCGTGACGGCTAAGGACCTAGCGCTCGGAATCATTGGACGCATCGGCACCGATGGCGCCACCGGATATGTGATCGAGTACGCCGGGGATGCGGTGCGCGCGCTATCCATGGAAGGCCGCATGACGCTGTGCAATATGAGCATCGAGGCGGGAGCGCGAGCGGGAATGATTGCGCCCGATGAGACGACTTTTGCGTACGTCGGCGGCCGGCGCTTTGCGCCGAAAGGAAAAAATTGGGAAGAAGCGGTTGCGTATTGGCGAACGCTCAGGAGCGATCCGGGAGCCGAATTCGATCAAGTGATTGAAATTGACGCGGCAGCGATCGCGCCGTTCGTGACCTGGGGGACGAATCCCGGGATGGTGGTGGCTGTGGACACGCGCGTCCCCGAGTTAAAGAGTTTCGCGCAAGAGGCCGACCGGCGCGCGGCGGAACAGGCGCTCGTTTACATGGGACTCAATCCTGGAACGCCTATCGAAAACATCGCCGTGGACCGGGTGTTCATCGGATCGTGCACCAACTCGCGCATCGAAGACCTGCGGGCGGCGGCGCGAGTGGCGAAAGGGCAGCGCGTGAATCCGAAGGTTCGCGCCATGGTGGTGCCGGGATCGCAGGCAATCAAGCGCGCGGCGGAAGAGGAAGGATTGCACCGCATTTTTCTCGATGCCGGTTTTGAATGGCGCGAGTCGGGATGCTCGATGTGTCTGGGGATGAATCCCGACATCTTGCAGCCGGGAGAGCGTTGCGCGTCGACCAGCAACCGGAATTTCGAAGGACGGCAGGGCCGCGGAGGGCGCACGCACCTTGTCAGTCCGGCGATGGCGGCGGCAGCGGCAATTGCCGGGCACTTCACGGACATTCGGAAGTGGCGATTTCAGTAGTCATGACGGTGGACGCGTCTCGCCCGTCACGCTTGCACCGTCAGCAGCATCGAGGCCGGGCGGGGACGCCCGGCGCTCCACTGGCTCGGCTGGCAGAAGGGTTTAAAATATGCAACCGTTTCGCAAGCACACCGGCGTCGTTGTCCCGCTCGATAAGGTGAACGTGGACACCGATCAAATCATCCCGAAACAGTTTTTGAAGCGCATCGAACGCACAGGATTCGGGGAGTTCCTGTTCTACGACTGGCGCTTTTCGGGAGATGGACGAAAGCTCGGCGATTTCGTGCTGCACGCCCCGCGCTATGCGAAAGCGTCGATCCTGGTCGCGGGGAAAAACTTCGGCTGCGGCTCCTCGCGCGAACATGCCGTCTGGGCGCTGGCGGATTTTGGCTTCCGAGTGGTGATTGCGCCGTCGTTCGCCGACATCTTCGCCAACAACAGCCTGAAGAACGGCCTGCTGACCGTGCGGCTAAACGAAGAGCAGGTGGCAGAGATCATGCGCCGGTCGAAAGAGATCGAAAACTACCAACTAACGGTCGATCTCGAAGCCTTGCGAGTGGAAGACGGACGAGGATTCGCGGCGACGTTCACGATGGATAAATTCTTGCGCCATTGTCTGCTGAACGGGTTGGACGATATCGGCCTGACGCTACAACACGAAACGGAGATCGCGGCCTATGAAAAGAAACATCCCGTGCGCGCGGAGATGAAGGCGATTGCCACCAATTTTGTAATTTCGCAATCGTGTAATTCTGTCATCTGAATAACGAGAACGATAGCCGCTCCAAATTACAAAATTACCCGATTGCGAAATTACAAAATTGGTGGATCACGCCTTATGCTGAATCGGAGGGCGTTCATGAAAAGACTTTTCTTCTTCGTCGCCATCAACCTGCTGGTTCTGCTTTCCGCAGGGCTTGCTCAGACCGCCGCGCCCCAGAGCGCCGCGCCGAAGCAACTCACGATTGAACAGATCTTCGCGGAGGGTGGAATCACGGGACGCGCTCCAGAGACGATCCAGTGGAGTCCGGACGGCAGCAAGGTGTCTTTCGTGCAGCGCGACGACGCTGGCGAGCACGGCGAACTCTGGTATGTGGACGCGGCGACGGGCGAGAGAAAAGTACTGGCCAGCGAGGCCAAGCTGTCGCAGCTTGCACCTCCTGCCGACAAAATCAAGGACGAGCGCGAGAAGGAGCGCGTGACGCGGTATAACGTCGCCGCCTACATGTGGTCGCCCGATTCCAAGCACCTGCTCTTCGATTCCCAGGGGCAGCTCTGGTATTACAGCCTGGACACGGGAACGGCAGTCCAGCTTACGTCGTCTCCGGAGCCGAGCGAGGACCCGAAGTTTTCGCTGGACGGCAAGAGGCTCGCGTACGTGCGCAAGCACAATCTTTATGTGCATCCGGTGTCGGGAGAAGAAGGCGAACATCCGCTCACGCGTGACGAAAAAGACAAAGAGCGAGACAAAAACGGGGACAAAGACAAGGAAGACAACGTTCTGAACGGCGAAGTGGACTGGGTGTACGCCGAAGAGCTGGACGTGCGCAGCAACTACTTCTGGTCGCCGGAAGGGCACGAAATCATTTTTCTGCAGATGGATGAGACCCGCGTGCCGAGCTATCCCATCACCGACTGGATGCCGACGCATGCCCGGGTTGAGGAGCAGAAATATCCGCTGGCGGGTGATCCGAATCCCACCGTGCGCCTGGGAGTGGTGGGCGGCAACGGCGGCAAGGTGCGCTGGATCAAACTCACCGACAACGACGACACCTATGTGCCGCGTTTCGGCTGGATTCGCGAAGGCTGGGCTTGGGCGGAGGTCCTGAATCGCAAGCAGGATGTGCTGGATCTTTATTTCATCGACGCGAAGTCGGGCAAGTCGCGCAAAGTGCTGACCGAATCGGCGCCGGATGCGTGGGTCAACGTCAACGACGACTTTCGCATACTGAAATCCGGCGACCGCTTTCTCTGGACCAGTTGGCGCGACGGCCACACCCACATTTATCTATACAGTTTCAACGGGCCAGACCCGCTGGCGGCCAATGCCAAACTCGAACGCCAGCTCGAAAGCGGAGACTATGAGGTGATCGCGATCGGTGGGATGGATGAGGCATCGGGCACGGTTTTCTTCACCGCGAACAAAGGAGATCCTCGACAGGAGAAGATTTTTTCCGTGAAGCTGGACGGCTCGGGGATGCAAGGCCTCTCATCGGAAAACGGCAGCTATGCCGCCCGTTTCGCCGATGACGGCAAGCATTTCGTGGAAACGCATTCCGCGACGCTGATGCCGCCGCGGATTTCAGTGTGCGCGCCGGCCGGCCCCTGCCAGAAGATTTGGGAAGGGAGCAGCGTCGCCGATTACGACCCGATAGCGCCGAAGACGATGGAATTTAAGGCGGAGGACGGCACGGTGATGTATGGCGATCTAATTCTGCCGCGCCATTCAGGTGCGGAGCAGGCGGATGCGAGCCAGAAAATTCCGCTGATCGTGTACATCTATGGCGGTCCGTGGGGACAGACGGTGCAGGATGCTTGGGGTGGAACTCACGCGCTGTTCCACCAGATTCTGGCGAACGAAGGATTCGCCATTTTTTCGGTCGACAATCGCGGGACCCCGAATCGCGGCAGGAAATTTTTGGCCGCGACCCGCCTGCAGTCGTTCGGGATCGAACTGAAAGACCAGCTCACGGCACTCGACCAGTTGTATGCGCAATTTCCGCAGCTCGACCGCGCTCGCACCGCGATCTGGGGATGGTCGAACGGCGGTTCGATGACACTCTACGCCCTGACCCACTCCGATCGTTTCAAGGCCGGAATCTCGGTGGCTCCGGTAACCAGTTGGCGCGACTACGATTCGATTTACAACGAGCGTTACATGGGCCTGCCAAAGGACAACCCCAGCGGCTACGACGATTCCATCGTCAGCGCCGCCGGCAATCTGCGCGGATCGTTGCTGCTGGTGCATGGGACGAGCGACGACAATGTCCACTTCCAGAATACGATCCAGATGACCGACGCCCTGATCAAGGCGGGGAAGCAGTTTCGGCTGATGGTGTATCCGAACAAGACGCACGGCATTGCGGGGACGGGCACGAGCATGCAGTTGTTCCACATGATGGAAGACTTCTGGAATCGGGAGCTGAAATAGCAGTTAGCACTCAGCATTCAGCACTCAGCTCTTGCTTGCAGTTCCGGGTGATCCTGCTGGCTGACTGCTTCTTTATGCATCGTACAACTCTCGGCGATTTCGAACTTACTATCATTTCCGATGGAACTTATTTCCTTGACGGCGGGGCCTTTTTTGGCGTCGTGCCTAAGACCATGTGGTCGAAAAAGGTCACGCCCGACGAGCAGAACCGGCTCGACGCGGGACTGAATTCGCTGCTCGTGCGCACCGGCGAGAAGAACATCCTGATCGAGACTGGCATCGGCAACAAACTGCCCGACCGCCTGGCGCAGATCTACAAACAGCCGGCCAAGCTGCTCGACAACCTGCACGTCGCCGGCGTCGCTCCCGAAGACATCGACATCGTCATCAACACGCACCTGCATTTTGACCACTGCGGCTGGAATACGGTGCGGCGCGGGGATCAGATGGTCGCGACGTTCCCCAATGCCAAGTATTACGTGCAGGAACAGGAGTGGGAACACGCCTGCCAACAGATGGAGCGCGACGCGATCAGCTACATGAGCCCGAATTACGATCCGCTGATCGAGACTGGCCAGATGGTGCTGCTGAACGGTGATCTCGAACTTTCGCCCGGCATCTCGGTCAAGGTTTTTCCGGGGCACACGGCGAAGATGCAGGCGGTGATCATCGAAAGCGGGCGCAAGAAGGCATGTTATATCTCCGACCTGATTCCGACTAGCGCCCACATCGATCTGACATGGGTGATGGCCTTCGATCTGTTTCCGCTTGAAACCATCGAGAGCCGCAAGGAGTACTATGCCTGGGCGATCCCGGAGAAATGGCTGACCGTGTTCACGCACGATGACCGGACGCCGTGGGGATATGTGGAACGCGGGGAGCGGGGAAGGCTGGCGCTAGCCCAGGTGAGGTAGGCGCGGCCGTCCCTACGAGGTCTGTGCTGCCAGTTTCTCTTCGAAGAACTCGTCCACTCGCCCTAGAATTTCCGACCCGCTTTTCGCATCGTAGATCGTCTTCCTGAGCGCCGCGCCTGCGGGGACGCCGTGGGTGAACCAGGAGGCGAATTGTTTCATCTTGCCTTCGGCTCCGGGCATTCCTTCTTCGAGCAGCATTTGGAAGTAGGTTCGGATCATTTTGTAGCGGTCGGCTTCGGTGGGTTCATCGTACATTTTTTCTGCGGAGCTTCGCTCGGTTGGACGGGCGAGGTCGCCCGTCCCCACACGGCTTACATACTGCTCGATCTGGCGGAAGATCCACGGATTTGCCGGGGCCATGCGTCCGATCATCACCGCGTCGCAGCCGGTTTGGGCGACGATGGCGCAGGCGTCTTCGGGCGAGCGGATGTCGCCATTGCCGATCACGGGAATCTTGACGGCCTGTTTGACAGAGGCGATCCACTCCCAGCGGGCGTGGCCGCTGTAGCCCTGCTCGCGGGTGCGGGCGTGGAGGGCAACGGCGTTGAGGCCGCAGCTTTCGGCGAGGCGGGCGAGCTCGACGCAGACGATTTCGTCGTCGTTCCATCCGGCGCGGAATTTGACGGTGAAGGGAATCTTCACGGCGGCGCGCACCGCTTCGAAAATTTGGCGGATCAGCGGCAGATCGCGCAGCAGTCCCGATCCGCCGTTGCACTTCACGACTTTCTTGGCCGGGCAGCCGAGGTTCAGGTCGACGAGGTCGAAGCCGAGGTCTTCCACCAGGCGCGCCGCATCGGCCAGCACGCTTGGATTGCTGCCGAAGAGCTGGGCGGAGATGGGATGCTCGTCTTCGTAGAAGTGGAGGTAGCGTCCTTGGGCGCGCTCATTGCGCAGCACGCCATCAGCCGAGGTGAACTCGGTCATGATCAGGCCGCATCCGCCGAGGCGCTTGATGAAGCGGCGGAAAACGGTGTCGGTGACGCCGGACATGGGCGCGAGGACGGTGGCGGGGGAGATGGCGGCGTTGCCTATTTTTAGGGACGCTGGAAAGACACGCGGTTGGACGGGGCAAAGCCCCGTCCCCACACGAGCGTAAGCTGGTGGAGGGACGGGCGTCGCACCCGTCGCAGCCGCCCTTGCATCCGCGCTGTCCCAGAACTTTTGCACAGTATGATTCTACGTCGTTCTTGGTGAAGCCATGGCAAGTCCAAAGTTGCTGTGTCCACAGGCAGCTGCCGAGCGGCGCTCGGCTTGGACCCTTCGACTTCGCTCAGGGCAGGCTCGCAGGGGCGGCCGTCCCTACACGAGTATTGAACGGGCGAGGACGCCCGTCCCTCCATGAGCCTGCGACGTTCCAAAAAAGTAAAGCCTCCCGCAGGGGGAGGCTCTCAAGAATGCGCGTTTCTGCGCAGAAATTACTTCTTCGCCGCTTCGGCTTTGGCAGCATCGCTCTTGGCGTACTTGCGGCGGAAGCGCTCTACGCGGCCGGCGGTGTCCATGAGCTTCTGCTTGCCGGTAAAGAAGGGATGGCAGGCGGAGCAGATTTCTACGCCGATGTCGCCCTTGTGGGTGGAGCGGGTGGTAAATGCGTTTCCGCAGGCGCAATGCACGCGGATCTCGCTGTAGCTGGGATGAATGGCTGCCTTCATGTCAGTTCAAAAACCTCAATTTAGATATTAGATTTTACAGGAGTCAAAAAGGATTCAGCAAGGCAGCTATCAGCAAAGCAGGTGTCAGGTCGCAGGAAAACCTCCAATCCAGAACCAGAGACCTGACACCTTAGACCAGAGACCTAAACAACAAAACGGCAGGGCCGACCCCCTGCCGTCTCGCTCGTATCCAAAAAATTCTGGGGCCCCTTACTTACCTTTGTTGACCACTTTCTTGAGTTCGTTTCCGGGGGTGAATTTGGCGACTCTACGGGCAGCGATCTTGATCGTGGCACCCGTCTGCGGGTTTCGGCCATTGCGGGCCTTGCGCTGCGAGACGGAGAACGTGCCGAATCCAATCAAGGCTACCCGGTCCCCTTTTCGAAGGGCAGCGGTGACGCTGTCCACGGTGGTGTCGATCGCGGTCGTNNTGCAGGCTCCGGCGATCCGGTCAACCAGATCAGCTTTATTCATGCTCTCTCCTGACACTAGTCGTTTCGGTTCCCGCGTGTCCGCCGGGGAGGATAGCTCGAAGCGCGAGCACCGACGATGGAAGTTTTCCTCCGTCCGAAAAGTTTGTCAAGGGGAAAGACGTGCCCGTTGCCCGTTTTAGCACTTTAAAGCGAACATGTGCGTAGTGATAGGAGAATACGTCGAAAGGGCCAGCTTTTGTTCGTTCGTTGTCTGTGATCGGGGATCGGCAGTTTTCCTCGCTTCTCCACGGTTCTCCACAACCCAACGCTGGTCTCCACAGGATGTGCACAGAGAGGGAACGGTTTCGAGTTGCGGCGCAAGCGGGTTCGGGTGCAGAGTCTAATTACACCATCATGAAAACAGCAACCGAAGTTTGCCCCCTGTGCGCGGGCTCGGGATGGAAGCCGGTTCCGGGAGCGCCCGAGCGCGGCGTCACGCGCTGCGATTGCCAGTTGTGCGCGCGTAGCGGCGCCTTAATCGCGGCGGCACGAATTCCGAAGAGATATGAACATTGCGAGCTGTCGAACTTCACGGCCGATTTTCCGGGAGCGGATCGCTCGATTGCGCTGGCCCAGATCAGCGCGTCGCGCTTCGTGCAGGAGTTTGATCCGCGAGACGGTAATGGGCTGCTGCTGGTCGGCGGAATCGGTACCGGCAAGACCCATCTCGCAGTGGGCATTCTCAAGGAACTCATTGTGGTGAGAGGAAGCTCCTGCCTTTTTTGCGACTACCGCGAACTGCTGAAACAAATTCAGAACTCCTACAACGATTCTGTCCGGGCGACCGAGCTTCAGGTGCTGCGACCGGTGTTTGAAGCCGAGGTGCTGTTGCTCGATGAACTCGGCGCGGTGAAGCCGAGCGAGTGGGTGTGGGACACGGTCAGCCTGATCCTCAACACGCGCTATAACGACAATCGAACCACGATCATCACCACGAATTTTCCGGACGAGCCGGCTGCGAGTGTGGCTCGGTCTTCGTCATTGTCATTGTCGCCGGCGCGGGCGGCCGCGCGCGAAGAAACCCTTGGCGACCGCATCGGCGAGCGCATGCGCTCCCGCCTGCACGAAATGTGCCGCTTCGTGAAGATGGACGGGCCCGACTTCCGCCAGAAGTTTAAGAGTGCCAGCTTCGGATAATTCCGCACTACCATCACACGCACTACAATCACAAGCGTGCTGACTGAACGCATCGAGTTCCAGCCGGAACGTGACAGCGACATCTTCTCCGCTGTGGCCGCCGCCCCCGCCGTGTTTCTTTTGCGCGGCGAGGACGCGAACTCCGAGCCCTATGTCAGCAAGACTGCCAACCTTCGGCGCAGGCTGCAACGGCTGCTCTCCGCCCCGGAAGAACGGACGAAGCGGCTCAACCTGAGGGATCGCGTCCGCTGGATCGAATACACGCTGACCGGCTCCGATTTCGAATCGGGGTTCGTCCTCTACCGGGTGCTGCGAGCGGTTTTTCCAAAAACCTACTCGAATCGCCTGCGGCTGCGCTTCGCTCCGCTGGTCAAACTGCATCTGGAGAACGAATTTCCCCGCGCTTCGATCACGACGCGAGTGGGGCGAATTTCGGGAAAGAACGTTTACTACGGGCCGTTTGCGTCGCGGGTGGCGGCGGAAAAGTTTATGAACGACGCGCTCGACTTTTTCAAGATGCGGCGCTGCGTGGAAGACCTCCATCCCGACCCGGCATTTCCCGGCTGCGTTTATTCCGAGATGAAGATGTGTTTGGCGCCCTGTTTTCACGGCTGTACTGGTGACGAGTATGGCGCCGAAGTGGCACGGGTCGAGGATTTTCTGGACTCGCGCGGTGAATCGCTGAAGCGCCAGATGTCGGCGGAGCGCGATGACGCCTCGGCGAAAATGGAATTCGAGACAGCTGCGGCCATTCATGCGCGGCTCGACAAACTCACTCCCGTGCTGCAGCAGCTGCCGGAATTCGTCCGCCGGATTGACCAGTCGCATGCCGTAATCGTGCAGAAATCGCGGCAGCCGGAGAACGTCGCCGTGTTTCGCGTCGACGGTGGCGCGCTCGCGGGGCCGCTTGAGTTTCCGATCTCCGGTAGCGAACATACGAAGTCGCAATCGTTGTCGCGATCGTTATCGCAATCAATGGAAGCCCGCATTCAGGCGGCGCTGGCGGCGTTCCCCGCAGCCAAACCAGGCAGGGCGATCGAGCGCATGGAGCACCTCGCGATCCTGAAGCGCTGGTGCTATCGCGGGAGCCGGGCAGGGGAAATTTTCTTTGCCGACGCTCGGGGAGAACTGCCGATGCGGCGCCTGGTGCGGGGGATCGGACGAGTGTACAAAGGCGAAGCGCCCGAGGTCAGCGAGACGACATCGACGCCTCCGATTCTTCCGGCGTGACGACTTGTTCACCGCCGAGACGCCGAGAAAGCCTTTCTTGGGGTTTCTCGGCGTCTCGGCGATGAAAAGCCTTACGCCGCCCGAGCTGGCGCGCGCGGCGGCTTCTTTCGGAACACGACCCTGATCTCTTCCCGCCAGCGCTCGTCAATTCCCAGCAGTTCCCACTCGATCTCCGGAGACAGATAACGCAGGATCGTGTCGGTTGTGGGATGCACGTGCAGAGCGGGCGCGACCAGCATGAGCAGAGGCTTCTGTGGTGAAATTTCGCGCCCAGGAAAATAACCGAATCGCGCAAACTCTCCGCGGCTCTGGTGCCAGGCGACGCGCGACCAGTAATCCACGCCTTGCAGAGGAAGGTGGATATCCTCATCGGCTTTGAGCTCGATGACAGCCAAGCGCGCCTCGCGAGTCGCAGCCAGAATGTCAATCATGGCGCGGTCGGCGGCGGCGAAGGCGGGCACCTGGGCATACACCGCTTCCGGACGCAGCCGCCCGTCGAGCGCCGCGATGTTCGGGGCGACCAGCGATTCCAGCCAGCGCTCGGGATGCATTCGCCACAACGCGTGGTTCTTGGGACCGTCCTTGTGACGGACAGCCGCCGCCAGCCGCACCAGATCGGCAAACTGCGTTTCGTTCTCCGCATCGAGAACGCGCTCTTGCGGCCCCACACCGAAAGCGATTTCCTCGCTGCTCTCGAAGTTTCGCGGATCATGCGCAATCCGCGCCTGGGCAAACTCGAGGCCATGCCGCCGGAATGAAATCGACGCGGGCGAGAGCACGACGACTTCGGATTGCGACAGAATGCCGCGAATGCGCGCGATCGATTCCGCAAAGCGTTCGCGCGCCTGGACTTCATCGATGGAATGCACCAGCCGGGTTGTCAGGTTGCCGCGATCGCCGGTATCCACCGGAACAAGCAAATCCTCCCGCTGGTCGAATTCGTACAAATGCCATTTCGCCGCCGTTGGATGCAGGTGCGCCATACGCTGCCGGGTAAGCGTAGCCATGCCCTTCGGCACAACCACCGCCAGCCCTTCGACCACGCGGTGATCCCGCTGCGCCATCCGGCACGCTTCGAGCCAAAGAATTCCGACGGTCAGCGCGCCATCGACGGTCGATTGCGTTTCCTGGTCGTTCACTCCGACGATGGCCAAGGCGCGCTGTCCCTGCCCCAGCCAGCCGCGCAGGTAGGCCGGGCCAAAGGAGTGTTCGAGGTCCACGCTGGTGGTGAGCCGGACGACGGTCCAGCCGGGAAAATTTCTCTCCAGCGCCCGGCGCAGGCGAGGCTCGTATGCGACCCGCGCCGCCCGTCGCGCGGCGGGCGAACGCTGGTCGCGATCGCGGCAGAAGTCGAGCCGCGTAGGCCGGTTCTGCCCCATGCGCTGCACTTGCAAGCGAAGAGTGGTGGCCTTGACTTCCGCATCGAGCACGCGCCGCACAAAATTCCGCTCGCTCGACCACAGGTGCAGCAGGCATTTGTGGTACTCGCCGGAAATCGAATATTTCGACTCCGCCAGATCGAACGCGATGGCGCCGTCTTCCACCACCACGGCGGCGCGTGCGCCGTCGAGAAAGTCGGAAAGCATTTTGTTGAGGGATTCTGGGGTCACAGCTCCAAACTATTCGCCCCATAGAGCCAGAGTCAGTGATGGCTGTACCGCAAGATTGTTTGGTTTTGCTGCGGGAAGAATCGCTTGACGTTAGGATTTGGGTGATGCTGGCAACAAGCAAAGCCGTCGCTTCGCTGAGCAATCTTTAGGGGTAAGGGCTGCAAAAACAAATGCGGCCTGGGCCAGCCACCCGGGCCGCATTGTTATCGCGGATTTTCTGACTGCCGTCTTTCGCCGTAGCGAAAGATCGTCGCGCAACTGCACTCGCAAAAGTGCCATGCATCGACGATCACCTGAGGCTTGCGCTTCAGGGTCAGGATTCGGCGCTTCCATCCTCCTTGGAAGAAGGATTTCTGGGGAGGCCGCTAAGCCCGGGCGCCAGCGCACTGGACATGCGCCGAATTTCCCCCGGCGATTCACTCTCGAGAAAACCGCCGGCAACGCTGAACCCTCGTCAACAGATTCAGAACATCTCACGCTTTTAACTGCAAGCACTTTGCGGCAGCGGAAAAGATAACGCAACCTCAAACTGGGGCTCCATTGTGTAAAAACTGTGGAGCGGAGAAACTTCCTGTGGAAAGGAAAGGAAAAGTGCATTTTTATTGGTTTGCGCCACGACCCGGCGGGAGAAGCTGGCGGGCTTCGCTTGGCACGACTAGCGGCGAGGCCGAACTGCGGTCGGCTTGGGACGGGCGAGGGCGCCCGTCCCCACACTCCCGCTGGGACTGCCGTACAATAGGCGCGATGATTGCGCATCTTCGAGGAACGCTGCTGGCGAAACATCCGAACCAGGCGATCGTGGAAACTCATGGGGTCGGCTATGACGTTGCGATCAGCGTGCCGACGTTCACGGAAATGCCGGCGGCGGGCGCTGAAGTCGCGCTCCACATCCACACGCATGTTCGCGAGGATGCGCTGAGCCTCTACGGATTCTTGCGTCTGGCCGAGAAACAACTTTTCGAGAAGCTGCTGACGGTGAGCGGGATTGGCCCGAAGCTCGCGATCACGATCCTGAGCGGCATGCCGGCCGACGAGATGGTGGGAGCGATTCGCGGAGGCGACCTGGCGCGGCTCACGCGCATTCCCGGAATCGGCAAGAAGACAGCGGAGCGCATGGTGCTGGAGCTGCGCGACAAGCTGCGGGCGGCGGGAGCGTCTGAAATGAGCGCTGCGCCGGCGAGCCCGATGGAGGAAGACGTCATTTCCGCGCTGATGAATCTAGGCTATCCGCGCGCGGCGGCGGATAAAGCGCTGCTGGCGGCGCGGGGCGGCAAGAGCCCTCAGAGTTTTGACGTGCTGTTTCGCGAGGCGCTGGGGGCGCTGTCGAAGTAACGACGAGTTATCCACGCCGGGTAAGTCCGCGCTAAGCGCCGTGTTACTTAACAGGCTGCGGAGAAGTCGATTTTCGATGTCGAGATGCTGCCGAGCTTCGCTCGGCTGTCCCTACGTGTAATGGCGAATGACTTGCTTTGATACGAATAGCGGGGAGGTTTTGTGCGCAGACGGCCGGTTCAAATCACTCTGCTGGTCCTATGCATCGTGGCCGCTTTTTTGGTGGAGGTCCCGCGGCTGGTGGACGAGGAACAAAATAAGGTTGTGAAGAAGCCGCCCTACGCCGCATCCGAGCGGGCGCTGAATCTGCACAAAGAGCTCACCATCGCCGATCTTCACGCCGATTCGCTTTTGTGGGGCCGAGATCTGCTCCAGCGCAACACTTACGGGCAGGTGGACATTCCGCGCCTGGCGGACGGCAACGTTGCGTTACAAGTTTTCTCGCTGCCCACCAAGGCCCCGCGCGGCTTGAACATTGAGAGCAATGAAGACAAGGGCGACGAAATTTTCTGGCTGGCGATGGTGGATCGCTGGCCGCCAAAAACCTGGAACAGCCTGACGGAACGGGCGCTGTATCAGGCGCGGCGACTGCACCAATTCGCGCAAGGTTCGCGAGGCGGCTTCGTGGTGATTGAGAACTCCGCCGATCTCTCCAGCTATCTCGAACGCCGGCGGCTCAATGGCAGGCTCACGGCCGGACTGCTTTCCGTCGAAGGGGCGCACGCGCTCGACGGCAAGCTGGAGAATCTCGACGTTCTGTACCGCGCCGGGTACCGGATGATGTCGCCTAGCCATTTTTTCGATAACGATATTGGAGGATCGGCGGCGGGAGTTCATAAAACCGGCCTCACCGAAAAAGGCCGCGAGTGGGTGCGGCAGATGGAAGCGCGGCGCATGATCGTGGATCTGGCGCATGCATCGCCAAAAACGATTGATGATGTGCTCGCGATTGCGACCCGTCCCGTAGTTGTTTCGCACACCGGCGTAAAAGGGACGTGCAACAACAACCGGAACCTCAGCGACGATCAGATTCGAGCGGTGGCGGCAAACGGCGGTTTGATCGGCATCGGGTATTGGAGCACGGCGACCTGCGGCACCGATGCGCGAGCGATTGTGAAGGCGATGCGCTATGTTTCCGACCGGGTAGGCGTGGAACACGTGGCGCTCGGGTCGGATTTCGACGGAGCCGTCACGGCGCCCTTCGACACAACTGGATTGGTCGAAATCACCGATGCGATGTTGGAAGCGGGCTATTCCGAACCGGAGATCCGCATGATCATGGGAGAAAACGTGGTGAGATTTCTGCGGGCGAATCTGCCGGAGAAGTAGCGGTGTGCTGCCCAAACAGGACGCCGGATGCGGGAGCGCTTAGTTGCCGACGAAGCGGAGGTACAGGTCGCGGTCGCGGCGGCAGGTTTCCGCCATTTGCTTCACCTTTTCCCATGCCTCCAACTGGCTTTCATCGCGCGCGCGATCTTTCGCCAGATCCCATTCCTGGAGGAAGGCTTCCATCTGCAGGTGATTGAACACGGTTTTGCCGAACGGATCGATTCCGCTGAGCAGCGGGAAATCCGCATGGCCGGTGGCGGGAACCACCCTGTGCAGCATCACCCACTCGCTGCGTTCGCCGAGATCGTCTTCCAGTTTCACCACCAGGGACATGGCTATCCTCGCTGAGTGACGCAATAGTGCTGGCCGCAATGTAACAGCCCCGGAGGCGGTTGTCCAAACTGAGCCGGGTGTCGAAGTTACCGGCGGACGTTTTGGCGAATCGGTCGCCGGTTTCGGATCCGCGGACAGGAGCGCCTCGCTTGCGAAAGTGGACCCTGTTATGGACGCTGAGCGGTGACTTTGCCAATAAAACTATCGATAGTAAACAAATTGTGGCAGCCGGACCTGTAAGCCGAATTCCCCGGGTCGCGTTGCAAACACGCAAGTTATTGAATCGGAATCCGCCAGAACAGTCTTTTCCAATCGAAGG
>PLIC01000281.1 GCA_003139995.1 Candidatus Acidiflorens stordalenmirensis | reverse complement strand
CACATGTCACTAGAGAAGGAATTCATTCGAGACGGGAAGCGCAGGATCATCGGGTCGGTCACGACTGGCTACGTTGGTTCGTTCGAGACCATCGTCAGGGACGAACAGAACCACATCACTGGGAGCACCAGTGAGCGATTCAACACTACTCGCGATGAGCATGGCGGTTTGGTTTCGATCAACAGCGCCGACCCCGGACTGCTGATCCATAGGAAAAAGTAGCCCGCACCTACGGACCATCGCGAATTCAAGCTTTTACTGCTTAAGAGGGAGAAGCTTCTCGAGTCTGTTGTGAACCGTCTCAGAGTCATGCAACCAGCGTTGGAACCGATGCCGGAACTTCGCCGTTGACACTTTTGGAGGTCAATGCTCGAGGTCGCGATGAGTTTTGAGGAAATCGAGCACACCGCCGATCGCGCTTTCCGCGTGCAGGGCCGGGATTTTGCGGAATTGCTGGAGAATGCCGGTCGAGCCATGAGTTCCTTGGACCCGTTGGGGCCAAGCGGGACGCCGTCGGTGGTCCGCACCATCGAAGTCGAGGGTATCGATAGAGAAGCGTTGCTGGTGAACTGGCTGAACGAGATTTTGTATCTGGAACAGACCCATGGTGAGGTTTACGATCGTTTCCAGATCTTGGAATCCAGCAACCGTCACCTCCACGCGCGATTAGATGGTCGACAGTCAGGGGGGTGGGTCACACATATCAAAGCTGCCACTTTCCATGACCTGGCAATAAAACAGACTCCAGAAGGACTGGAAGCCACCATCGTGTTTGATGTCTGAGTGCGGTGAGGGAGTGCAAGATCATGCTCGGCAAACACAGTTTCGTGCGCGTGGCCGAGAATATCTGGGAGATCCCGTCGACATTTCGCGATGACATGCGAGTACCAGCGCGCGTTTACGCCGATGAAGACTTGCTGGCCGCGGCCCTCGGCGACAACTCGGTGGTGCAACTGGTGAACACCGCTACCTTGCCCGGGGTCATCAAGCATGCGATCGCGATGCCCGACATTCACCAGGGTTACGGCTTCCCGATTGGGGGAGTCGTGGCCACACGTTTGGCCGCAAGGGGTGATTTCGCCGGGAGGCGTCGGATACGGTATGGGGGCGTAGTCCGGTTTAATACGCAACGCTTCCTTGCTCACTCACATGCACGCTTACGATGACGCAATCGCGGAGTACAAAAAGGCGATCGTCATGGACCCTGGTTTTGCGCTGGCGCACTCCAACCTGGGAAATGCATACCAGCAGAAAGGAGACATGGCGAGCGCGATTCGCGGCCTGATGGTGCGCCCGTTGCCAGTTGAGCCAGTGCGGACGCGCTCATCATAAGGGATACAGCAAAAGCAAATCCGACTCTCATGTTCTCCTATACTTTCGATGTCCGGTCTTAGCCGCCTTCTTTCCTCACTTTACTTTCCACTTCGCCCACTTCGCCCGCTGAAACGCTGCCATCTTCCTACGAGCTGATGCTGACATGGTGCGCGAGGTTGCCCGGAACTCCGATTCGGGCGGACGCACTTTTGCATTTGCCAATTTTGCCAGCGCAGCCGCCGGGGGATTTGTTGGCATGGCCCATTTGCCGAATGGATTCAATGACACTTCGCACGCGGGACAACGCACGCTTTCCGAGCTGCTGGGAATTGGGATTGCAAATATATCGCGGGAATTTGCGCCTCAATGGGGACCGTTCGTTCGTAAGCTCCATTTACCGAAAGTAGTGCCTGTCTGGTGGGTGCCAGAACATCCGCAACATCCCGCTATCGAGGCAGCAATTCAGGCTGGACGACAGAAGATCGATATGGGTTTCGAGCGGGGATCGGCAGTTGTGAACGGCTGATCCGCATCAGCATCGATTTTTCCACGGTTTACGGAAATTTCGGCTGCCCGTTTGAGCGTTCTTCACACACCCAACGCTGGAGGCTCAAATCCGCCTGTGGGATTAGGAGGCAGTAGAATCCGAGGGATACGACGGGTGACTGGCAATCTGTATCGAAACGGCAGATCGGGCGGCTTCGGTGCATTGCAAGCCCCCGCAACCAAAAAGCTCTGATTTTAAACGGCTTCCGATTGCGACTCGGAGGCCGTTTCCACTTGTGGCTGAAACTTGGGCAAATCTTGGGCAACGAATTCCTTGTCCAACATCGACCGCAGTTCCTGTGAAATTCTCACTTCGTCGTCGCTGATCATGTGCGTGTAGTCTCTCGTCGTCGCCTCGTCCACGTGGCCGAGCCTCGTGCTCTTGAGAGCCCACGGCGCACGCAGCGAATCGAGCAAAGTGGCGTTGCCATGCCGGAATGCATGCGCTGCGCCCTCCAGTTCGAGCTTCTTGACAATTGGCTTCAGGTGCCGTTTGACGAAGTTGTCCGGCTCCAGCCGGGTACCGCCGATCCGCTTCCCCTTCTTGGTCATCCTGACCGGAGTCAAGAACAGCGGCTCGGTTCCCTGACGACCATCCACGAACGGGCGTAGCTGCTCGAACATGGACGGCGACAGCTTAATTGGTCTCTTCTTCACTTCGCCATTTCTCTTCGCGCCCGCCTTCGGGGACTTCCGCTTCCGCAACTTCGTCACCGAACGCTGTACCAAGAGAATGCGGTTCACGACATCCAGAGCACCGACGTTCAACCCACATATTTCGCCACGACGGATTCCCGTCTCGGCCACGAGCCGCCAAATCGTCCGGTACGGCTCGTTCGACATCCGAATGATGTGAGCAATCTGTTCGACCGAAAAGCATGGTTGCTCCTGCTTTATCCACTCCCACATGGGAGCGACCGTGGCTCCCAAACGAAGCACTGATCCGCGCGAATGAAAGGCACATCCGCCTAAGCGTAGATCCCTGCTCTCTGGCTTTCGAACGCTGATACCTTATAATTTGATTTCCCGCAAGATTTTCGCGGCCCCCGACGGCTACCTATACGAGCTTTGGCAGACGGCACGCCCTTTGACAGCGCTGCCGCCCAACTTGCGGCTGAACCAGCCGGTCCGGCGCGGGAAATGACCAGTCGAAGCAAAGGCAGTTTGGCCCCGGCCGCAGGTTAGCCGCAGCCTTCGGCAGCCACCGTTGCGAGCAGAGCATCCCACGGGGCTAGACTTGGGTGTTCAGCGGCGCGGACCTGTCAAGGGCGCGGCTTGTCCGTGTTCATCGCAGATTCTTGACAGGGAGCACCGCTGGGAAAATGCCGACTTTGAAAGGGCGCGGGTTGAGTGGGGGAAAAGGAGAGAAAAAAGAAGAAAAAGTCTTCGGCCAAGAATACCGGATGGAAGAGGCGGTTTGTTCAGGTTATGTGGAGGACCGGGTAGGTTTTGCTATATAGTTCCATACTTCGCCAGTCGATACCTTACGAATTCTGGAGGCGTTTGCTATGTTAAGACATTTCCTGCCGCGCCTGCTCCGCGTGGCTTTGACGAGTTTGCTGGCCCTCGTTACATGCGTCTCCCAGTCGTTTGCGCAAGCACGCCATCATGGCAAGATTTTCGGGGGCTACTTCGAAGAGTGGGGTATCCATTACGCCGGTTACAACATTGCGGATTTGCAAAGGAATGGCGTTGCCGATGAACTGACGCACCTCATCTACGCCTTCGGCAATGTGACCGCGACTTCGGCGCCGACATGCGCCATTGCCGATCCCTTGGCCGCCTATCAGGATTCAACCCTTCCCAGTGTGAGCGGCAAGCGCTACACCGCGCCACTCTATGGAAATTTTGGCGCGATCCAACAACTCAAGGCACTCCATCCCAATCTGAAAGTGTTGATCTCTTTAGGGGGACAAGCTGGCAACCCTGCGGGCTTCGTGACCGCCGCTCGGACCGCGGCCGGCCGCGCCGCGCTCGCCTCTTCGTGCATCGACATCTTTGTCAAGGGCAACATCGCTACCGGCGTTACAGCTCCCGGCTTGTTTGACGGCTTCAATATCGATTGGGAGTTCCCGTCTGCGGCGGACAAGCAGAACTTCACCGCTCTGCTGAAAGAATTCCGCGCGCAACTCAAAGCCTTGACGAAAACCACGGGCAAGGAATATGTCTTGACGTTCGATTCGCCCGCGAGTCGGAAGAAATATGTCAACATCGATCTTAAGGCCGCCGCGGCGCAAGTGGATTTCCTCACTATCGACGGCTACGACTATGCCGGAACGTGGGACAAGCAAACCAATGAGTCGTCTTCACTGTACGACACGCCTGCGGATCCTGTGTATGCCGACGCCCGCTACATCGATGCGACCGTAAAAGCCTATCGTCAGGCTGGCGTGCCGGCGGCCAAGTACACCATGGGTTTCCCGTTGTATGCCGTCGGCTGGACGGGCGTCCCCAACGTAAACCATGGCTTGTATCAGAACGCAACAGCCGCTTCTCCAGTTCTCTTGGCCGACGGATCGGGTCTGTGTCCGAACCCGAGCCCGACCGCTGCTTCGCCCGGTTGCGACACCGTGTTGACTGCGGGATTCCTGACCTACTCTACCATCGAGAACCTCACGAACAAGAACGGCTACACCGCGTGGTACGATTCGGAAAGAGTCGGAGCCACGCTCTACAATCCGGCCACTAGGACCTTTTATACCTACGACGATCCCACTTCGGTGGCAGCGAAGACGGCCTACATCAAAAAGAACAAGCTTGGAGGCGCCTACGTGTGGGCGCTGAACGACGACGATGCCAATGGAACCATGGTAAAAACCATGGCTAAAGGACTGGGTCGCTAGCGATAGAGGCTTGGTAGCTGGAATGAATCACCCCGGTAGGCTGGCTGAGAAAGTCAGCCTGCCTTTCATTTTGTGCGGACGGCGCTTACTTGATAGCAAACTCGGGAACTGCGTTGACTAACAGGCTGCGGAAAAACTCACCGTTGCACCTGATTTTGGGTGGCGCAGCGCTTCAGCGCTGCGGTAACTCGCTTGTTTTCATCGTCGGCTTTAACCGCTGAGGTGATTCTCCGGCGCAGAAAATACTTTTTCCGCAGCCTGCTCGATTGCGCAGGGTTCCGTTGCGACGATTCCCAGACATATTTCCTTTTCCAGGCTACCTTGGCGACTCGCCGACAAGCGGATACCGGGATGCGCTTTGTTCTGGACGCGGCTATTTCCAACCTGCATGCTATATAGCTCATCGAGAAATTCATGTAAAGTCCTAAGCGCGAAAGCGATTGGCCCGCTAGCCTTTCCCCCGTGCGATGGCTAGATAGAGCACTTTCCATGGATCTCCGGAGCCGATATGGAAACGAGGATGCCGAAAGTGCCGCAAATGCCGCAAATCTGACATTAGTCATTCATTCTATGAAAGTTGGAATACTTTTCTCCCGGCCTCGGGCGTACTGCGAGAACGCTTGCAGCACCGGTGTCGCCCCTCATGGACGGACGTAATATCGCTTACGCAGAGATGGCCAACTCAAAGATTTTTTCCCGATTCTACATTTTTGTCTTGACCATGAGCCATCACACGCTATATAGCATAGTTGCTTTGTATTAGAGGTTTTCTGCAACGCCCAACTGGCGAAGTGCTTTGAGGAGGCGCTTTGATGACGACATTGACACACGGAAGGCATGGAGACTTGACCGAGGACAAGCCCGGAACTGCGCATAAGCTGTCTTCATTTCCACTTCTGGCAGTCTGCGCAGTCGTCCTTTGTTTGTCAGCAGCAGGACTGGCGCAAGAGCTGGCGGCTACGCTCACAGGCTCGGTAACGGATCCCAGCGGGGCCGTTGTAGTCGGCGCGACCGTCTTGGTTCACAACGATGACACCGGCGCGGATGTTCCCCTCGCGACCACCGGCAATACAGGAAGCTTCAATATTACACATCTTCCCGCCGGCCGTTACACGGTGACGGTCAAAAACACCGGATTCCAAACGTACGTGGCCAAAGATGTCATCCTGAACGTCGCGGAGACGCACACTCTCGACGTTGGATTGAAGGCCGGAAAAGTGAGCGAAACCATCGAGGTGACGGCGGAAAATACGCCGATCCAGACCACGACGGCCGAACAATCGGGGACCGTAACCGGCAACCAAGTGCGCGAGTTGTCGTTGAACAACCGCAATTTCGAACAGCTCGTAACCCTTCAGCCCGGAGTCGTCAGCCAGTTGGGGGATGAGCCGCAATTTGGGATGTCTAGCGGCACCACGATTTCCGTCAATGGCTCGCGCAGCACCGCAAATAACTGGACGGTGGACGGCGCCGACGTCAACGACAGCGGTTCCAACGACACTTTGCTGAACACGCCGAGCATCGACGCCATCCAGGAGTTCACCTTGGAGCGCAGCAACTACGATGCGTCCTTTGGACGCAGCGGCGGCGGCCAGATCGTGGTGGCGACCAAGTCCGGAACCAACCAGTTCCACGGCAGCGCGTACGAGTTCAATCGCAACAACTATTACAATGCAAATACATTTGAGAACAGGCAGGTCATAGCCGATGGGGGTTCCCCTTCGGCTAACCCGACCCCGATTGAGCGCTACAACGATTTTGGTTTCACTGTCGGTGGTCCCCTCTTCATCCCCAAACTTTACAAGCCGGTCAAAAACAAAACTTTCTTTTTCTGGTCGGAGGAGTGGCGTCGCTCGAGTGCTCCGGGGAGCACGGAAATCACTGTGCCCACCACGGGGCAACTTGGCGGCGTGTTCACCACCGCCCAAATTACGGGATCGAACACCACACCCATTCCCGTCGCGCCCGCTGGATGTGTGACTGCGGCTGGGTCCGGTTCGAGCGAAACCTGGACCATCAACCCCTCGTGCTACAGCGTAAACGCCGCTGCCTACCTAAAGGCGTTCATGGCGCCCAATCCACCCAATCTGGGTACCAACACATTGGTTGAGAGTTACAGCTCGTTGAACAACTTCCGTCAGGACATTGTCCGTCTCGACCAGAACGTTGTCGACAAGGTTCACGTTTTCGCCCGTTACATGGAGGACAGCGTGCCTCAGAACTTTCCTTTCGGGCTCTGGGGCACAGCGAACTATCCTGGAGCGGACGCGATCTCGATCAACGCCCCGGGCCGTAATCTTGTCGCGAATGTTACCGCGAACATCTCGCCAAAAGTGGTAAACGAAGTCGAATTCGCCGATTCCTGGGGAGCGATCAACGGGGCGCTGAGCGGCTTCGAGAACTCTCCAGCCTTCACCAGTCAGCTCACCGGCAAGACCGCCTACCAGGATCCCTATGGACGCGCTCCTAATGTCGCAATCGGCAGTTACACTGGCTTAAGCAACGGATACGGGCCCTACTTTGAGAGAAACATCGATAAGAACATATTCGACAATCTCTCCGTTCAGCACGGGAACCACACCATCCGCGCCGGGGTTACCGCGATGTGGATGACGAAGACGGAGAACGCTACCGCCGGCTTTGCGACCTTCAACTTCACCAGCGCGGTCAACGGCAATGATCCCTTTGCCAATTTCCTGCTGGGACAGGCGGACAGCTACTCGCAGCCCAGCAAGGATACGACTCCAGATCTTCACTACACGAACTTCGAAGCCTATGTACAGGACGATTGGAAACTGACGCCGCGCCTGACGGTGAATCTCGGCATCCGCTATAGCTACTTCCCGTCGCCCACCGACAGCAACAACATTCTGGACAACTTCGATCCCGCCACTTACAGTCCGGCCAATACTCCTACGATTGTCACCTCGGTAGGTGCCCCCGACGGACAGTTTGCTTCTGGAAATGCGTCAACCTACTCCAACGGCCTGATCTTTTCAACCGGGGCAGCTTGCTCTACCGCCCAGGCGGTTCCGACTCAGGTTGGGGCGACTTGTTCGCCATACGGCAGCCGGGTCAACTTAAGCTCAAACAACAACTGGGGCCCAAGATTCGGTTTGGCTTGGGATCCGCTAGGCAACGGCAAGTGGGCCGTTCGCGCGGGATTCGGCATTTTCTACGACCGCACCCTCAACGGTATCTGGGAGCAAAGTGAGTTCACCGATCCTCCGATTGTTCAGACCGCAACCGTCACCAACAATGGGACCTCAAGCCTGAACCTGTTCGACAACTATCAAGCCGGATCGGTTGCCGCGGCGCCTCTGGGTCCCAGCAATCTGCTTGCAACCGGAGCGGGCGGACTGTACCAAACGCCGGCCTTCAAAGTTTCCAGCTACAAGGACTACAACGTCTCAATGCAACATGAAATCATGCCGAACACCGTAGTTGAACTCGCCTACGTGGGCACCATGGGGACGCATCTGCTGGGCGACATTGATATCAACCAGGCCACGGTGGCGGCCCGTCTGGCCAACCCCGGCGTGGGTATAAACGCCATAGTTCCATATATCGGCTATGAGGGCATCACCTCTCGCGCTCCCGTGTTTACCAGCAACTACAATTCACTGCAAGCCTCGCTTAATCGGCGGTTGAGCCATGGGCTGACGCTGGAGGTTGCATACACCTGGTCCAAGTTGCTCACGACCAACCCCGTAGACCGAGGGCAGGCAGTCTACAACACCTACGACTTGAAGAAGAGCTACGGGCTATCGACTCTGAACGAGCCACAGATGTTGTCCATCGACTACGTCTACGAGGAGCCGTTCTTTAAGAACCAGCGCGGTCTGGGATGGGTGCTGGGTGGCTGGGAGCTCTCCGGTATCGTCACCATCCAGTCCGGACAGTCCTTGAGCATAAACCAGAATAACGACCCGTGGAGCCTGGTGACGCAAGCCACGCCGAATCAGGCTTGCTCGACGCCGCCCTGTCCGACTTATCCCGGTGGCTTGGGTATGAGCGTCGACTCGCAGGCGCTCGAAATCATTGCCAATCAATCTGGCAGTGCCAAAGGTCCAAAAACCGTCAATCAGTACTTCAACACTGCGGCGTTTTCACACGCGGTGGGACAGTTTGGCAACTCGGCCCCCGGAGCAGTCCTGGGACCGGGCTACCAGCGGTGGGACACCTCGCTGTTTAAGAATGTGAGATTCGGCGAACGAGCCAGCTTGCAACTTCGGTTGGAAACGTTCAACACGTTCAATCACGGCAGCCCCAGCGGGGTCGGTACAAACATAGACGCCTCAAACTTTGGACAGGTCACCGGATATCACATTCCGCGTGAAGTGCAAATCGGAGGAAAGATAACGTTCTAGTGAGGTTCTAAACCTCGCGGGGCGCATGCCAGTCCGCATGTACCCCGCTTTTCTTTTGCTGCCCGGCCACGGTGATTGTCATCTACTCATTCTCCTTGTCATCCCGAGCGAAGCGAGGGATCTGCAGTCCTCCGCAAAATGCGGATCCCTCGCCTCGCTCGGGATGACAAAGTCTGGCTCCCCTCACTGGCTCTGGTTGTTCTTAATCTTCTCTTGCCGCTTTTCTTCGAGAAGATCCGCCGCGATTTTGCGTTCCCGTGCGGCTTCCGCGGTCTGGCCGAGTTGACCGAGCGCGGTCGAGAGCACATAATGCGCCTTGCCCGAGTCGGGCTGGAGTTGGATGGCCTTGCGCAGCACATCCACCGCTTCGCGAGGACGTTTGAGGGCAATTTCTGTCTTGCCGAGACCCAAAAGCGCGTCGGCGTAAGCCGGATTCACCTTGAGCGCCAAGCGAAAGCGCGCCTCGGCCTCCCCAAGTTGAACATTGTCCAGAAGGATATCGCCGAGGACGCAGTTGGAAACGGGATCGTTCGGGAAGCGCTTCAATTCCTCCCGAAACTCCTTCTCGGCAAGCTGGAAGTCTCCCTCTCGCCAATAGAGGTACCCCAGGCCCGAATGCACGCCCGCGAAGCTGGGATCGGCCCGCTCGGCCGCCTGATACTCCTTGATCGCCTCGGGCCTGTTGTCCGCTTCGTCGTAGGCGGTGGCCATCATTATGTGGGCGGACGCCGAATTCGGATTCACCTGCATGATGCGAGCGAACACGCTCGTGAGCGCCTTGTAATCCTTCATCCGCAGGTACGCCTTGCCGAGCATGTCGAGAGTCTCCAGATCGGATGGCTGCACGTGGTTGGCGCGTTCCAGATATCCGGCGGCTTCAGGATAACGATCGAGAGCAAAGAGGGAGAGGCCGGCCAAGTCGAGGATCTGAAAATCGGTTGGATACTTCGTCGCCATCGGTCGAAGCAACCGCCACGCCGGAGCGTATCGTTGGGCCTTAAAGTAAGCGACGGCAAGATTGCGTTTTGTCGCGGCATCGTTGGGATGGACCTTCAGTGCCTCTTCGTAGAGAGGAATTGCCTCTGCGGGTTTTCCCTCACGCGATAGCACAATGCCCAGGTTATTCAAGGCTACAAGAGAATGTGGATCAATGATCAATGCCTGCCGAAGGGCCTCAGCGGCAGAGGCCAGTTCGCCTTTGTGCATCGCTTCCGCAGCATGTTCGAGGTACGAGTGTAGCTGTATTTCTGCGCCATTCGAGGGCGGAGTGTTGGGCGGCACTCGCGTCTGGGCGGCCACACAATGCGCGATCAGCAGCCACATTGCATAGATCCTCGCGATCCGCCGGGCGCGCATTTGCACTCTCATACGCCAGATTTTAACCCACTGATCGATATGGTTGTATGTTTTGGCTCACGTTCGAGGTATGAGAGAGTCGATTAACTCTTATCTTCGTGCGGGTCCACTCCCGTGGGCTCGCGCGATTTCCTTCCTGGCGTCCACGCGTATAGACGCTCGACAACTTGGAGCACGATTGACCGGATCGGCCAATTCTCAATGAGTGTGCGTCATCAAAAGTTGTGAGACCAGCTTGGCCGCCGGGCCAAGCTACGGTTTGAGTTTCAGTTCCACCCTTGGTTTCTGACGCGATCAGTGCTATTACTGCTCGCCACGTTGTCTTCGGCCTGCGGTCCTTCAGTAGCAGGAGCTATCCCGTCAGAATGGCCAAAGCTGCTAGGAGCAATACCACCCGCTTCAGGACGTGTGATTGCGCGACCGCGTCTGGAAGGATCAGGACAGCCACGACTGCCGCACAGCCCGCAAGGAATTTCGGGCGAACACGGAAGAGACGCTTTTGGTCAACAACTTGGTTCATCGAATTCATTTCCTTCTCGCTCCTTTCGCAGTCTGACACCGAGCCTGTTCCCGGCAAGGGACAATTGTTTTGCGGCGCACAAACTTACGGCAAGGTTGCCGCCAGGTTTTGGCGAGGAGCAAGGTTTCTATTCGCGCTCCGTTGACAGTGAGCTGATCTGCCTTAAGTCAGCCGCGGCTTTTTGTGCAATCAGACGAAAGCCTCTGTCTGCGGCTGCTCTCTCCACTGCCTTCAGATGGAGACGGCCATTGCCGCTGTTTCCCGAACGAATCTCGATTTCACCCAGAGCAAGCTGCGGCTCGAGCTCATAGCGCACGAATCCAATTTTGGTGGCCTGGTCAGACAGTTGTTGCAGACTTTTCGCAGCTTCGAATGCATCCGCCGAATTTCCAGACGCCGCGCGGACACGGGCCGCCGTCAGGGAGACAAAAAGCTCAACTTCGCGGTCCCGGCATTTTTCCAGCAGAGCGGTGGCGTGGTCGATGGCCGCGCGAGCCGCATCCGCTCTCCCTTGCATCAGAAGGGACTGGGACAGAACAGCTTCCGCTAGAGATTCATCTTTGGCGGCCTTTTCTTGTTCAAACTCCTCCGCTGCTTTCCGCGCCCGGAGCGCCGCCTCGGAACTCTTCCCTTGGTCGAGCAGGATCTCGGCCAATACCAACTGGGTCTGGGCCGCACTCAGTCTGTTTCCTATGTTTTCAAACATCGAAACTGCCTGGGCCTCATACTTGCTCGCTTGCTCAATGTTTCCGTCCGCCAGAAGTACTCGTCCCAGGCCGGCAACGTCGATGGCCGCTTTGCTCTTGTCGCCGATACGCTCGCAGATTTCAAGAGACTCCCGATACGCTTTTTCGGCGCCTTCGCGGTCACCCATGGCTAGCAGCACCGTGCCCAGAGCCCCTTTCGCAAGTGCGACCCCGTCCTCGTGCCCAATTTCCCGGTGTGTCGCCAGCGACTCCTCATAACTTCTTCGCGCCCCAGCGAGATCTCCGAGAGCGAAGAGCACATCTCCGATATTGTCAAGATCATTTCCGACTGCCTGCTTATTTCCGATTTGCCGGTACATGACAAGCGCCTCCTCATACATGTTCTTGGCGCCGGCGGGATTTCCCTCGTCCTCAAGAGCGATTGCCACTTCGATGAGTGCGCGAGCAAAACCTTGTTTATCCCCGGCACCGGCAAAAAGTTGTTTCGCTTCGCCAGCAACAGATGCGGCTTCCTCCAATTGCCCAAGGTTTTCGAGCGCCCAGGATTGATCGGTCAGGGCCTGAGCCAATAGCAGCGAAGCGCCCAGCCCGCGCGCTTTGGCCGCAGCGCGAATGGTCGCGGTCTGGTCTCGCTTGTAGTCACCAAGCGCTTCGGCGACGCGGTCTTCCGCCAGATCAATCCGCGGATCGTCTCCCAACGGGGCCGGCAATTTGTGCAGCACCTCGACCGTATAGAGCGCGTCCTTTCCCTTCCCGGCGCTCACTTGCGCATCGGCAAGCGCCAGACCGTACTCCAGGCTGTCAGGAAAGAATTCGAACAGTGCCCGATAAATCTCGATAGCTTTGTCCCAATTCTTAGACATCTCGTGATAACGGCCTTCTACCAGCAATCGTTCCGCCCGCGGAAGACCGGACGACAGCTCAAAAGCCTTCTTGGCCTCCGCGCGCGCATTATCGTCGTACCCCAATGCCGCCCAAGCCGAAGCCATGGCGGAGTGAGAGAGCGCGTAGTTGGGCTCGATGGCAATCGCTTTTTGGAGTCGATCGCGAGCGGAAAGCGCATCAAAAACCCGCAAACTCGCCAGTCCTTCCGAATACAAGCGGGCGGCATCATGGTTGGTAGGAAGAGCGGCCGCGATTTCAGCGCCCTCTCTGCCCATGACCGCTTCGACCCCAAGAGTCGACCGCAAACGCTGGCCGGCTCGCGAGACGATATCGAATAACCGAGCCTCGGTTCCTGTCTCTGATATCGCACCCAGGGTTTCTCCGTTTCGCGTATCTTGCAAACGAAGGTCAAGTCGAACTTGTGCTTCGGGAGCTTTGCCCACAGTGGCATAGGAACCCACGACGATAAAATCGGTTCCTAGATTCTTTCCCACGCGAGCCAAACTGCTGATGTTTAGACTGTCGACGTCAGGCAAAGAGAGCTCAATCTTCATTCGCGCCACGCTCTCTGCAGGGATAGCGCGCAACTGCTCTCCCGCGGAGAGATCGGTGGTTAGCCAGTCCGCGAGTGCAGTTGAAATCCACGCTTGATCTGCCCGTCCGGAAAGGTTCCTGAACCCGATCACCGCAACCGAGCGCCTAGGCGCAACTGCCGTCGGCGTTCCACCCCGAGCAGTTACCGGACGCAAACGCAGGTAAACGACGGCGGCGAAGAGCATGACAACAGCAGCCGCCAATGCGACTAAAACTGCGCCCCGGCGAAGTCGCCCGCCTCCGGGCAAGACTTCCCCGGTAAGGGGAAATTGAAAACGCTGGCCCGAGCTCTCGACCTCTGCATGCGCTTCGGTTGCAGGCCAAGGCGCAACCGTGCCGCTAGTCGTATCTTCAGCAAAGGCAACAGCGGACGTTACTGGCGCGATAAATCGGTAACCGCGGCGGTGTAACGTTTCCACGAAACGCGGGCTCTCAGCCGAATCCCCTAAAGCGGCCCGCAGCTTGTTAATCGTCTTGTTGAGATTTCGATCGAAGTCGACGAAGGTATGATCGGACCAGAGTGCGTGGCGCAATTCATCGCGAGTGATGATTTTTCCGGGGTGCTGAAGCAGCAAAACCAGCAATTGGAAGGGTTGTCCCTGAAGTCGAATTCGGATCCCATGTTTGCGCAATTCGGCCGCATCGGGGTCCACCTCGAAAACTCCGAATCGGAAACCTTGCGGGGACACGGCTGTGGCCTCCACGGGTCACACTTCTAGATTGTGCGGAACTTTAGCACGCAGGCTGCTTGCTTATCAACGATATTGTTCATGCTGCCGGGCAAATATCATTGACCGGCAAAAAGGCAACGCCGCCGGACGAACGCCCCCAGGCTCTGAATCCGCATAAACTTCGGACAACTGTGCTGGTATCGGAACAGAGACATCAGCAGAAACGTTAGGGCCCTATCGGGAC
>PLIC01000304.1 GCA_003139995.1 Candidatus Acidiflorens stordalenmirensis | reverse complement strand
GGGATAACGCGTTTCGACGCGTTTCCAGAGCCGGAAAGGATAACAATTATGAGCACATTTGTAGACGAAAAACCGACGCAAAACTTGGAAGCCTTCAAAGGAGTCAAGAAGGTTCCACACGAAGAATATTACACATCCGGCCACCGCACGTGCCAGGGCTGCCAGTCTGCGCAAATCATGAAACTGCTGGCCAAGGCTGCAGGGCCCAGAACCATCGTTCTGGGCAGCACTGGCTGCATGTACGTGGCTAACACCTCTTACTACTCTACCCCCTGGGGCGTCCCCTGGATGCACACGCAACTGGGCAGTTCGGGCTCCAGCGCGCTGGGAGCGGCCGCGGCATTCCGCGTCCAGATGCGCAAGGGCGTCATGAAGGACGAACCCATCAACGTCATCGCCTTCTGCGGCGACGGCGGCGGCGCGGACATGGGCTTGGGCGCTATCTCAGCCACCATGTGCCATCCCGACTACAACCTCCTGATCCTGATGTACGACAACGAGTCGTACGCCAACACCGATATCCAGATTTCCGGGACATCGCCCTATGGCGTCAACACCTCGTTCAGCACGCCAGGAAAAGTGAAGCGCATCATGAATCACCGCTGGAAAAAGAACATGGCGCCCTTGATGCTGGTTGGCCATCCCACTGTTAAGTATGTAGGAACCACCTGCACCGCCTACCCGCTGCAGGCCATGAACTGCGTTCGCAAGGCGCTGTCGATCGGCGGTCCCACCTTCATTCACTGCCTCAACCCCTGTACTAAAGGCTGGGATTTCGATCCCCTGCTTTCGTTCGAAATGGGCGAACTGGCCGTGAACACCGGCATTTTTCCTCTGTACGAGGTCGAAAACGGCAAGCTGAAGCTCTACGGCAAGACCAGGGATATTGCGAGCGGCAGATTCAAACGTCTTCCGGTTCGCGATTACTTGCTCAAGCAGGGAAGGTTCGCGCACTTTATCGACGAAGATATCGAATTCTTCCAGAGCAAGATCGACGAGATGTGGGACAAATGGCTGGTGCCGGGAATCATCCCGCTCCAGAAGGAAATCGAAGCTGCTACCCCGCCCTCCCTTTAAGGGGGCGGGTTGTTCTTTTTTGCTTCCACCACTCCCGGCGGAACGGGAATAGGAGAGTGGTCGATTTGCAATTCAGCAAGATTGACGAGATGTGGTACAAATGGCTGGTGCCGGGGATCATTCCGCTCCAGAAAGAAATCGACGCTGATATCCCGCCCTCCCGATAAAGGGGGCGGGTTTTTCATTTACCCGGACGGTATCCGGCAAGGAGTGCAAAGCGAGAAGAGAAGACCAATTCTGACAATTTCCCAGGAGGATGCCTATGGCCACAAATGTGACCTCCTTAGTCCCTACAGAACCCAAAATCGTCAACCGCTGGCTTCAAATGTGCGCCAGCATAATCGCGATGATGGCGATCGCGAATCTGCAATATGCCTGGACGCTTTTCACTAAACCCTTAACCTCAAGCCTGCACGCGACTTTGGCCGCGGTGCAGATCGCATTTGCCGCGTTCATCTTCTGTGAAACCTGGCTGGTCCCATTCGAAGGCTATCTGGTTGATCGTCTGGGGCCGCGGCTGATCATTGGGATCGGCGGCCTGCTGGTGGGCGCGGGCTGGATCGGTTCCGGCTACGCCTACACGACCACCGGACTTTACATCTGGTACGCGATCGGTGGAATTGGCGCCGGCGCCGTTTATGGCGGCTGCACCGGCAACGTGCTGAAGTGGTTTCCCGACCACCGCGGACTTTGCGCGGGCATTGTGTCCGGCGCCTATGGCATCGGCACCGCGGTGACCGTCGCTCCGATCGAGAAAATGATCCATGTTTCCGGCTACCAGCATGCGTTCATCTTTTGGGGCTTCGTGCAGGGCATCATCGTGACCGTTGCGGCCATGTTTATGGTGGCGCCTCCGAAAGGATGGCTGCCAAAAGCGTGGAAACCTGTCGCCAGAGTCCATCAATCCACCATTGACATGACCTGGGTGGAGATGCTGAAGCAACCATCGTTTTACCTCATCTACGTCATGATGACGTTGGTGGCGTTCGGCGGCTTGGTCGTCACTTCGCAACTCAAGGAGATTGCCACTTTTTACAAAGTGGACAAGGTCATCATTGCCTGGGGCCTGTCGGCGGCAATTCTGGCGATTCAGTTGAACCGCATCGTAAATGGTGTGACCCGTCCTCTGTGGGGCTGGATCTCCGATCACATTGGCCGGGAGAACGCCATGTTCACCGCTTTCCTGATCGAGGGTCTCGCGATATGGGCATGGTTGCAGACCATCCACCGGCCTGTGCTGTTCGTCCTGTTGTCCAGCGCGGTGTTTTTTGCCTGGGGCGAGATTTTCTCGCTGTTCCCTTCCATCACGGCGGACCTTTACGGCAGAAGATGGGCCACGACGAACTACGGCATCGTCTACACCGCGAAAGGTACAGCATCCATTTTTGCCGCTCCGGTCGCTGCGTACGTGATGTTCAGGACAGGTTCGTGGGTGCCGGTGTTCTACGTCATGATCGCCTGCGACATCGTTGCCGCCTTCATGGCATTGCTGTGGCTGAAACCAGTGGCGACGCGCGCCGTCGCCAAAGCTGAGGCGATGGCGCTGTCACCGACATTGGCGAAAGCCCCCACGGCCAAATAGACGGAGGACGCGAAACATCTGGCGGGTGTTGGCCGGTAGTCATTGGCTTGAAACGCGGTAAGGACAAAAGGCACGAGGCGGTTGGGCCGCGGCGGGATTGCCGATTGCTGCGGCCTGGCCGCGATTGCCGTCTGGTACTTCGGCTGACGCTCGATCTATCTACAGGAAACTTAAAAATCCATTTCGGAATGAGAACCGGCAGAGGGGTCCTTTTTGCTGCGTGTTGCTCAGAAAAGCAAAATGGCGGTGAGACCGAAAGCAAAGGGAATATGCTTTCTGGAGGGGAATCGAAGCGAGTGTAATAAGGATATGCCCGAACTCTTAGGTCGCCACTGGTTTCAGCCGACGTACATTTTGCCAGATTGCGGGACAGTAGAACTGGTCTCATAAATGGTTTTGGGTAGGGCACGGCTTCAGCCGTGCCGCCCAGAGCTAATAAAGACGCGGGCTTTAGCCCCTGAGGGCCGGACAGTCTGCTTCGGAGAACTACTTATGAGACCAGTGCTAGGGTTGGGAGCCGTCGGTAAGACGGATGCGGATGGGTGGGGGAGACTTTCTGTAGCTTTTTGGCCATTTCTGATTTCCTTCCTTCGGTTCAATACTCAGAAAATCCGAGAATCAGGGATTATCGCAGTAGGTTTCTTCTCCTCTCCGCTAAGCCCCTAAAAATTAAATGGCTTAGAAAATATGGCGGAGAGAGTAGGATCCTATTCTTGCGTTGAATCTAAAGCTACTTGTCACTGATTTCAAACGACTTGCTCGGAGTACCTAGCGATTTTGCCATCGCTGATGACGAAAGAAATATACGCCTGTCTGTAGCTTTCGTGTAGCTCTCTGGCGGAGAGGGGAGAGACAGAGAACACTCTCCGCCAGCGCCCCAAGAACGACCTCCCGGAGTGCGGATGGTCGAGTTCCGTGCGCAACCAGCGCGGCGCAGTTCACAGTCGCCCCGCCGCAGCACCGCTTGTACTTCTTCCCGGAGCCGCACGGGCACGGGTCGTTCCGCCCAACGCTGGGGTTGTTCCGGGTGCTGCGTGTCCGTGGGACGGCGGTCAGGCATCTGTGC
Source organism: Candidatus Acidiflorens stordalenmirensis (assembly GCA_003139995.1). Lineage (GTDB taxonomy): Bacteria > Acidobacteriota > Terriglobia > Terriglobales > Acidobacteriaceae > Acidiflorens > Acidiflorens stordalenmirensis. Next base: position 623 of record PLIC01000304.1, on the reverse strand, counting down.
GTATACGCCCAAAGATAAGCGCATGGCGAACTGCCTGTTGCTCCCTTCTGTTGACGCTCGGCCCAGCTCCAGGTCACGCCCCTTCCCCCACGGCAGCGACTTGCACTAAACTCGTTCCGGTTTCAAGGGTCGAGCCACCAGACACCTCGCTTACGCCGTCCCAGGACGACGCCTCAAGGCACTTGTGCGATTTCTCGACACTGGCGACGCATGTTTTCTGCTTCGCGCTAGTGCAGACACGGGCAAGACGACCCTCGCTGCCCACCTGATTCGCAGCCCTGCGCCAGCAGAAACGGTCGTTCGTGCTACTCGCTCCAACCGGGCGGGCAGCCCGAATTCTCGGCTCCAAGACTGGACAGAATGCCAGCACTGTTCACGCCGGGATCTATGCCTTTGATGACATTGGGTTTAAATATCTTTCTTTACGGTCATTGTGACTAGCAAGTGTGGGGATTAGGGGCCAATTCACTTGAGATTGCTTTACGCGAGTTGCTCGAAAAGGACGTTTGTGGCGGCAGGGAATATGCCAAGACTGAAAAAGGAAAAAGCAACTGATTCACAATCTCTCTCATAAATCGTTGGAAGGGCGCTTCAGCATCACCCGAGCTAAAACTCAACTGACG
>PLIC01000115.1 GCA_003139995.1 Candidatus Acidiflorens stordalenmirensis | reverse complement strand
CGTGCTTTAGCCGGACACTAGTGTAGCCGTTTTTTTCATGATCCAATTTGATCCACTTAGGCGGCCTTGATTTCCAAAACCGCGCCCTTCCTCACCAGGTTGACCAAATTTCTCTGCGCCTCGTGCTTCTATGGACTGATCGCCTGCATGTAAACGTCCGTCGTGACTTTCAGACTCGCGTGTCGCAGCAGTTCTTGTACGACCTTCGGGTTTTCGCCGTTGGCGTTCAGTAGTGTCACAAAGGTGTGCCGGAATGTGTGATACGAAACGTGCTTCGTCACTCCTACACGCTTCAAAGCTGGTGTGCCGTAATACCGCCTCAGCGTCCCCGGCCAATAGGGTTGCCGACCTTTTGTGTGTGGAGAGGCAAATACCCAATCGCTTGGGAACGCGTGCGGAGAACGTTGTCTCCATGCGCAAAGCGGTTCTTCGGTTTGCGCGTCCAGGGGAACGTCTTTCAGAGACGCCTCCGTTCTCGACGCACCTTCCCGTCGCCTTTCACCGCTGACGTATTCCCCCTGCTCTCTCTGGTGATCTGTCCCGCTCCCACCGCATTCGAAATAGCTCCAAGATCCATCCACAATTGCCCTGCAATGGAAGCCATTTCCGATTCATAATCCCGAAGTAAATCACGTGGGCCACGAGGGATGACAGGAGTGATCGCAAGTGGATCTGCCAGGACATGAGCGTTATCCGCTGAGGCACGCGTGATCGTTACATGCGGCGGTTCGGTGGCGGGGGCTTACTTCGTACTGCAGTGAATGCTGGCTGTGATGCGGTAACAATGCATAACAGGAAAGTAAGAAGCACCTTGCCCGAAGTACACGTCGACCACCATCGATGCCGAGGGGGGAAGAACGGTGTAACCCGAAATGAGCACTACGGGAATGTCCGGCGCGATAAAATTGATCTCCTGCGCCAGGCGTGAACCCGTGAGTGAGAGCATTTGATAATCCACAAGTGCCGAGTCAAAAGAAGGTTTTTTGCATCGCCGTAGCGCTTCTACCGGATCGGCCGCTGCGATCACTTCGAAACCGCATTCTGTAAGAACGCTGCTCAGCCACCTTCTGGATCTGGCGTTATCGTCTACATAGAACACCGTTGTCATTCCATTGTTCATTGTGCGCACTCCTGCTGTACTTCTGAGAGCGTGGGCCTACTCGATGCCCTTGCCAGTAAAGGTTGAGTGAGCGAACTGGTCTTTCAGGGGTGGCGGCCAAAGAGGAAATTGAAGAGCGGTGACTTGGAAGGCGATGACGCCTGAGCTGTCGATCCCGTGTTCGACAGCTCCGAATCGATCAGGAATGCAGCCTGGTCCCATACGCGCGGATCATTCTCGATTTCGTGGTGGGGCTTGTTGAAGATCTTTTGGGCGCGACGGACGCTAGCATAGGGTTGCAACAATCGCTTGAGAGTGACGCGAACGCGCTAGCAGTGTTCGGAAGACGTGGCCAACGAAGTGAGTTCTCTCGCAATCGCGGCAAAGTGATCGAGTTCTGCTCACAGGTGAAGAAATTGACTTGCGCCTATCGCGCTTAGGAAATAACACGTCCGTGGCGTTACGCTACGCTGCGGCAATGTGCTCAACGATTACAGAAGGAGAGGCAATATGGATCACATATTGGTAGTGGTCTTTAACGAACTCAGCAAAGCCCTCGAGGGGCGTGAGGCACTAAAGAGTCTTGATCGCGACGACAGTATCACAGCCTATGCCTACGCGGTAATCACAAAGAAAGCTGACGGCACAAGCATTGTCAATGATCAAAGCGATGCTAGTGTGCTTCGAACCCTCCTTGGAACTTCCCTGGGGAGCCTAATCGGCCTTCTCGGCGGGCCCACCGGAGTCGCCATTGGCGCGGTAGCCAGCTCCCTGGCTGCTGTCACCGCAGATCTGGATAATGCGCGCATCGGCGCTGACTTTGTGGACGAAGTTTCAAGGGCGCTGACTCCGGGCAAGTTCGCCTTGGTGGCGGAGATTGACGAGGACTGGACACCCTGGGTCAACCTGTGCATGGAGGAGCTGGGGGAAGTCGTTTACCGCCGCGCACTTTCCGATGCGAAGCACGAGGCGAACGCGGAAGACGTCGCTGCCATGAAGGCCGATTTGGCCCAGATGAAAGCTGAGCAGGCCCAGGCAAAGGCAAGCCACAGAGCCAAGCTGGACGAAAAGATCAATCAACTCGATACGAAGATTCAGCAGCAGCTGCAGAAGGCAAAGGAACGGCGTGAAATCTCCGAGGCCAAGGCTCAGGCAAAGGCCAATGTCCTTGAGGCGAGGGCAGCACGCGCCCGCGAAAAGTTGAACACTCAAGAGATAGTACGATAAATGCTCGGGGTTGCTGAACCAAAGGTCGAGCCAGTAAAATCCGATGCGTAAGTGCGAATGAGTAGCGGGTCCATGCGAGCATTTAGCTGAAGCCGTGTATCCCGAGAAACGGAGGAAGACAGCATGGGCGGTATGATCCCGTTATCGGACGCATCTCGGCGGCCCAGTAGTTTCCCCGTCGTCACGACCGCAATCATCGTCGTGAATGCGCTGGTCTTCGTATTGGAACTGATGGGTGGTGACGCATTTATAAAACAGTGCTCGGTGATCCCCGCCGATATTGTTGCAGGCCGGCACTGGATCACCATTGTGACCGCGCTGTTCATGCACGCCGGCTGGATGCACATTATTGGGAACATGGTGTTCCTATGGGCATTTGGCCCGGAAATCGAAGATGCGATGGGGCCGCTACGCTACTTGGCGTTTTATCTGCTCAGCGGTCTGGCGGCTTCGGCGGCGCAGATTGCAGCCATGCCCACTTCCACCGTTCCCAATCTGGGCGCCAGTGGCGCGATTGCGGGTGTGATGGGCGCCTTCTTGATAACCTATCCTAGTGATGAAATACGCGCGCTGCTGATATTTGGCTGGTTCGCCCGCATTACCTTTATTCCCGCTGCGCTCTTGATCGGACTCTGGTTCATCATACAATTCTTCAGTCAAGTCGGCGCCGTAACGGATGTGCGGAGCGGCGGCGTCGCTTATACAGCTCATGTTGGCGGCTTCATCTTTGGGGTGATTACCGCACGAATGTTCGAGCACCTCGGGCGCAGCGCCGGATCGAGAACTTAGCCATGTCGCCCAATGCAGATGAAACCCATGTCGCGATTACCGGATTGACTGCCCAGGAAGCCGAGGCCCGGCTAGACCAGTTCGGGCCGAATGAGCCAGCAGCGACACAGCACCACTCCCTCCTTTCCGATTTCTTGCATGTGTTCATGAATCCGTTGGTATTGATCCTGGTGATTGCCGCGACCGCATCGGCATTCCTGGGCGACAAGGTCGATGCGGGAATCATCGGCGTGATTGTTCTGCTGAGCGCCGCTATTGACTTCGGCCAGACTTATCGTTCGCAACGCGCGGTCGAAAAACTGCGCGCGCAAGTTGCCCCCACGGCCACCGTCCTGCGAGATGGGGAGTGGAAAGAAATTCGGCGGCGCGACCTGGTGCCGGGAGACATTGTCCGGCTTTCAGCCGGAGACTTGGTTCCCGCGGACGCGCGACTTTTGCTTGCGCGCGATCTCTATGTTCTGCAAGCTGCGCTAACCGGCGAATCGCTTCCCGCCGACAAAGAAGCGACCGGAGAACCTGCCTCTACCAAAGCGGATGCGCGCAACATGGTCTTTCTCGGCACATCCGTCGTTAGCGGAACAGCCACGGCAGAGATCGTAGCGACGGGCGCTAAGACTGCCTTTGGCGATATTGCGGCTCGCCTCGGCACACGTCCGGAAGCGACAGCCTTCGATCTCGGCTTGCGGAGCTTTAGCCAACTTCTTGCGCGAACGGTTTTCTTTTTGGTTCTCTTCCTGATTGTCGTCAGCGTTGCACGCCACCGCGATCCTCTTCAGTCTCTGATGTTTGCCGTTGCGCTGGCGGTTGGCTTGACACCCGAGTTCCTGCCCATGATCACGTCGGTGACGCTTTCGAAAGGCGCCGTCGCTATGGCCCGCAAGAAGGTCATCGTCAAGCATCTTTCCGCGATTGAGAACCTGGGTAGTCTAGATGTGCTTTGCAGCGATAAAACCGGAACGCTCACCGCTGGAACCATGTCGCTTGACCGCTCTCTCGATCCCTTTGGGAAAGTATCCCAGCGCGCACTGGAACTCGCCTACTTCAACAGCAAGTTCGAGACGGGTATTCGCAGTCCACTCGACGACGTCATCCTCCATCATTCTCCGGCAAAGATCGACGATTACGCGAAATGCGACGAGATTCCGTTCGACTTCGAGCGGAGGCGGCTCTCAGTTGTGGTGGAGCGGCAGTCCCAGCGGATTCTCATCACCAAAGGTGCTCCGGAAGGGATTTTCCCCCTGCTCTCCGGTTACGAGATTGAAGGCAAAACAGTGCCCATCGGCGACGATGCTACCAAGCGCATGCAACAGACCAGCAATGAGCTGAATGATCAGGGATTCCGCTCGTTGGCGGTGGCTTATGTCGAAGTTCCTGTGCTTCCGGACTATTCCGTGAAGGATGAGCGCAATCTGATTCTGGCCGGTTTCTTGAGCTTTGCTGATGAGCCCTTGCCGGACGCCGCCCAGGCTGTGGCTTCATTAAAACAGGATGGGGTTGAGATTAAGGTTATCTCCGGCGACAATGACCGCGTTACCGGCCACGTCTGCACAGAGGTAGGAGTCGATCCCGGCAAAATCATCACGGGCGAGGAAATAGAGAAGATGACGGACCCGGCGCTATCGCATGTCGTCGGGGAGACGCGCGTATTCGCTCGCATTTCTCCGGCGCAGAAAAACCGGATTCTCCTGGCTCTCAAACATAATGGCCACGCGGTGGGATTCATGGGGGACGGCGTCAACGATGCGCCCTCGTTGCACGCGGCCGATGTTGGCATTTCAGTTTCAAGCGCGGTTGACGTGGCTCGCGAGGTTGCCGACGTGATTCTCGTTGAGCCCGGCCTGCGGGTTCTCCATGATGGCATCATCGAGGGACGCAAAGCCTTCGGTAACGTGATGAAGTATTTGCTGATGGGCACAAGTTCGAACTTTGGGAATGTGTTCAGCATGGCAGGAGCTTCGATCTTCCTGCCGTTCTTGCCCATGCTTCCCACGCAAATACTGCTGAACAACCTTCTTTACGACTTATCCCAACTTACCATTCCAACGGACAATGTTGACGACACATATCTCCAGAAGCCTCAGCACTGGGATATTGGTCTGATCCGCAATTTCATGGTGTTCATCGGGCCGATCAGTTCCATCTTCGATTTTCTGACCTTTTATGTGTTGCTGCATTTCTTCCGCGCGAGCGAGGCGCAATTCCATACCGGTTGGTTTGTCGAATCGTTGGCAACCCAGACGCTGGTGCTATTCGTTATCCGTACGGCGAAAAATCCACTGCGCAGCCGCCCTAGCAGTCCCTTGATTGCAACCTGTCTTGCCGCTGTGGGGGTCGGGATTTACTTGCCGTTCAGCCCCCTGGCAGGCATACTCGGCTTCACGCCGCTGCCCGCGGCGTACTTTGGGTTTGTTGCCGTCACGACCGGAGTTTATCTCTTGCTGGTGGAAGCTGCCAAACGGCGTCTTCTGCGTCCGAGAACCCCCAAGAATGCGGCCAAGCATGGAGATACCCTGGCGATTGCAACCTAGGCTCGGCCGAGAAGATATCTGCAATGGCGTCAATTGATCCTCTACTTGTTGGCTTTGCCTGTGCTTGCCGCTCCGCTTATCGCCTGCTGGATTCGTACAGGATCCCCCAGATAATAATGACGAAGAGACTTGAGGTCATCATCAAGCTCCTCTACTAGCGGTACACCGGTGGGAATGTTTAGATCAACAATCTGCTGGTCCGGAACGTCCTCCAAGTACTTCACCAGGGCGCGCAGGCTGTTGCCATGGGCCACAATTAATACCTGCTTCCCCGATCGGATGCTAGGGGTAATCAGTTCATGCCAGCACGGCATAAAGCGCACCACCGTGTCCTTGAGACATTCGGTGAGGGGAAGTTGTTGTTTTGGGATGTCTTTATAGCGCGGGTCCTTCCCAGGATAACGTGGATCCGCCTCATCCAGCGCCGGCGGGCGAATATCGTAACTCCGGCGCCAGAGTTTCACCTGTTCTTCCCCATACTTCGCTGCCGTTTCAGCTTTGTTGAGGCCTTGCAACGCCCCGTAGTGCCGTTCGTTCAGCCGCCAGTCGCGTTGGACAGGAATCCACATGAGGTCCATCTCGTCCAACACGATCCACAGCGTGCGTATTGCCCGTTTCAACACTGAGGTGAAGGCGATGTCGAAGCTATATCCCTGTTCCTTAAGTATGAGGCCCGCCTCCTTGGCCTCTTGTCGGCCCTTGTCCGATAGGTCAACATCCGTCCAACCGGTAAACAGGTTTTCTTTGTTCCAGACGCTCTCTCCGTGACGGAGTAGGACGATCTTGTGCATCTCAACGCTCCCGTTCTTGCCACCGGTGCCCCAGCGTTGTCATTTTACATCGTTCGCGTCCACCGGACTGGCGCCCGCTTTGTGGTAACTGAAATAACTGATGTCCTCCTGCTCATAATGGGGGAAAAGGAGAAGCACTTTGGCTTTGGCCTCCATCGAAAAATGGCTCGGCATCCACAGGCCCGTTGCGATGGGCGTTTGTTCAAGTTCGAACCGCGTCCCCGGCTCTATCCGTGCGACGAAACCATAGATCCAGACCGGACGCACAACTTCAGCTTCGGCCTTCACCCAGTGGAAATTAACTGCATCGATCCAGAGCGTGCCTTGCATGCCAGTCAATGCTTTGGCGTACTTGTTGGGAGGGCGATAATCTGCCCGGGGCGTACCTTTCAGGACATAGACTTCATGACGCCCCAGCATTTCCTTTCCCGATAAGGTGAAATCAAGCGCTTTAGTCAGCTCCCCCATCAGCGCATGGTCCCGATCGATCTCTTTCTGATATTGCCCGGTCCGTTGATCGCGTTCGCTCGGGCTTTCCCGCTGCCGCTGTGCAACGGCCTTTTGGAATCGGCGCCGTTCTTTGGCTTCATCTGCGGGTGATAAGGGTTTGTCGTCAACCGCTGCCAGCCGCTCATATCTGGATCCTGCAAGCATGATTTCTTCAGAGGTCTTAATCTTGTCGTCGTCTCGTTCGCGCTGGAAATAGTCATAGCCAGGGGCGAGGTCCCAATCTCTTCGGTTGACTTCGACTGAACGCTGAATAATCTCTTTCGCGCCGAGCCGTTGCGCCGATCACTACCGTGCTGTTTAATGGGGTGGGCCGATTATTTCAGTGTGCCCTCTCTAACAGCCCGTGGTAGAACTGC
>PLIC01000312.1 GCA_003139995.1 Candidatus Acidiflorens stordalenmirensis | reverse complement strand
CCTTGGCCATCGCGAACTCTGGTGGTCGCTCGCAGTGCCACTCAGCTCGTTCAGTTGGTCGCTCGGTTCGGTGCTCTCGAAAAAGTGGCAGACCGCGGCTGCCGATCCGTTCAGCGCGACGGCGTGGCAGATGGTCTTCGCGGGGATCGGGAATCTGATTTTCGCGCTGCTCGTCGAGAAACCTTCGAGCGTAACTTGGACCCTCCGCGGAGTGGGCGCGATTCTGTATCTGGTAGTGTTCGGTTCCTGGATCGGCTACACGGCTTACATCTTTTTGCTGCAGCACGTTCCGACCTCGAAGGTTTCTACTTACGCCTACGTCAATCCCGTGGTCGCGGTGTTTCTGGGATGGCTGGTTCTGCACGAGCGCATCGACCGCTACATCCTGATGGGGAGCGCGATCATCGTGGCTTCGGTCGTGCTGGTGACGAGCGCGAAGGTCTCGAAGCGGGCTGCCGCGGAAGAGCTTCCCGCAGTCGAAGCTGCGGGAGACTGACGTTCTCGGCTGTCAGCTATCAGCCATCAGTGAAACCTGGCTTTTAATCCCGCTCGTCGGTAGTGGCGATGGTGCTCGAGGCGGGACCGAGCTTCGCTCGGCTTGGACGGGCGAGACGCCCGTCCCCACACGGGCCGTGGAGGCTGCGCTATTGTTCCGGTTCTTCAGCGTCGTTTACTACGTCCACTACTCGGCTTCTTATGGAGAAGACTAACTTGGGTTTGTCTCCGGGCTGGAAGGTTACTCTTATGGGGGTGCGCTCCCAGACTGGAGGGGGGCACTCGGAGTCGGGATCGTCGGCTGCTGCGGGTTCGCCTGCATCCTTTTTTAGAATCGCCTTGCGGCGTCCTATCTGGGCTACTACGGCGTAGAGTTTCTTGCCGTCTTCGGAGACTCCGCAGTAGGCGATGTAGTCGCGATACCAGCTTGCGGTGGAATAGAAGGGATCGAACTCGGGCAAGTTGAGTTGGGAGATGCGTCCGGTGAGGCGGTCGACTAGGAGCCAGCCTCCGCGTTGCCATTGCCAGCGCGGGGCATTGGCATTGGCGTTTGCATTTTCAGTGGGCAGCGCATCGTTCACGCGAAAGGCGCGGCGGACTACGAACAAGCGGTCGGTCAGTTCATGCGGAGTGCCGGTGGTGTATTCCTTGAGCCGCGTGTCCACAAACAACGGACGCACTTTCAGGTCGAGCAGCTTCTGTCCGGTGGCGTTGGGCCACTTGGCGGAAATCCATTTTCCAAAAGTGATGACATGCGGTTTCGGGACGGCGGCGCATTGGCTCCACGCGAAGCAGAGCACGACGAATAGCAGTGAGAGTTTCCGCAGCATAAGAGAAGGCTGGCACGGGCGCGGGAAGTGTTGCAATGACGGTTGAACAAGAAAAATGTTCGGTTTTTTCGCGGGGGATTGTCCGATCAAGTTTTCGCCGGGAAGAATGGATGCTCTGAAAGGGGCGGCCCTCAGCGGCTAAAGCCGCATGTGTGGCGGGTTCTAACGGCATGGCTGAAGCCATGCCCCTTCAAACCTATCCGCGAACCAACTTAGTCAGAGCGGGGGTGGACGGCCGAGGGCGGCTGTCCCTACGCGGGTTGCGGTTGAGGCGGGTGGTGGCATAGTTTCGGGGGCTGTGGGAGACTGGAATCATGGCAAAGCGCAGTCTTCGGATCTTGAAACGAGTCAGCAACGTCCCGTCGCGGGGAATTTGTGAATCTTGCAATGCACAGTTCTCGGCAGACCCTCGTCAGCTCGGGCAGTCGGGAGTTCAGCAGCAGTTCAACGCGCACAAGTGCGAAGCCAGCAAGAACGCGGCGCCGGTCGCGGGAGAAAAAGCCAAAGTTGAGGGGAAGTAGTCAATTGGCACACGTTCTCTCCCTTGCGAGCTTGCAATATCGCAGCGAATTGAGCAAGGTAAAATTATGAGTCTTCCGCCACGGTCGCGCCAGACAACTTTTTCTGCGCAATCGAGTTCTTATTCGGGTATGGGTGATCTGCTGGCAGGCCGGCGGAAGCAGTCGATTCTGGTGGTGGACGACAATCTGGTGAACGCCGCTCTGCTGAAGGAACTGCTTGCGAGCCGCGGCTACTCAACGATTGCGGTACAAAGCGCGGCGGCGGCGGAGGTGGAAATCCTGCGCGAGGCTCCGGACCTGATTTTGCTCGACGTGGTCATGCCCGGCAAGAGCGGCTACGAACTGTGCCGCGAACTCAAAGGGGATTCCAAGACGCGGCTGATTCCGATCGTCATGATTACCGGGCTGAGCGATCGAGAAGACCGCCTGAAGGGAATTGAAGCGGGCGCCGACGATTTTCTGACCAAGCCGATCAGTTCCGAGGAATTATTCGCGCGCGTGAGTTCGTTGCTGAAGTTGAAGGAATTCACCGACGAACTGGAGACGGCGGATTCGGTGCTGTGCACGCTGGGGTTGAGTGTGGAGGCGCGCGACCCTTACACCGAAGGCCACTGTGAGCGGTTGGCGCGCAATGCCACGGATCTGGGGCGTTTTCTCGGGGTGGATGAAGAAAGTATTGTGGCTCTGCAGCGGGGCGGCTATCTGCACGACCTGGGAAAGATCGCGGTGCCGGATGAAATCCTGAAGAAAGGCAGCGATCTGACGCCGGCGGAGTGGGAGATCATGAAGCAGCATCCGGTGACCGGCGAAACGATTTGCCGTCCGCTGAAGTCGTTGCGGCTGGTGCTTCCGATCATCCGGCATCATCACGAGCACTCGGACGGCAGCGGCTATCCGGATGGGCTTCGGGCGGCCGAGATACCGCTTCTGCCGCGCATTCTGCAGGTGGTGGACATTTACGATGCGTTGCGCACGGCGCGTCCGTATAAACCAGCGCTCGGCCACGAGCAGGCGGCGGTGACCATGCGCGACGAGGCGCGAAGCGGACTCTGGGATGAAGAGTTGGTCTCGGAGTTCTTCGGCATGCTCGACAAGCGGCGGCAAGCGGCGTAGCCTGCTCGGACAATGTCGGGCGGCGGCTGAAGCTGCTTGTATGGCGGATTTCGACGGCATGGCTGAAGCCATGCGCCTTCAAAACATCTACGGGTAACCTATTGACCTACAGTTTCGTCATTCCCGCCTATAACGAAAGCGCGCGCATCCGGCCCACGCTCGATGAGCTTCTCCGCTATACGCAGGAACAAAACTGGGACGTGGAAATTTTGGTTGTGAACGACGGATCGAGCGACGATACGGCGCAAATCGCGCGGGAGTACGGGAAGTTGCATTCGCAGGTTCTGCTGGTGGAGAACCCCGGGAACCGCGGCAAAGGTTACAGTGTGCGCAATGGGATGCTGCATGCGCGCGGCGATATTTGCCTGTTCACGGATGCCGACCTTTCTTCACCGGTGACGGAGGCGCAGAAACTGTTCGACGCGATCGGCCGAGGCGCAGACATCGCGATCGGGTCGCGCTGGCTGCGGGCGGAACTGCAGACCGAGCGGCAGCCGCTGTACCGGCAGGCGTTTGGACGCATCTTCAATCTGGCGCTGCGGGTGATTTTGGGGCTGCGTTTCGCGGACACGCAATGCGGATTCAAAGCTTTTCGGCGAGATGCCGCGCAACGGATCTTTCCGCTGCAGAAAATTGAACGCTGGGGATTCGATCCGGAGATTCTGTTTCTGGCCCTGCGCGCGGGATTGCGGGTGGAAGAGGTTCCGGTTCTGTGGGCGCACAGCGAGGGGACGCGGCTGCACCCTTTTCGCGACGGAATGCGAATGTTTGTGGAAGTTTTGCGGATCCGGTGGAATGCGATGACTGGGGAGTACGCGACTGTCACGGTGCCTTCTCCGGGAAAACTGTGAGCGACGGGCGATCTTCGCTCGCCTGCCCGGACGACGGCGTCCGGGTCTACGTGATTGAGAGAGATGCGATCCGCACTACGAGTCGGCTCGATTGTTCGCGGTTGCAGCTAACCGCACGAACTCGGCGATCTGGGCGCCCATTTCTACGGTTGAGACGGTGCGCTCGCCTGGGCGCGCCAGATCGCGGGTGCGGAAGCCTCCCTTCAAGGTTGAGGTGACGCCAGCCTCCACGCACTCCGCTTCCTTGGGTAAATGAAAGGTATGGCGCAGCATCAGGGCTACCGAAAGGATGGCGCCTAACGGATTGGCGATGCCCTTGCCTGCGATGTCGGGAGCCGATCCGTGAACGGGTTCGTAGAGACCGACCGGGCCTCCGATGCTGGCCGAAGCGAGCAGTCCGAGCGATCCCACGATTCCGCCGGCCTGATCGGACAGGATGTCGCCGAACATGTTCTCAGTGAGGATGACATCGAACTCGGCGGGCTTGAGGACCAGCGACATGGCGGCCGAGTCCACGTACATGTGGGAGAGCTGGACATCGGGAAAATCGCCGGCGATGCGGGTGACGACTTCACGCCAGAGACGCGAGCACTCCAGAACATTCGACTTGTCGATGGAGAGCAAACGACGGCGGCGGGTGCGAGCGAGTTGAAATGCGACGCGGGCGATGCGCTCGATCTCGGGCTCGCTGTAGTGCATGGTGTTGAGCGCCTGGCGCGCGCCGGGGTCGCCTTCGATGGAGCGAGGCTGGCCGAAATACAATCCGCCGAGCAGTTCGCGCACGATGAGAATGTTGGTTCCTTTTACGATTTCTTCGCGCAGAGGCGAGCAGGCGGCCAGCGGCGGACAAAAGACAGCGGGACGCAGATTGGCGAAAGCTCCGAGCTCCTGGCGGAGGCGCAACAATCCAGCTTCGGGGCGAAGTTCGCGAGGATTGTGATCGAAGGCCGGATTGCCGACGGCTCCGAGCAGCACGGCCTGTGACGCGAGGCAGGCCTGAATGGTGGCGTCCGGCAAGGGATTGTCGTACTTTGCCAGGGCAACGCCACCGATTTCTTTTTCGTCGAGTTCGAGATCGTGGCCAAAGCCGTCGGCCACTTCTTCCAGAACACAAATGGCTTGGGATGTAACCTCAGGGCCGATTCCATCGCCGGGGAGGGAAGTGACGGTGAGTTGCATGGAGTCCTCGATTCGTTCCGAAGGGATACTACGAGGAAACCTCGCAGTGGTAGCCCGATTTCAAGCCGTTCCACGGTTGTCACTACACGTGCTTGTCACACGTCGTTGTCATACGCCCCAGAGATAGTCTTCCTGCTCGCTGTGATGATCGGTGCGGGGAACCGACACACCGCCGAACCAGTTGGCAGGCGCAGGACAACTTGGCCGGACCTGCGACTGACCGGCGCCGCGGGATACTTGAGCCGGATAAGACTCATTGGGATTGGCTCCGGCGGCAGCAGAGGCGGCGCGCGGGAAAGGCAAAGAGGCCGCGGCGGGCGGAAACTTCTTGCTCTGGACGGCGTCGTCGCTGTTGCTGACGTTGACGCCGCCTCTGCTCACATCTTGGATCAGTTCGAGCAAATGGCTGTCCTGAACTTTTTTGATGCGGTCGGCAAGAACCACAAATTTGCGATAAATCTCATCGAGTTCGCGGCGCTCAAACTTGTGTCCCAGTTGCTCGCAGCGCAGGGCCAGCGCGTGGCGGCCCGAGTGCTTGCCCAGCACCAGCCGAGAATCGGGCACGCCCACCGATTGGGGCGTCATGATTTCGTAGGTCAGCGGATTCTTGAGCATGCCATCCTGGTGAATTCCGGCCTCGTGCGCAAACGCGTTGCGGCCGGTGATGGCCTTGTTGGGCTGCACGGGGACCCGGGTGATCTCCGCCAACATCTGGCTGGCAGGATACAGGTGCTCGCTGGCGACCGCGGTTTCGTAACGATAGCGGTCGGGGCGGACCCGCATGGCCATGACAATTTCTTCCAGAGACGCATTGCCGGCGCGTTCGCCGATGCCGTTGATGGTGCACTCCACCTGGCGCGCGCCCTGCTGTACTCCGGCGAGCGAGTTCGCGACCGCCAAGCCGAGGTCGTTGTGGCAGTGCGTGGAGATCGTTACTTCGCCGATGCCCGCGACTTTTTCACGCAGCGTGCGGATGAGATTTCCGTATTCCTCGGGCATGGTGTAGCCGACAGTATCGGGAATGTTGACGGTGGTCGCGCCGGCTGCGATCACCGCTTCGACAACCTGGCAGAGAAACGCGACGTCCGTGCGGGTGGCGTCTTCGGGCGAGAATTCAACGTCAGAGCACAAAGTCTTCGCGTGCCGGACCGCGTCCCGCGCCTGCTCCAGGCACTGCTCACGCGTGATGCGCAGCTTGTATTTCAGATGAATGTCGGAGGTTGCGAGAAAAACGTGGATGCGTGGGCGTGCGGCTCCCTGGAATGCCTGCCAGGCGCGATCCACGTCGCCTTTACAAGCGCGAGCCAGGCCAGCGATGATGGGGCGCCGCACCAAAGCCGCGATGCGTTGCACGGCTTCGAAGTCGCCGTCAGAGGCGATGGGGAATCCGGCCTCGATTACGTCGACGCCGAGGCGGTCGAGTTGCTGGGCGAGGTGCAGCTTTTCCTGCACGTTCATGCTGCAGCCCGGCGATTGCTCGCCGTCACGAAGCGTGGTGTCGAAGATGGTGATGCGCGGACGATCCATTGATTTCGTACCTCCGGGAAGATTGCTTCTCTACTCTATCGGTCGATTGGTGTAAAAGAAAAGTTTATTATATTTACAGTAACATTAGCGTTGATGATAGTATTAGACAAGCTTATGCAAAGTCTGTGATTGATAAAAGAGATGTCAGCTGTCAGCTATCAGTTCTTAGGCTGTCTGATCTTAGGTTTCAGGCCCCAGCCTCGGGCGCTTGAGGTCTGAAACCTTGGGCTTGAAGAACTGAAAACTGATAGCTGAAATCTGAGAGCTGAACCCATGGACCTATCGCAACTCGAAGTCTTCCTCGCGGTGGCCCGCGAACGGCGGTTTTCGCGGGCGGCCGAAAAACTGTTTCGCACGCAATCGGCGGTCAGCCAGACCATCCGGAAACTTGAACTGGAGATCGGCGAACCGCTGTTCGACCGTTCTTCGCGCGAGGGCGTGCTCACCGACGCCGGGCGTGTTTTGCAGGAATACGCCGAGAAGTTGCTCAACCTGCGGCAGGACGCGCAGACGGCGCTAGTAGAGATGCGCGAGCTGCAGAAGGGCCAGTTGGCGATCGCCGCCAATGAATTTACCGCGCTCTATCTGTTGCCGGTGCTGGCTGAGTTTCGCCGCCTGCATCCCATGATCAAGATCACGGTACGGCGTTCGCTCGGCAGTCACATTCCCGACGATGTGCTCAAGCACAACGTGGAATTTGGCGTGCTTTCTTACGATCCGCAGGAACCGCAGTTGCGCACGGCGGTGGTTTATCTGGACGAGTTGGTATTTGTCGTTCCTCCGGGCCATCCGCTGGCCTCGGCGGGCGAAGTCAGCGTTCGGCAACTGGGCGCGGAGTCGTTCGTGGCCCACATCGTCGCGTCCCCTTATCGCGATAAAGTGATTGAAGCGTTCCGCCGTCACAAGACTCCGTTGCACATGGACGTGGAACTGCCGACGCTGCAAGCCATCAAGCGCTTCGTGTGCATGGGGAACGGGGTGGCGCTCGTACCCGAGATCAGCGTGGAAAGCGAGATCAACCGCGGAGACCTGGTGCGTGTTCCGGTGCGCGATCTACATTTTCAGCGCAAGCTGCGGCTGGTGTACCGGCAAGAATCGACGCTGTCTCACGCGGGAAGAGCTTTTTTGAAAGTGGCGGAGCAGGTGGCAAAGGACAGAGGCGGGCGTTATCGCTTCCATCGAGAAAAGTAGCGCCTATTCGGACTGTGCTTCTTCCTGAACTATCCCTGCGCAAGAGCGCCGCTACTTCGAGGAGTCTTTTCGCCGGGGTGAGTCCACAGCAGAGACTAGGGGTCGCCGTAACGGCACGATCGCGCCTTTGGACGGATCGGCGGCGGCTGAGGCCCGCGCCAGCACCTCGTGCTGGATGTACTGCACGAACTCCTGGATCTGGCGCTGCATTTCTTCCATGCGCTCGCGCATTTGCAGAATGATGGCGATGCCGCTGATGTTGACGCCGAGATCGCGCGCCAGCGACAGGATGAACTCGAGCCGTTGCAAATCTTCGTCGGTATAGAGCCGGGTGTTGCCTTCGGTGCGGCTCGGCTTGAGCAGCCCTTCGCGCTCGTAGAGACGCAAGGTCTGGGGGTGAATTTCATACATCTCGGCCACCGCCGAGATCATGTACGCGCCCTTGGATTTACGCTTGGTCATCGCGTCGGTACGCTCACAATCATTCTACTGCGCGGCCTGCTGTTTCACCGCCGAGACGCCAAGAGGGCGGAGGGAATTAATAGGTGCAAACAAAGTTGTCGTGGATGACTCGATTCTCGATGACAATGATTAGACCTTGCTCCACAGCTCTTCGCGCGGGTCTTCGGGATTGAGCTTGGCCAACTCCCGCAACAGTTCTTTCGTCTTTTCGTCGCGCGGCATGGGGACGGTGATCTTTACATCTACGATCTCATCTCCGCGGACGCCATCTTTTGTTGCCGAGGGCACGCCTTTTTCGCGCAGACGCAGCTTCTGGCCGGACTGCGTTCCCGGAGGAATCTTCAACATGCTGCGGCCGTCGATGGTGGGCACTTCGATTTTCGATCCGAGCGCCGCTTCTACCGCCGTCACGGGCACCGTGATGTGGATGTCGTCGCCCTCGCGGTGGAATAGCGGGTGCTCTCCGATGCGGATGATGACGTAGAGATCGCCGACGCCGCCTCCCCGCAGGCCGGCGTTGCCTTTGCCCGCGATCCGAATGCGCTGCCCGTCTCGGGTTCCGGCCTTGATGCGGATCTCGAGCGGATCGGTGCGCTCGACGCTGCCTTCGCCGTGGCAGACGGGGCAGGTCGAAACATTCTTTCCCGTTCCATGGCATCGCGGGCAGGTGACGTTGAATTTCATCCGTCCGCCCATCTGTTCGATTGTTCCCTTGCCATGACACTGCGGACATTGCCCCGGAGCTTCGATGGAGCCATTGCCGTGGCAATTGCCGCAGACATCGCGCCGGGCGATATTGAGCTTCATCACGCCGCCACGGATCGCCGTCCAGAACGGCACGTTGACCTGGTACTCAAGATCGCTGCCTGGCTCCGGGCCTGCCTCGGCGGCCTCACCGCGCCCGCCGCCAGTGAAAATGCTGGAGAAGATATCGCGGAACCCGCCGGTCGAGCCGCTGGATCCCTTCCGTCCGCCAGCGCGCGCGCCTTCGAACAGATCGGAAAAGTCAAAGCCGCCGAAATCAACGTTGCTTTGTCCACTGGGATGGCGGGCTCCCGGGAAGCCTCCGCCAAAGTCGCCGGGGCCGGGGCCGGCCCCAGGCTGTCCGCCGCCGCGCGCGTAGGCTTCGGCCGTCGCCGCATCGATGTTGTCGGAGTAGAACCCGAGCTGGTCGTAAATCTTCCGCTTCTTGGGATCGCTGAGGACGTCGTTGGCCTCGGAAAGAGTCTTAAACTTTTCTTCCGCCGTTTTGTCGCCAGGATTGACGTCGGGATGATACTTGCGCGCAAGTTTGCGGAACGCCTTGCGGATGTCGTCGGTGGACGCGGACTTCTTGACGCCGAGAACGCCGTAATAGTCTTTGGTTTGGGTGGCCATGTCAGCCGTCAGCACTCAGCCATCAGCATTCAGCCTTACATTGTAGCGCGTGCGTGATGGCGTCCTTCGGCTCCGCTTAGGATGGCACGCTTTGAATCGTTGCTCATGAATCGGAATTCTGAGAACTGGTTCCTCAGTTCACCACTTCCTTCGCTTGCTCGTCCACCGACATGGTGAACGCCTCAAAGGGCGCGGTGTCCATCGACACGGGAATCCGCTGCACTCCCGTCGCGGTCGGCGCGTAGCAATACCAGCGTCCTTCTTCCGGGACGAAGTTCACAAAAAACATCTGTCCATTGACTTCGAATCTCAATTCGCGTCCTCTTTCCCAATCCCAAGGATCTTGTCATCCCGAGCGAACCGAGAGATCTGCATCTTGCCGCGAACTGCAGATCCCTCGGTTCGCTCGGGATGACAACAATAACTATTCCAATGCGGCCTGGGGCAACGAATGTGCCACCAGCCGCCGAAAGCTAAAAGCCAAGAGCTAATAGCCAAGCTTACTTCTTCTCTTCCACATCCACGTACTCGGCGTCGATTACGCCTTCGTCTTTCTTCTTGGCCTCACCGTTTCCGCCGGGAGCTGCACCTGGCGCTGGTCCCGCGCCGCCCGCGCCCGGCGCCGCGCCGGGAGTTGCCTGCGTTGCCTTGTACATCTGCTCCGCCAGCTTGTGCGACGCCGTGGTTAACCGCTCACGCGCCGAATCCATCTGCGGTTTGTCGCCGCTTTCGATGGCCTTCTTCGCGTCCGCCAGCGCGTTCTCCACGTCGCCGCGCTCGGTGCCCGAGATCTTGTCGCCATGCTCCTTCAGCATTTTCTCGATGTTGTAAACCATCGAGTCGAGCTGATTCTTGGCCTCGATTTCGTCGCGCCGCGCCTTGTCTTCGGCCGAGTGCGCATCGGCTTCCTTGGCCATGCGCTCGACCTCTTCCTTCGACAAACCCGAAGACGACGTGATCGTGATCTTCTGATCCTTGCCCGTGGCCATATCTTTCGCGGTTACGTTCAGGATGCCGTTCGCGTCAATGTCAAACGTCACTTCAATCTGCGGTACTCCCCGAGGCGCCGGCGGCAATCCGGTCAAATGGAACTTGCCCAGCGTGCGGTTCTGCGCCGCCAGTGGACGCTCGCCCTGCAGCACATGCACTTCAACCGAAGTCTGACTGTCGGCTGCCGTCGAAAACGTTTCCGTCTTCTTCGTCGGAATCGTCGTGTTGCGCGGGATCATCCCCGTCGCAACCCCGCCCAGCGTTTCGATCGACAACGTCAGCGGAGTCACGTCCAAGAGCAGCAGGTCTTTCACCTCGCCCTTGAGCACGCCGCCCTGAATCGCCGCGCCAATTGCTACAACTTCATCCGGGTTCACGCCTTTGTGGCCTTCGCGTCCAAACAGTTCTTTTACGATCTGCTGAATGCGAGGCATGCGCGTCTGTCCGCCGACCAGCACCACTTCGTTAATTTTGCTGGCATCGATACCCGCATCTTTCATGCACTGCTTGCAGGGGCCGACCGAGCGCTGCAAAATGTCTTCGATCATGGTTTCGAGCTTGGCCCGGGTCAGTTTTTTCACCAGGTGCTTCGGCCCGGAGGCGTCCGCCGTAATGAACGGCAGGTTGATCTCGTGCTCCATGGTGGTCGAAAGCTCGATCTTCGCGCGCTCCGCCGCGTCGCGCAGACGCTGCAGAGCCATCTCGTTGCCCTTGCCGCGCAGGTCGAGGCCCTCGTCTTTCTTGAACTCGTCAATCAGCCAATCGACCAGCCGCTGATCGATGTTGTCNNCGCCGAAGTCGTAGACGGCGATGGTCTCGTCCTTGCCCTTATCGAGCCCGTAGGCCAGCGCGGCCGCGGTCGGCTCATTGATGATTCGCTTCACCTCGAGCCCCGCGATTCGTCCGGCATCTTTGGTAGCCTGCCGCTGCGCGTCGTTGAAATACGCCGGCACGGTGATGACCGCCTCGGTGACTTTTTCGCCGAGATAGTCTTCCGCCGACTTCTTCAGTTTTTGCAGGATCATCGCGGAGATTTCTGGCGGCGTGAACCGCTTGCCCTGCGCGATGATCACGACGTTGTCGCCGTCCCGCTCGACCTTGTATGGGACCATTTTCAGTTCTTCGCTGACCTCGTCGTAGCGGCGTCCCATGAACCGCTTGATCGAGTACACGGTGTTCTCAGGGTTGGTGATGGCCTGCCGTTTGGCGACCTGCCCTACCAGCCGTTCCCCGGTTTTGGTGAAGCCGACGACCGAAGGCGTGGTCCGGCCACCTTCTTCGTTCGCGATAACCTTGGGCTCTCCGCCCTCCATAACCGCCACGCAGGAGTTGGTGGTGCCAAGGTCAATTCCGATAATCTTTCCCATAACGCTCCTCCGAAATAGATAAGTGCTTTACAATCAGTGCGATGATGATTACGTTCTGGTTTATGCTATAACCTGAGCGAATCATTGTCAAGGTTTAGATGCTAGGAAATGGTGGGTGGATGCGGGCTTAATCTCAGCCGCCGCTCTCGACGACTGACAGAATCCACAGCGGCTCGGGGCGGTCGGTGTGGTCTTTGTTCACGGCTGCAGTGGGCGCACGCAGTACGGTGTCCCCGCAATTTGTTCCCAGCCGGTGGGCGCTCCTGGCGGGAAGGGCGGACACGATGTCACCACCAGTTTTGCACGGGTTCGTGCAAAGATGTCATACACCTGTTGTTGCACTTCCTGGGGAGCGTCCCAGAACTCTCTGGAGCCGTGGTTCATGTCCATAATCTCAGCGACGATCCGTAGCTTCGCCAGATGGGCCCAAAACGCTCCGGTGCCGTCGGCGATGACTGCGACCTTGTCCCCGGGTTGAGCACCCATGCGCCGAAGCTGCTCGGCGGCAACGACGTCCCGCCACGCCGATTCCGGACCGGTTCCCGGGATCGCCATATGGTTCATGGCAACGCGAACCGTGTAGTCCGCCGTGCCCATCGCCATCACTAGAAATACCGCAAAAGCGACGCAGGCGCCGCTCTTCTGAACCTCCGGGCGAAGTCGCACGGCCGCAATCAAGGCGAGATACAAAACCAGAACAAAGCCCCCCAAGTAACGATCGTTTTCAACCAGAGGAAGGAAAAGCCCCATGTCGGCAATCGAAATCGCGATGAGTGGCCACAACTTGCGCAAGCTGGCCAGCCATAGCTGTCCACTGAGCAGCGCGAGCGCGGTCAACCCGGCGACCAGTTCCGGCCGGGCGCGAAGCAACAGTCGGATTTCGCTCGGGACTGTGCCCGCAAGCACTTCCATTTGAGGTCTTAACTTGAAATGCCACTGCAGCCCCTCATTCCAATACGAAGGGTCGGTCCACGGCGGATAAGTACCGGCCACTGGACCGTCGAACTCAAAAAGCGGAGGGTACCGCAGCAGTTGCCGCGTCGGATGAACGGGTACTCCACTGCCGGGAACTTCTCCCTGCCAATTTCTCGAAAACGTTCGGGGAGATACGAACCACGCATAGTTCATCTTCCCCGAATCGCCGAACGTAAACCGGCCCTTCTGGTGAGATAGCAAGAAGATCAATGGAGCGGAGGCGCACAGAAAGGCCAGAGCGGCTACCGCCGCCCCCGCGTCCCCAACCTGGCCTCGAGCGTTTCCACAAATAACCTGCGCCGAGAGTCACAAAGCCGAGTGGGAACAATATGGTTTTCGTCCAGTATCCAATTCCGAGGATGAGGCCAAACAACGCGAACCTCAAAAGCCGGTCGCCCTGCCGGAGGCGCAACAGCATTCCCGCCGTCAGGCAGGAGCAAGCCATCACGGCTAAATCCGGTGAGACACCATACAACGTCTCCACTTCCAGAGCAGTCCACAAAAATATGGGATACGCCAGGAGAACTAGCGCCCACTCCGGCAAAGCTTGCCCGCCATTGGGCGCTCCGTCAGAAGTTCGTTCCCTAACGAACGCGAGCAACGCGCGCAATAGAAAGCGAAAAGCGAACAATGCGACGACAAAGACCCCAAAGTTGACCAGGTGAACCAGAGGAAATTCCCACTTCGGCGAAGGCTTCGCCAACCCAACCACGAGCCCAAGTGCCCATGGATACAGAGGGCTCCAATGTGCATTGACGGCATTCGCCCAATCGCGACGAAAGAACGAGTTGCCCACATCCAGGTAAGACATGCCATCCGGATTCATCGAGTAGCGGCCCACCCACGCATGCACGAGCCCAAGACCGATGCTCACAAACATGAGACCGCGTTCCAGCGGAAGTCGGGCGAAAAGACGATTTAGCGTCACGATTGAGGTAACCGCCTCTCGATTATGGGAAGGAAACTATCGGCCAGTGTCACCGGGTCTATCGTAATACAAACGCATCCTGCTAGCCTCTTGGAACCGTGCGCGTTTGCCGCTGAAGTCTGCCGTTCTATGTTGTGACCTCGACCATCTCGATTTCATCGAGCACTCAAAGTAACGTCGAGTGGAACACAAAAAATCGCTTGGCGCAGACGAGCTAACAGTCAGCCCGATCCAGTTACCGCTTGGTTAAAATCTCAGCCGCCGCTCTCAACGACCGACAGAATATCCATAGGCTCGGGGCGATCCGTGTAGCCTTCGTTCGTGGAGGCGAACAGGATGGTGCTGTCGAAGAGCAGTTGCCAGTGGCCAGTTGTCAGTAAAATCCCAAGCGGCTCAGGCACTCACCACTGACCACTGCCTCTACATTCCGGGGAACTTCATCCCCGCCATTCGCCGCGCGAAACTCGGCTTGCCCATTTGCTTGAACATTTTTTTCATCTGGGCATACTGGCGGAGCAGGTTGTTGACTTCCTGCACGCTGGTGCCGGAGCCGCGGGCGATGCGCTTGCGGCGGCTGCCGTTGATGGCTTCGTGATGGTTGCGCTCGTATCCGGTCATCGAATTGATGATGGCCTCGACCCGGTTGATCTGTTTTTCGTCAACCCTGTCGGCGGCTTTCTGCATACCGGAAAACGCGCCGATGCTGGGCAACATACCCATCAGACTTTGCAGCGATCCCATCTTGCGAACTTGCCGCAACTGGTCGCGGAAATCTTCGAGCGAAAAGCCGTCGCCAGCAAGGACTTTGGAGGCAAGTTCGTTGGCCTTCTTCTTGTCGATCTGCGACTCGGCTTTTTCGATAAGCGAGAGGATGTCGCCCATGCCGAGAATGCGCGAGACGATGCGGTCGGGATGGAAGGGCTCGAGCGCGTCGTATTTTTCGCCGACGCCGATGAACTTGATGGGCTGTCCGGTGACCTGGCGAATAGAGAGCGCCGCGCCCCCGCGCGCGTCGCCGTCCATCTTAGTAAGTACGACGCCGGTGAGCGTGAGCTTCTTATGGAACTCGTCGGCCGAGCGGACGGCGTCTTGTCCAGTCATCGAATCGGCGACGAACAAAATTTCCTGCGGATTGAGCAGGCGCTTGAGCGACTGCATCTCTTCCATGAGCTGGTCGTCGATGTGTAGACGGCCGGCGGTGTCGACGATGAGCACGTCGCAGCCAGTGTTGATGGCCTCGCGGCGCGCTTCTTTGGCGAGGCGCTCGACGGTCGCCGTGTTCGCTTCGCCGACCTCGCCTTCGTAAAGGTTGGCCTTGATCGCCGCCGCCACGACTTTCAGTTGCTCGCGCGCGGCAGGGCGGTAGACGTCGACCGAGACGAGCAAAGGCCGGTGTCCGCCATTCTTGAGCCAGTTGGCGAGCTTACCGGAGGTCGTGGTTTTGCCGGAGCCTTGCAGCCCCGCCATGAGCACGACAGTCGGCGGCTGCGAGGCAAACTTTAATTTAGCCGTATCTTTGCCAAGCGTCGCGACCAGTTCGTCGCGGACGATCTTGATGACCTGCTCGCCCGGCGAGAGCGCGGTCAGCACTTCCTGGCCGACGGCCTTGGCCTGTATGCGGTCGATGAGGTCTTTGACGACTTTGAAGTTGACGTCGGCTTCAAGCAGCGCCAGACGAATCTGTTTCAGCGCCTCGGAGATGTTCTCTTCCGTGAGGACGGCTTGCCCGCGAAGAGACTTGAAGGCGCGCTGGAGTTTTTCCTGGAGATTCTCGAACATAGCCTAAGCAGCTATTTTAGCAGCCGCGACGGAGCGAGAGTCGCTGGTCGTTTGTCGGCGGTCGTTCGCGGTTCGCCGTTCGCAAAATCCTCGGTGTCATCCTGCGCGAAGCGAAGGACCTATGCAGTTTGGTAATGTCGAGAAAGCCGGCACGAGGACTTGCCGCCGGCTTCCCTTCACTCCACCTTCGGACGCGCCATTTCAAACCGCTGCGTGGTTCGCGTGTACTGGATGCCGCCCATGCGTCCGATTAGATCGAGCGAGTTGCGGTCCAGGCGTCCATCTTTCATGTGCCGCTCGTCGATGTGAACCGAGACGATTTCACCGATCACCAGGCTGCCGCCTTCGGGGCCGGGATTGAAGTCGAGAATCTGATGCAGCTTGCATTCAAAGCTGACGGGAGACTCGGCCACGCGCCGCGGCCGCACGATTTTCGAAGGCGCTGAGGCGAGTTTCGCCACTTCGAACTCGTTGATGGACGCGTCATATTCACCGCTGGTCAGGTTCATGGCCTCGGCCAGTTCGAAGGTGACCACGTTGATCACGAACTCTCCGGTCTCGCGAATGTTGCGCAGTGTGTCTTTAGATTGTCCGGCGGGCTGACCAGCGACCGGTGCAGCGGAATCTCCTGCCGCTGCTCCCGATTTCTTCGGCAAGCGCATCGACGGCGCAAACGCCAGCAGCGGAGGATTGGCGCATACGGCGTTGAAAAACGAAAAGGGCGCGAGGTTGGGTTGTCCGGAAGCGCTGAGGCTCGAGACCCAAGCGATCGGCCGCGGCGCCACGGCGCTGATCAGAATGTGATAGAACTCACGGTGCGCAAGCTGCGAAGGGATGACGTCCATGCGTCGAGTATATCTGTTAGTGGGCGCCCCACATCTCGCGCTTTTCGAGATGTGGGCCCGTCGATTGCCTTGAGCGCGTGCGGGTGAATGGGCGCTGTCTACAACATCACTTCTGCATCACTTCTTTCGCCGCGACCACGGTGTTGCAGTGAATCGTGATTGTGTCTTCGAGCTTTCGGGCGTAACCGCCGGCGAGGGTGACCATTACGGGGATGCCGCGGGCTTTGGCGGCGCGAAAGACGAGTTCGTCGCGCTTCTTCAATCCGCCGATGGTGAGCGAGAGGCCGCCGAGCTGGTCTTCGCGATAGGGATCGGCTCCGGCAAGGTAACAGAGCAACTCCGGGTTGAACTGGCGCAGGCCGGAGCCGAGCGCGTTGTCGAGCCAGGCGAGATAGTCATCGTCGCCAATTTCGTCGGGAAGATCGATGTCAATCGAAGACGGAGGTTTCCACGCCGGATAGTTATTTTCCTGGTGGAGCGAGATGGTGAAGACGTCTCCGGCGTGGCCGCTGTGCATCCTTGTTTTGGCTGCGGCTTTAGCCGGGATATTTCCTGAAAAAGCCGGATTCATCGGGGCGTTTGGCACTGGCGGCAGCGGCCCGCTGGCCGTGCGTGCGCCGGCAAAAATCGCGGCCGTGCCATTGCCTTGATGCACGTCGCAATCGACGGTTATCGCCCTGTGAATCTTGCCGTCGCGCTGCATGCGGCGGATGGCGATGGCCACATCGTGGATCAAGCAGAAGCCCTCGCCATGATCCGGGAAAGCGTGATGGAATCCTCCTCCGATGCTGATGGCCATGCCGTCGTTGAGGGCATGATCGGCGGCCAAAATGGAGCCGCCCGCGTTAAGCCAGAAGGCGCGCACTAACTCCGGCGAGTACGGGACTTCGAGCTCTAACTGTTCGCGCGCGCTGAGCGTGCCTGTCTTCAATTTCTCGACGTACTGCGGAGTGTGTACGAGCAGCACGTCCCGGTCGGTTGCCGGAGAAGGAACGACAAAATCGGAAGGCGCGGCGATTCCGGAGGCGAGCAGGCGGTCATGAATGCGCTTGTATTTTTCGGCGGGGAAAACATGGGAGCCGATGGGCAGGTAGTAGTCGTCGCTGTAAACGAGCTTGAAGGGCAGCATTCAGCACTCAGCATTCAGCACTCAGCGGGGCGAGAGCCGAAAACTTCATATCATACGCGATTGGGCTAAGTTTGGAGCGTCGTTCGCTCAGGAGCCGCAATCCGCTATTCGTCCCCGGCCCCCGATCTTCCACAACTGTTAAACTTGGCCGGGTGACTCCGAAAAAGAAATCGCCGCCGCAAGCGAGTGTTGCGCCTGGGCCTACGCCCCTCTCCGCTGAGGGCAAGGGCCGGATTTTCCTGATCGATACGATGTCGTTCATTTTTCGCGCCTATCACGCGATGGCGCGGCAGCGGCCGATGTCCACCAAGACGGGAGTTCCGACAGCAGCGACTTATGTGTTCGTCAACATGCTGCGGAAGCTGCGGGAGGACTTTTCGCCCGAGTATCTGGCGGCGGTGTTCGATGTGGGCGCGCCAACGATCCGCAATCAGCAGGCGGAAGCGATCACCACGATCCGCAAGTTCGACATCAAGACGCAGACCTTCAAGGAAGCGGAGTATGGCGGCTACAAGGCGAACCGCGCCGAGATGCCGCCGGACCTGGCGCAGCAGATTCCGTATATTCGGCGGGCGCTGGAGGGATATCGCATCCCAATTTTGCAGCTCGAAGGTTACGAAGCCGACGATGTGATCGGAACGTTGGCCCGGAAAGCGGCGACGGAATCGTATCCGGTGTTTGTGGTTTCGAGCGATAAAGACATGCTGCAGTTGGTGAACGACAAGGTGCAAGTGCTGAATCCGCCGAAGGACAACCTGATTTGCGATGCGGCGAAAGTCGAGGAGATTCTTGGAGTGCCTCCGTCGAAGGTGGTGGATGTGATGGCGCTGCGCGGCGACGCGGTGGACAACATTCCGGGGGCGCCGGGGATCGGCGACAAGGGGTCGGTGGAACTTATTCGGCGCTTTGGCAGCGTGGAACAGGCGCTGGAACGCGCCGCCGAAGTGGAGAAGAAGACGTATCGGGAATCGTTGCAGAATAATCGCGACAACATCCTGCACAGTAAACGACTGGTGACGATTGATACCGGCGTTGCGGTCGAGCTGGATGTTGCGGCGATGAAAGCGGGCGAGCCGGACGTTGAATCTCTGCGCGCGCTGTTTGCCGAGCTCGAATTTACGTCGTTGCTGAAGGAACTGCTTACCGTAGTTGAAGTGAAGGCGGGCGACTACCGGGAAATCAAGTCGAAGGCTGAATTCGAGGATTATTTGAGGGGCTTGGGCGAGGGGGTGCCGCTCGCGCTGGCAATTCCGACAGAGCACACGGAGAGCGTTCACACCGAGAGCACTGCGGAAGAAGACGAGGTGCCTCAGCCGGCGCAGCCGGGGTTTCTGGCTTTGCAGCCCGCGGACGCGGAGGATCAGAGTGCCGGTGTAAAGCGCATCGCCGTTTCGAATGCGCCAGGGGCTGGGGTGATGGTGACGCTGGAAAACAGAGCGCTCGCCGATCGAGTGAAGGGCATGCTCGAAGATGCCGCTCTGCCGAAGACGGTCCACGATCTCAAGTCGGCGTTGCACTTTTTCGGCGAGCAGGGAATTACGCTGGCGGGAGTGAAGCATGATCCGATGCTGTATTCCTACCTGCTCGATCCGACTTACTCATCGCATTCGTTGCCGGAGGTTGCCCTGCGGAGATTCAACTTGAAGCTGAGCGGCAACCTGGCGGAAGCGGCGGATATGACGGGTAGGCTGGCGAGCGCGCTCCGCAAAGAAGTCGACGACCAGGGACTGACCTCGGTGTACGAGGAGATCGATGCGCCGCTCGTGCCAGTGCTGGCGCGCATGGAAGACGTCGGAGTGAAGATCGATCCGGCGGTGCTGGGGCAGATGTCGGTGAAGTTGCAGCGTGAGGCCGAAGCCAAGGCACGGGACATTTATGAGCGGTGCGGTTTGGAGTTCAATATCAATTCGCCGAAGCAACTCGGGGATGTGCTGTTCAACAAGCTCGGTCTCCCGATGCCGTCGAAATACGGGAAAGGAAAAAAGATTTCGACGACGGTGGATGTATTGGAAGGACTGGCGGCGGATCACGAAGTTCCGCGGCTGGTGCTGGAGTACCGGCAACTTACTAAGTTGAAATCGACTTATGTGGATGCATTGCCCGCGCTGATTCGCGGCCAGAGCGGCCGCGTGCATACGACTTTCGGGCAGACGGGAACAGCAACGGGAAGACTGTCTTCGGCGAATCCGAACCTGCAGAATATTCCGATTCGCACGGAACTTGGGCGAGAGATTAGGGCGGCTTTTATTGGTGAGCCGGGGCACGTACTGCTGGCCGCGGATTACTCGCAGATCGAGCTGCGGCTGCTGGCGCATTTTTCGAAAGACAAGCTGCTGGTGGAAGCGTTCCGGCGCGGCGACGACATTCACACGCTGACCGCGTCGCAGGTGTTTGGCGTGCCGCCGCTGATGGTCACGCCGGACCACCGGCGGCAGGCGAAGGTGGTGAACTTCGGGATTGTTTACGGTTTGTCGGCGTTTGGCCTGTCACAACAGTTGGGAATCACGACCAGCGAGGCGAAGAAATTTATCGATGCCTATTTCGAAAAATATGCCGGCGTCCGCGCGTTTATCGATGCGACGCTCGAGCAGACGCGGCGCGATCGGAAAGCGAAGACGCTGTTCGGGCGCATCCGGCCGATTCCCGATATCGACAGCAAGAACGCCACCCAGCGCGGGTTTGCGGAGCGCACCGCGGTGAACACTCCGCTGCAGGGGACGGCCGCCGACTTGATCAAAGTCGCGATGATACGGATCGATGAGGAAATCCGGAGGCGCGGACTGAAATCGCGGATGACTTTGCAGGTGCACGATGAACTTGTGTTCGAAGTGCCGGAGAGCGAAGTGGACCGAATAAGGCCGCTGGTGCGGGAGCGCATGGAGAACGCGCATGCGCTCGCGGTTCCGCTGGTGGTGGAAATCGGAGTTGGGCCAAACTGGCGGGACATGGAGTAGGAGAACACTTCGAGGAGTGAAGCCCGGCGCTGAGGAAAACTATTTCAGCGTTTTCGTCCCGTTCCGATATACTCTAAGCAACGATCCTCGCAAGCGCCGCATTCGTCGTTGATTCCAGCCGCACGACAATGATTTTCGATTCTGCGGAGGCAGTCGGATGAGTGCAGCTCCATCGCTGGTGTTCGACGAAACGACACAGCGCGTTTTTCCACGGCACCCCATCAACGTACCCTTAGACCTGATCGTATTGCAATCCGGGGTTCCCGAAAATTTGCCTGGGCGCTGCACCGACCTCAGCGAAGCCGGTGTGGGCGCGGTGGTGGCCGGAGAACTGCCCGCGGGCCAACAGGTCGCGGTCGAACTGCGGCTTCCGAATGTTGGCGTTCTCGTTCGAGTGCGCGCATTGGTTCGTTATCAGTCACGTTTCCATTGCGGGCTTGAGTTTGTGGGGCTGTCAGCGGAGCAGCGGGAGATGATCCGGCATTGGGTTTGCCGCTCCGCTGCACAGCCGGATTTCATAGATTTCAGAAAAGAAGATTTCAGAAAAGAAGAGAAAGTTGCAGATGCAAAGACGGAAGCGCCCGTGGTCGCCGCGAAACTGGCTGCTAAGCCAAGACACAGAATTCGCATAGGGCGCCGCGGATTTTATGTGCTGTGCGCTTGCATGCTGGCGCTGGCTGCTCTCGGATGGTGGCAGTGGCAGAGGTCCTGGAACGAGTTGGAAACACACGCGCAGGCTGCGGAGTCGGGGTTCGGAGTCTCTCCTGAAACCGTTTCTCCAGAAATCGTCTCTCCTGAAACCATGGAGAAGCGGATTGTCACGAAGGTCGAGCCGGTTTATCCAGAGGCGGCGCGAACGGCGGGAACCGAAGGGCTGGTGGTGCTGGATGCGGTGATTGCGCCGGATGGCAGCGTGAAGCGCTTGCGTCCTGTGTCGGGGCCCGACCTGCTGGTGCAGTCGGCGACGGAGGCCGTGCAGTCCTGGAAATTCGAGCCGTACCTATCCAGCGGCCAGGCGGTTGAGGTTGAAACTACGATTGCGGTCGAGTTTCGGCTGAATTGACGCGACGCTGCTCGAATTGTCCAGCCTGCTGGAAGGGCACACCAGATCGGTCTTTTGCAGAGATGGCCGGTGCGGAGATGATCGATTTGCTTTTATAGCGAATCCAGAGTTGTTGTGGCTACCGGTAACTGCCGAGCTGTACTCGGCTTGAACGGGCGAGGGCGTCCGTCCCCACACAAACGGAGTGCGGCGCGGATCCAAATCAGGCCGGTACGGTCTGGGTGGGGGCGACAGCTTCGGTGTCGAAAACCGTTGCCAGGCCATGAATTACGGACGCCAGGCGCACGGCCGCGAGGATCGATTCCTCCGATATGCCTTTGTTGCGGAGAACCTGCTCGTGAGAATCGACGCAGAGTCCGCAGCCATTGATCGCCGAGACGGCAGTGCACCAGAGTTCGAAATCGACCGCATCAATGCCGTGGTTGCGCAGAACGTTCATGCGCAAGCGGGCCGGCAGCGTGGCATACTTTGGGTTTTTTGCCAGGTGCTGGAAGCGGTAATAGATATTGTTCATGCCCATGACGGCGGCGGCGCTCTTGGCCGCTTCGAGAGCTTGCGGCGACAGGTGCGAAGCCGCTTCCGCGAGCAAGGTCTGAATCACTTGCGGGTTGCGGGAGGCAATGGCGGATGCAGCCACGGTGCCCCAGATCTGCTGCTCGTTCAGTTCCTGCTGTTGCAGCAGCGACGACAAGTTCAGTTTCAGATCTTTGGCGTACGCGGGCACGGTATCGAGAAGTTCATTCAGAGTCATAGGTTGCTCACACTTATAGCGAATCCAGATTTGTTGTGGCCGCCGGCAACTGCCGAGCTGCGCTCGGCTTGGCCCCTTCGACTGCGCTCAGGGCAGGCTCGCGAGGGCGCCCGTCCCTACACGAGCGTCCTGCCTGAGTTTGAACGTCGAGAATTTGGACGTCGATTCTTATACGACGAGTGTCGGTTCGCCCTTCTTCCAGTTGCAGGGGCAGAGTTCGTCGGTCTGCAATGCATCGAGCACGCGGAGAACTTCCTGCGGATTGCGTCCGACGGAGAGGTCGGTCACCATCACGAAACGGATGACACCCTCGGGATCGACGATGAAGGTGGCGCGCTGCGCGACGCCTGCTTTGGGATCGAGAATGCCGAGCGCTTCCGAGAGATCGCGTTTGATGTCCGCCAGCATGGGGAACGGCAGGTTGTGCAGGTCTTCGTGGTGAACGCGCCAGGCGCGGTGCACGAATTCGGAGTCGGTGCTGCCGCCGAGGATTTGCGCGTCGCGATCCAGAAATTCCTTGTTCAGCTTGCCGAACGCTGCGATTTCCGTGGGGCAGACGAAGGTGAAATCCTTGGGCCAGAAGAAATACACCTTCCACTTGCCGGCGTAGTCGAGGTCGGTGATAGTTTTGAACGCTTTGTCGCTATTGTCGGTGCTGACGGTGGCCGTCAGCGAGTATGAGGGGAACGGTTCGCCTACTGCTAGCATTTCGCTTCTCCTAGAGTTGTGATTAATTTAGCAGACTGCAAAAAATCGGTTTGCGACAACCGGCCCCGATAGAGTGTGCGTGAGAACTCGGTCGTCCCTCCGGGACTTGAATCACATTTACTAATCTTTCCCAGCGCTTAAGCGCTGGGCTAAGCTGGTTCGCCCCTCCGAGGCTGGATTCGCGGCTTGCCGCGTCTCCCGCCCGGTGCAAAGGAGACGGGGCAAGCCCCGTCTCTGCAGGCAACCGCTTCGGGCAGAGCCCGACTGCTTTCACTACAAATGGATTCTCGCGACGCCGCGCCGGATGCAGATTCTTTCCGCGGGTAGGGGTCCCTCACTTCGTTCGGGATGACAGAGTTTGAGAGTTTGGGACTTAGAGCGGAACCAGAGTTGCTGTGGCCACCGACGGAAACCGAGCTGCGCTCGGTTGGACGGGCGAGGGCGCCCGTCCCCACACGAGCGGTATTCGGCAACTGTGATTCCGCTCTAATCTCCTTGGTTGAATGTCAGAACGCGTGCGATCTGTTCACTGGGCACATGTTCATTCGGGCTCCAGCCCAGCACGTTGTAATAGGCTCTTTCGATCAAGCGGGCGATTTCGGGCCAGAGATACTGGCCCTGTATGCGCGCGCGTTCCCGGGTTGCGGACTGATGGCGAAGTTCGGGATTGTGGATGAGCAAGTCGAGCATGCGCTCAAGATCTGCCTGGTCACCGCGGTGGAAGGTGAAGCCGGCGCCATCGACCACTTCATTATTTTCGGGGATATCGCTAGTTAAGACGCAGACCCCGGCCGCCATGGCATCGAGAAGAGCCAACGACAGGCCCTCAAGTTCAGACGGAAGCACGAACAGAGCGGCATTGGAGAGAAGCTCTTCGAGATCGCTGCCAGAGACCCAGGGAAGGAAACGGATCTGGTCGGATTCGTGACGGCGCAAGCTCTCGGCGTAGGAATCGGAGTGGCTCGATCCTCCGCTCGACCCCCCGGCGAGGACCAGTTTCATGCCGGTGTGGAGGTTTTCGAAAGCATCGATCAGGAGATGGCAGTTTTTTTCCGGCGAAAAGCGGCCTAAGAAAAGGACGTAGTTGTCCGCGAGGAGATCCCACTCGATCAGTTTCCGGGGCAGCCGCCGGGGCGCCAGCGTGGCTCCGTTGGGGACGTAGATGGTATCGCGCTTGTACTGCTGGCGGTAGTGCTGCTGCAGGGTGCGCGAGACGACCATGGTGGCGTCGGGCGAGGAAACAGCAGCCGCTTCTCCCCAGCGCAGTACGCGCGCCGCAATCCGGCCCCACTTGCCGCGCTGCCAGTCGAGACCCTGCACGGTGACGACAGTCTTCTTCCCGGCAAGCCGCGGAAGAAAAGAGAACAGCGCCGGTCCCAGGCAGTGGTAATGGACGACATCGTAGTCCGACGTCATGGCATGCGCTGTGCTCAACAGAGTATGGACGACCGTTTCCAGGTGCTTGGAGCGGATGGTCGGCAACCGCCGCACGCGCATGCCGTTGTGCGTGTCCATGGGAGGAGTGAAATAGCTGCGGCAATATACGGTGACTTCGTGCCCGAGGCGGGCGAGTTCGTGGCCAGCCTGCTCGTAGTAGGATTCGATGCCGCTGTACTTGGAGACCACACCGCGACCTCCGATGAACGCCACACGGACGCTGCGGCGCGGGCGCGGAGGCTCCGGCGCGGCGGGGAAGGACAGAAGCTTCTTGGTGGATGTGAGCCGGTAATAGAGTTCGAGCAGCTTCTCCACGTGTCGATCGGGGTCGTGATTTGCTTTCACGCGACTGCGAGCTGCGGCGCCCATCTTCTCGATCAGATCGGGGCGGTCGAACAGAAATCCGATGGAATGAGCCAGTTGTTCACGGTCCCCGTCGGCATAAAGGAGGCCGGTGACGCCATGTTGGACGAGTTCGCGCCGCGAACCCAAATCGGAGGCGATGACGGGCCGTCCCCAGGCATAGGACTCCAGAATGGATTTTCCTAAGGTCTCGTAGGCGTGGGACGGAAACACGGAGAAGCTGCAACCGGCGATGAGTTTCTGGAGTTTTTCGCCATGGACCATGCCCGCGAACAGGACTTGGTTCAAGTTCAGTTCTCGCGCCAGCGCCTCGAGCCGGGGACGCTCGGGACCGTCTCCCGCGATGACCAGAGGAACGTGTGGCAGCCGCACCATGGCGCGCAAGAGCTCATAGACGCCTTTCTCTGGAGAGAGCCGGCCGAAGTAGAACAGGTATCCTTTATCGGTGGCGAGGTCTTCGTCGCTGGGCAGAGCCTGGAAGTGGGGCAGGACTTCGATGCGTTGTGCAGGGAATCCGCTGGCGATCAACTTGTTGCGCGCGAATTCGCTGGGAGCCAGGAACATGTCCACGCAGCGTTCGTAAGTTCGCAACCGTTTGTGCAGGTAGGCTTCGGCGGCAAGAACTACGGCGCTGGAACGTGGGCCGGCATAGCAACCTTTCGTGGCGGCGTGGTGGAAAGCGCCGTTACTGCAGAGTTCGCAGGGGCGGCCATCGGCGACAAAATTGTAGGTTGGGCACAAAATCTTGAAATCGTTCAGGTGGTAGAGCACGGGGATAGCCTGGCGCTTCAATTCCCAAAGAATCGATGGCGACAAGTGGTGGTAGATTCCGCGGACATGGGCCAGATCGGGTGAAAAATCGGCAAGGCAACTGCGCATGGCGCGCCGGGCCGATGGTGAATAGAGAGCGTGCGCCGCCATCTTGACCTTCTTCAGCAAACCGGCGTTTGGATCCTTGAAATCAAGATGTGGAATGCGATAGCTGCGGCCTGCGAAAGCGGGAGTACGGCCATGGTCCATGCTGAACAGAGCGGTTTCCTGGCCGCGCCGATCCATCTGATGGATGAGGTCGAAGAGGTACGCTTCAGTGCCGCTGAACGGATAGTCGTATTTGTTGCAATACAGGATGCGCATGGTCACCCTCCGATTGGGGAATGCGGGCCAGGAATTGTTCGGCAAAAGCGCGTAGGTTTCGCTGGCGATTGAAGGAAGCGGCGATGCTGGCCGCGGCCGCGCGCTGGATTCCGGCCATGGAAGCTTTGTGGCCCTGAATCCAACTGACGGCGCTGACGAAATCGGGCAAAGAGCCAGGTTGGTAAAGAAATCCAGTGCGCTGGTGCTCGACCAGTTCGGGAATCCCGGTGATCGCAGGAGCCAGCACGAGCTTTTCGTGAGCCATGGCCTCCATCAGGACCACCAGGATTCCTTCGCTCCTGCTGGTCATGACGACCAGGTCGGCGTAGCGGTAATAGCCTTGAAGGTCGGTGCGAGACACGTGACCGATCAGGTAAACACGTCCTTGGAGCCCCAACGCCGTAATCTGACTTTCGAGAGCGGGGCGCTCCGGCCCCTCGCCGACGATCCAGCAGAGAAAGTCGAGACCTTGGTCGCGAAGCGCGCCGCAGGCCTGGATAAGAAAGCGATGATCCTTCACCCGATGCAGGCGTCCGACGGAGAGGAGACAGAACCGCCGATGTTTCGCTTCGACTTCCGCCGCGGCTGCCAGTGCGGGTGCAGGCCAGGAAAGCACGCGATCGACCCCGAGACGTTGCACCATGATTTTCTCCGCGGGCGTGGAAGGATAGTTGTGGAGAATGTACTGGCGGTTGTAGTCGGAGACGGTTGCACAGAACTGGCAAGCGCGCAGCTTGGTCGAGAGCAGATCCGCGCGCTGCAGCAGATCGGAGCCGTGCAGAGTGAAGCTGAAGCCAATTCCGAGCAGACGCGCAGCGGCTAAGGCCATCCATGATGCGAAGTATCCGTGATGAGCGTGGATGTGCTTGACATTGAGCGGCGCCAGTTGTTCCGCCAGTGCGGCGCCCATCACCGTGTGGCCTAGCGTGCGAATGCGGCGGGACGGCGAGGCTCCGCGCTCCCACAGCACGGGCCGCAACAACTGCCAGAGATTGTGACGATCGGAGGCGAGCCGGCGCGCCGCCCGTACAAGCTCATCGTCGGAAAGCGGCTGAAAAAAGCGCGTCTCTTTCCAGAAACCGCGTTCCGTCAAGCTGAGATCGTTCGGCGAGGCGCGTTTGCCGCTGCAGCAGATCACTCGCGCTCCGCGGCGGCGCAGTTCTGTGATTTCATCCATCACATAAGGTTCGAGGGAGGAAGGAAACTCGTTGGCGATGTAAGCGATGGTGGTCATGCGACGGACTCCTCGGACACGCAGAGCATCCCGGCAACGGTGAACATGAGTCCGATAACAAACTGGTACGCCATGTCGACGAAGAAGGCGTTGAAGAGATAAACGCTGAGCAAGATGGGCCAAACTTTGCGCAGGGAAGCGACGGGGCCGGACTCACCGGGCTGGCCGCGCCAGGCGAGACGGAAGAGGTTGAAGAATAAAATGCCGTACAAGGCCAACCCCGGCACACCAAACTCAACCAGCAAGGCTAGGTAAGTGTTGTGCACATAATAGGTGCGGAGGTGGTAGCCCTCCATAGGGCGGGCAAGCTCGGCGTACATACCGCCTACAGCCCAACCGGTGAATGGCCGCTCCCGGAACATCGCCCACCCGGCGTCGTACACGGCCAGGCGCGCGGCGACCGGACCGTGCTCTCCGGCGCGGTCCCAAAGAGCGGTCCTCAGCGAGTGGTTGCTGAGGCCGATTGCCAGGCCAACCAAGAGACCTGCAATCGCCAACAAGGCGCACACCGCTTGGATACGGCGTTCGATCAGGCGGAATCCGAGAACGAAGGTGGAGACGGCGAACGAAATCCAAACGGCGCGCGTCATCGTGGCGAGCACGGCCAAGGGCAGCGCCAGCCATAGCAACCAGACTACGGCTTGGCGCCTCTGTGGAAGCGCAATGACAAGAATCCCAAGGATGTTCAACGAAACGCCGTTGGCCACCGCCTGGAGAAACGGGCCGCGAGCGCGGTCAGCATGAAAACCAAGGTTTTCGTCAAGAATGAAACGCGGAAAGATGAGTGAGTGGGCGTCCGCGAGGAAGGCAATGGCAATGAATACGAGGTAGGCGAGCGCAAATATGATGAAGATTGCGAAGTGTCTTCGTTGCGATGTGCCTCGGAAGACCAGCACAGCGAGGTGAAACAGAGCAAAGGGGACGATGTACTTACTGGCGATAACGCTCCAGGTTTGCGCGTCGAACGGTTCCCGAAGCGCGCGGAGCACCGCGAGCGCCGTGAGACTGAGCATGGGCAAACTGAGTCCGGCAAAGAATGGGATCTTATCGCGGAGCGCCATAGTACGCAGAGCAACGAAGAAGACCAGGATGCCGAACGCGATTCGGTCGGCGTAAAAAGAAAAGAGGTCTGGCGGGCGAAACAGGAAAATGGTCATCGCGGCCACGTAAAGGATGGAGGGAAAAGCCAATCCCAGGTGAAGGGGGCGAAGCAACAGACCGGCAGCGCGCCAAAGCGGGCTGTCGTCACTGTCCCAAGTTAGGGCGCGGCTGCTCATGGCGAGAGTCAGGCTCCTTCCGGCGCGAACAGCACG
>PLIC01000202.1 GCA_003139995.1 Candidatus Acidiflorens stordalenmirensis | reverse complement strand
ACCCGCGGCCTCTGCCGTGACAGGGCAGCGTTCTAACCAACTGAACTACGTCCCCACTTTTTTTCTTGCCGTTACCGAAAACCCGCGTATTTACTGGATTTCCTAAGGTTCAACCGTTTCGCCTGCGTCGCCCGTTTCAACCCCATAGAACCAAATTCCGAGGTTAATGGACATCATGGACACCAGGCTAAACCACCGTCCAAAACTGTTCTGCAGGCAAACTCGGCCCAGAGCAGCTGTCCCTGCTCCGTGGCTGAATTGTAGCAGACCGAATTCAGATCAGTACAGGCTTGGCGATACGGCTCGGAACTTCCGACAAATGTGGACCAGAGCGTAGTTGCTTCGGCGCGCTGGCCAGCATCTGATGTGGGAGGAACGGGCGCTACGATCCACTAGGAGACAGGAAAGCCTCATGGAATTGGGTATGATCGGACTGGGCCGGATGGGAATCAACATGGTGCGGCGCCTTCTGCGGGCCGGTCGGGTTTCGGACTCGGCGGAGGTGCGCTGGATGATCGTCGTCGCTATCGACGAGTCGGTTTCTGCCCCCGTCCTCAGCGCCGCGCTGTACGAACGCTTCAGCTCGCGTAGCGAAGGGAACTTCGCCGGCAAGGTATTGTCCGCCCTTCGCTACCAGTTCGGCGGCCATAAGGAAAAGGCCGCCAAGAAGGGAGTTGCCTGATGACCGCATCCTGTTCGGACGCGCTGGTGCTCTTCGGTGTGACGGGCGATCTCGCCCACAAGATGATCTTCCCGGCACTCTATGCGATGGCGAAACGAGGTACCCTCGAGGTGCCGGTAATCGGCGTCGCTTTCCCGAAGTGGAGTCTGCCGCGTCTTCGCAAACGCGTGACCGACAGCATAAAGCGATCGGGCGGGATCGATAACCAGCGTGCCCTCCACCATCTTCTGTCCCTGCTCAGATACGTGAGTGGGGATTATAAAGACCAGGCCACATTCGCGGCGATAAAACGGGCGCTGGGTAGCGCTCGGCGCCCGGCGCACTACCTTGCTATCCCGCCCTCACTCTTCGAGACAGTGATCAAGGGACTCGGTGCCGCGAACTTGTCCGAGCATGCGCGCGTCATTGTCGAAAAGCCNNAACCGCAACTACGTGGCCAGCGTACAGATCACCCTATCCGAGGATTTCGGCGTGCAGGGGCGCGGCGCGTTTTACGAAACTGCCGGCTGTCTGCGCGACGTGATCGAGAACCACCTCTTCCAAATCGTGGCGCTACTTGCCATGGAGCCGCCGGCCGGCCGGAACTATGGAGCCGTGAGCAGCGAGAAAGCCAAGATCTTTCAAGCCATGCAGCCTCTGACGCCAGACGATTTGGTGCGTGGCCAGTACGCTGGCTACCGGAAGGAGCCAAACGTGGCGAAGAACTCCGACGTCGAGACTTTCTGCGCCCTGCGGCTTTTCATCGACTCCTGGCGCTGGCAGGGGGTGCCGTGGTATCTGCGCTCCGGCAAATACCTGGCCGATACCGCGACCGAGGTGCTGGTGGAACTGAAGCCGCCGCCGCAAAGGCTTTTCGCCGACTCAGCGCCAATTCCAAAGACCGGCCCGGCCAACTACCTGCGCTTCCGGCTCTCCCCCAACTCGGCCATCGCCCTCGCCGCTCGCGTCAAGGTCGCCGGCAAGGAATACGTCGGGGAGCAGCGAGAGCTCTACCTCTTCGAAGAACAGCCGGGAGAGGAAGCGCCCTACGAGCGGCTGTTGACCGACGCCATGGCTGGCGATGGAGCGCTCTTCACCCGTGAGGACGCGGTTGAGGCCGCCTGGGCAGTGGTCGATCCAGTGCTCAAAAACCACCACCGGGTTCGCCCCTACAAGCGCCGCGGCTGGGGGCCGAAAGAGGCGGACGCGATCATCGCTTCACACGGCCCTTGGCACAACCCAAGCCCCTAAGCAAATGCAGGCTGTCCGCCTGATGGGCATCGCTTGCCAAAATCTACCGCTAAACTCGCGCAGCCTCGGTCAGTCGCCCGGCTCGGTGGTGCCGAAGAGCATTCCCCAGCAGGCCTTGAATGACCAAGGACGATCGCTGTCCGTTCATTGTTCGACTTCAACTTCAACTCCGCAAGACGCGCCGAACGACGGTCGGAAGCGCAGCCAGAGGATTTGCTCGTTGGGACTATGGGATCGGAGACCGGTTGTTCTGCCGAAGATGTTGCTTAGCTTAACGATTTGTTGCCGAT
This sequence comes from Candidatus Acidiflorens stordalenmirensis, assembly GCA_003139995.1. GTDB lineage: Bacteria > Acidobacteriota > Terriglobia > Terriglobales > Acidobacteriaceae > Acidiflorens > Acidiflorens stordalenmirensis. Next base: position 3,664 of record PLIC01000202.1, on the reverse strand, counting down.
CTTCCTGAGGATAGGTTTCTGGCGGGAGACTACAGCGAATGAGGCAAGAACCACAAGCTCCGGGTCTATGGGCTGCCGATAGGAAATCTCCGAATGAGTAAGGTAGTAAGCCAAAGGAAACGCAAGCAAAATCAAAGCATACGGCATCGCCGCATTCCGAGAGCTGCCAAGTGCTTTGTGTAAACCCGTCATCGCCAGAACTGTGACTGTCGTGCCAAGAAAAATGTTCGCCAAGTCGAACGGCTCTCCACGCAGGTATTCCGGGCGAAAGCTCCAGAAACCGGTCCACATATAGACGACGCGGCGAATCGAGCGCCACAGGTAAATTCCAGGATGGTTCCGAATGAAGGCAAGCGCCTGCCGGCGCTCCCTAAGCATGTAACCCAGCTCTCCCAGTTGGCGAAATTCAGCCAGTTCCGCGTTGCTACCTGCCGGATGTACAGAATCGTTCCACCATGGCGAAGCATCCCCGAGATTGCCGATACAGACCTCCATCCAAAAATTATCCTTCAGGAATACGGGTCGATCGAACACCCGATAGTTGCGTACCATCCACGGTGCCACAGTGACGAGTAGGGCGCATACGGCGGTTGCCGCGGGCATCTTCCAGTTTTTTCCGTTGCGATGCAGCCGATAACAAACCCAACCGCCCAGAAACGGCAGAACGGCTAAGACCACGGGAGTAGTGAGCGCCGCAAACCCCCAGAGAAATCCAAAGCCTGCCCACATCCAAAAGCGAGTCCGGGTTTCCAGACGCGAAGCGATCAAGAGAAGCAAAGTGAGAAGCAGAGCGACCAAGCTGTGATACCACATCGAGCTAGCCGAGAAGTAGACCGCGTAAGGGAAAAATGCCCAAGTCCAAACCGCCGCAACAGCCGTGCGAAAACCGAAACTGTTTCGAGCCAGGAAAAAAATTGGAATGCAGGTGAGAGCTGAAACCAGGCTATTGAAAGTAAGCACCGCTAGCGCCGCGGCCTTGGTGTAAGCCCCGAACACCGAGAAAACAGAGCTCATCAGATACGGAAAAACTGGAGTGATCATCGCCGTAGGCCCAGTTTCGATCCAATACGGATTGCTGAATCCATGACCGTTAGCAATTGAATACGCAATCTTTCCCATTTCGTAGCCGAACTCCTAGTGATCGCGGCCGGGAACCAAAAAATCCCGATAGACGAGACCGACAACCACCAGGCGCAGCGCCAGGGCTGTCAGAACAGCCCAAATCAGGTGAGAACGATGACAGGAGCCGGTTTCCGGGGCGCTGGGGCTTGTCTGTTTGCTGGTTTTCATGCAGCGGTTAGAGAGTTGTGGCGAAGCGTTCCACCTTTCCCACTGGAGATCCTCGACGTTTCCGAGACTTAAACATCTGCCCCCTTCATTCGTTGATCTTACACGAATCTCTCTTTGGGCCTCGAATCGTCTGTGTCGAGGCTAGCAACAACGGTATCCACAATTCCTGAGGCGCTGAAGCCTGCCGGGATAAAGAGGCCGCGTCGCCATCGTGCGCGGTGTGAGTGCTCATGCTAGTGAGAGACGAGCGCCGCGGGTCCTTGAATCTCCTTCCATGCGGAGGTAAAGTGAATATGCTCTCGCGGTCTCCCTTCTTTCTTATTCCTTACCACCAACTTGCGCGTAATTGCTGCAGCGTATGTGCAACTAAAGGCGGTGTTTGGACCGGTACCACAATATGTGGTGTTTTATTACTTGACCCGTCCCCGTATTCGCCATTAGAGTTGGTCAAAGGCGTGAGTGACGTTCCTGGTTCACGGGATGTCATCACACGATGCGACCAGCGAGGAACCTGGGCAGTTAACACGGGAAGTTAACCTCCGGATCCCCGCAATTTGCAGCGCACTCCAGCCAGCGCAAAAACGAGTCCGCGGACTGCGGTGTCCGCCTACGAAGGAGTCACTTTGCTCAAACTCAAGAAGCTGCAAATCCTCGGATTCAAGTCGTTCTGCGATCGCACCGAGCTGAAATTCCATGGCGACGGCATTGCCGCCATCATCGGCCCCAACGGCTGCGGAAAGTCGAACATCGCCGACGCCATCTCCTGGGTGCTCGGCGAGCAGTCGGCAAAGACGCTGCGCGGCTCGCGCATGGAGGACGTGATCTTCGCCGGCACCCGCGACCGCAACCCCACCGGGATGGCGGAAGTGTGCCTGACTTTGATTGACCCCGAAATTTATGGTGGGCCGGATACGAACGCGCCTACCGAGATCGAGATTCAAGACGACCTGCCCGCGGAGGGAATCGAGTGCGAAGAAAACTGGGATGAAGCCGAACTCCGCGCCCACGCCGCTGCCGAAACGGAACGCGCCGTCGAAGAAGCGCAACCTGGAAAAACTGAAGAAGTCGAAGGGGGGGCCGAATCCGAAGCGCCGTCTGCCGAAGCATCGCCTAATAACGGTGCCGTGACCGTACTTGCGCCGCAAGTAGTTTTGAAAATCCGCCGCCGCAAATTCAACCAGCACCAACACCACGCCGGAGAGATTTCGGTAACGCGCCGGTTGTTCCGCAGCGGCGACAGCGAATACCTGCTCAATGGAAAACTGTGCCGGTTGCGCGACATCCAGGAAATGTTCATGGGGACGGGTCTCGGGCCGGAGTCGTACGCGCTCATCGAGCAGGGACGCATCGGTCAGATTCTAAGCAGCCGTCCGACCGACCGCCGCGCCATCATTGAAGAGGCGGCTGGCATCACGAAATTCAAAACGAAGAAGCGTCTCGCGGAGGCGCGTCTCGAAGACGCAAAACAGAATCTGAATCGCGTGAACGACATTTTCGAAGAAGTCACGCGGCAGATGAACTCGCTCAAGCGCCAGGCCAGCAAGGCCGAGCGCTATGTCAGGCTGCGCGACGAGATGCGCGCCAAGCTGCGGATTGTGCTCGCCAGCAAGTTCACCCAGATGGATCGGGAAAGCGTGACGCTCGATGCCCAGATCAATCAACTGGCCGAGGAGATCCGCCTTCAGACCGAGAGCGTGCACGAATCGGAAAAAGACCACTCCGAGCGCACCCAGCGCGGATACGCGATCGAGACCGAGACGCGGCAAAATCGCGACCGCCTCAACCAGATTGCGATTGAAGGCGATCGCGGAAAGGCGCGCATCCGAACCAACGAAGAGCGCTGCGCGGAACTGATCGTTCGCACGGCCTCCGCCGAAGCGGAGCTGGCGCAGGCCCAACATCGGCTCACGGCGCTTGAGGAAGAAAGGAATGGCCACCAGCAGTTGCTGGACTCAGCAGCAGCGGATCTCGCGGCGGCCCAGCAGGAGTACAACCTCAGCCAGCAGGAAACGGCACACGCCGCCATCAAGCTTGCGCTGCTCGAACACGAGCAGGAATCGCATCGCGCGGCCATTCTGGAAGCAGTCGGCGGAGCCTCCAACCTCCGCAATCAGCTCACGCAATCCGAGGAGCGGCTGGCGGGCATCGGCCGCGAGGAGCAGCGTCTGCGGGCCGAGATTGCAACCGCCTCATCACAATCGGAAACCTTCGGCGGACAACGCGGCCAGATCGCCCTCGAATTCGAAAGCGTCTCGCAACGGGCCAGCGGCCTGGCCGCTGAGATCGCAAGCCTGCGTGAGACCATCGAGAGCAAACGTTCGGCGGAGAGCGAAACCAAGAAGCACCTCGACTCCATCCGCTCCGAATACGCCAC
>PLIC01000174.1 GCA_003139995.1 Candidatus Acidiflorens stordalenmirensis | reverse complement strand
ACCCCACGCAACTGCGCCCGGTAGTTGCCTTGCGCGACAGCTAAGGTCGCGAAACCCGCAAGCAATATCGAGGAAAGAATTCGTCGAGTCAGCCGCATGAGATCCTCCGAGTGCCCTGGTATCCGGCTAGCTTGTTGCACTAGCCATCAGCCCGATTTTCGGTTTATTACGAATAATTACGATTGCAATCTTTTAACGGCGAATCTTCCCTTGTCAAGGGAAATCTTCCGCCCGCATGCGCGCGCTCGCCGTTTACAGAGATTTTCTGACGCTCTGGAAAGACGCCGACCCCCATATCTCCCATCCTGAATGTTTGAATTTATACGTGCGGCGGGCGAAACACGCACACAAGAGCACGACGAAGGCGAAGTAGCAGACGCCGCCGCTGACCTCGTGGGCAAATTCTTCCGAAGGCGGCAAGCCCCGTCTCTACGGTAAGGGTTGATCGGTGGAAAGGCTACGACGCCATCTCTGGTTTTGGCGTGGCGGCTGCCCAGCCCGCCGGTTTCAGCGCATGATTGATTAGGTACATGACCACGCCACCGCCGATCACGATCAAACCGAACAAGAAGGAGCTTATGCCGAGCACAGCCTCGTGTTCGCTGCGGATGATGGCAAATAGCAGTAGCAAAATCGGAGGGACGCCAACAGCAATTGCTCCAAACAGGCCGCCGGGCACGCGGAACGGGCGCTTCAATTCCGGTTCGCGAATGCGCAGGCAGATCAAGGCCACAAATTCGAGCGTCAGGCTCGCGCCGTAAATCATGATGTCGAGCGTGACCAGGCGTTCGAAGCCGAGATTCAGAGCCAGACCCCAACCGACCGCCAGCGCCAGAATCGCGACCCAGGGCGCGCGCGACTTCTTATACAGCTTGCCAAAAACTTTCGGCAACATGCCATCCTGCGACATGGCCAGCGGCAGCCGCGAGTAGCTCATGACGAGCGCATTGAACATGCCGAAGCCGCTCATCATGCCGCCCGCCACCAGCGCGATCCGAAGCACCGGACCACCCATCAACTGGGCGACGTCGGCCCATGCGCCAGTTTCCCAGGCGCTCGCCGGAAGGCCGGTGATCCACATTGCGGCAAACGGAAGAACGTAAGTGACGCAGACGATGGCCACCGCGACCAGCATGGCGCGAGGATAGGTTCGCTGCGGGCGCTCCACTTCGGTGGCGATGGTGGAAGCGTTGTCCCATCCCATGTAGTTCCACATGCAGATGAGGAGGCCACCAAGTATGTCGACGTTTGAAGTGGTCGGCTTGGTAACCGCATTCGCCAGCGCGTGAATCTTGAACGGCGCCAGCACAAAGATGGCCGCGAAGGGCGCCGACAGGGCGAAGAACAGCCATAGCGAAGTCGTCGAGACAACCTTCACGCCCATGATATTGAGAATCGCGCAGACGATCACCACGCCCAGCGCGACGGCCACGCCGCGATGGTTCTCCTGAAACCAGGGAAACATGCGCGTGAGGTAGGCGACAAACAGCGTGGGGTAAATCGCCATATCGAAAATGGACGCTACCAGCGACAGCCAAGCTTCCTGAAATCCCCAGAAATTTCCCATGGCGCGGCGCACCCAGGCGTAGTAGCCGCCTTCGGAGGGCAGCGCGCTCGAAAGCTCGCCGATCATGAACGCGGTCGGGAGGCTCCAGAGCAGCGGGGTCAGAAGCAGGATGAGGATCGCCTTGCCGTATCCGGCGCCATGCACGATGTCTTCGGTGCCATAGGTTCCGCCCGAGACCATAAAAAAGGTCGCGGCGACCAGGGGCCAAAGCGTCAACCGAATGGATTTCCTGCGAGGAACTGCGATAGGACTAAAGCCAGGCTGCGAAAGGTTAGTGGTTGCGGTAGCTGTTGCCAATTTCTATGGCTTCCTCCTCCGGGGTGGTTCAGGCGACTTACTCTCACCACTGCGTCTCCCTTGACGTTCTGTTCGCGGCTCTCGGGTAACAGCGACTCCCAGGCATTTCGGTGAAGTTAGTTCGCAGGTGTGAGATTACGGGAAATTTGCGGAGATGCAAGAGATTTTTTGCAAATTTTTGTCAGAACGGGCGGGTACGGAGGTAACGGCGGGTGCAGCTTGCGTCAGGCACCCGGCGTCGTCGGCTCCCAAGCGGCGGCGGGCGGCTCGTAGAGATTCGTGTCGTCAAACGGAGCGCGGCTGCAAGTGTCGCAACGGCTCTTGAAAAGCTCTCCGTGCGTGTGGACGACGTTCCTCGAACCCGCCTGCTCGTGGAGGCTGTCCACATTCTGCGTGCAGACGAAAAGGCGCTCTTGCAACGCGTCTTCAAGGTTCGCGAGGGCGAAGTGGGCCGGATTCGGCTTGGCTGCCGAAGCAACCCGCCGCCGCATGGAATAGAACTCCCACACCAGCCGGGGATCGCGGTGCCAAGCTGCGGGCGAAGCGGCCTCCTCGTAACCGTCAATGAGCGCAAACGCGATTTTTCGCCAACGGAGCTAAAGCGGCACTTCGAGCGCTAATTGAACGCAATTCCGAACACAAGTTTGACGGCGAGGGCATACAGCGCATAGATTGCGGCAACACAAGCGGCAAAACTCATGATGAGGGTCGCAGCGAACAACGATTCCGGGTGGAACAGGTCAACGTGGAAACACGCCGAAACGGCGAGCACAACGTAAAACGACAATTGCGTGGCGCACAACGTTGAGCCAACCAGTGCATTGGCGCGTTGCGTCGGATGCGACCGCTGTCGCTTAATCTCTCGCTCCTTCTGCGCCTCTGCTTGGAACCGGGTCCAACCCTTTACGAAGACGTGAATGCCCCACAGCATTCCGCAGCACAAGGCACAGTCGGTCGCAAATCCGATGACTATCATCGCCCCCAAGTCGTGCAATCCATCTGGATTCACAATGTAGTGCGCGAGAAACCAGCCCGGCGTCGAAAAGCCCGTGGAACCTTCAATCAGCGCAGAGATCGGGACCGAAAGCACCAACACAACAAAGAGAGTCAGCGCCTCAACCCAAGGTTTTTCATCAGTTGCAACCCTTCGCCTTGTGTTGATCATTGGCGGCTACCTTGGTTCCAAGCCTAGACCGTACAGGCGAAATGGTCTAGGTTACTGTCGTCCTTGCTGATGAGCGCTCAGACTGGTGTAACCAGGCGTGCTGTTGAAAAACTCTTTTCAGGGAATTTCACCAACGAAATTCGTTCGCAAGTTATTGAATGTTGGTTCGCCGTGGGCGCTGAAATTCACTGAAATTACTGCTTTGGTTCCTTTTCAACAGCCACGCCTGCTTGCGACAGTTAGGGGATATACGCGATTGGGCAGGCGTTTCTACGCTATGCAATGTAGAGCACAAGAATACAGGTTCGCCGGACTCCTTTCCAGCTTGGCCGGGGTCGTTACTTTCGCGGGTGCACGAGCGGACAAACCTCTTGATGTTGTCGTCGTCATTACACTTGCTGTTTTGCTTTTCATCGGACTGCGGCTGAAACTGAAACAAGATGGCAATTCCGACTTAAGCCAGGCCCGTTATTCGTTGACAGACCCCGGGGCGATAGGCGTCGCGCAAGTAATCAAGGCGGTCTTAGACGAGAGAAAAGCGCGCCCGGGAAGAACTTCCTCAGTTACTGACCGGGATTTCTGTGTGTTGACAAACTGATTCATGACGGCCTTAGGCGTCCAACAGCTTCGGGAGGGAGTTGCCAGGTAAGACCGCAGACTGCAAAATCACAGACTCGTTCCCCTGGGGCTATAATTGCGCGCACGGATCGCTCTGGCCTCTGACATGAAACTCGGACCCTCTATGAAATTCAATCGCCGCTGGGCACGGGCGGCATGGGGGAAGTGTACGGGGCGCGTGACACGCGCCTGGATCGCTCCGTCGCGGTCAAGATCTTGGCGGCGCATCTTTCTTCCAATCCCAAGTCGAGGCAGCGGCACTGAGTCCGACTTGCGGGCATTGGGTCCGACGATCACGACGTTGATCCGACAGGTTCTGAAAGCAAAAGAGCGGCGTGGCAGGACTGCGTCCAGTCAACTCGCGTGCAGACCAGGACTCGCGTCTTACACAATCAACGCATTCAACCTTTCGGAGAAATGGAATGCATATTTGCCGGATCTTTAACGTTGTTATGGTCAGTGCCATTCTGGTGCTGTTGTGCTCGACCGCGATCGCAGGGCCTGCGGGGTCGGTCTCCAATAGCTTTTTTACATCCTTCGAACAGAACGAGCGTCCGCTGGACTGGGTGGATACAACGGAAACCGGCGGCTGTGGCCATGGCGCGAGGCACCAGGGAGAAGTCAGCCTGGCGGCGCATATCGCCAGAGGCCCGGTCGCGAGCATGGCGTATACAGCCAAGCCGCGCGTGGGTTTTACGGGCCTGCGTGCTTTGGCCTATGCCGGACTTCAAACGGGCACCGGGCGAGGCTACACCTGCAACAAGATCTTCGACGTTGATATCCCCGTCACGGCGGACACGGAGCTGTCGTATATGATCCTGCCGGAGTTCGTTGATGAGGATCTCAACTATCCCAGCTCGCATGTGGCGGTGGACTTGGCTTTCTCCGATGGCACATATCTGTCGTTACTGGACCCACGCGATCAGCATCGCGTGCCGCTGACCGCGGCGGGGCAGGGACGGGGGCGCATACTTTATGTCAATCAGTGGAATCATGTTGCCGCCAATATCGGCAAGATAGCTTCTGGCAAGACGATCAAACGCATTCTGATTGCCTACGACTATCTGAACGGGACAGCTCAGTTCGCGGGATTCATTGACGACATCTTTATCGGTCCCAAGAGGGACGCGATAGCTGAGACCCGGCCCAGCGACTATGTGAATATTCTGCGCGGGACGAATTCTAATGGCGACTTCTCGCGCGGCAATAATTTTCCCGCTGTAGCCGTACCCCACGGGTTTAACTTCTGGACGCCGACCACCGACGCAGGATCGGACTGGATTTATCAATACCAGGAGCGCAACGGCGACGATAACCTGCCGCGAATCGAGGCTTTTGCGCTGAGCCACGAGCCCAGCCCGTGGATGGGCGATCGCCAGACGTTTCAGGTCATGCCCTCGGCCGAAGCGCCAACGGCCAACAGAGCAGCGCGGGCGTTGGAATTCCGGCACGAGCGCGAGACCGCCCATGCGCACTACTACAAGGTGCAGTTCGAGAACGGCATCGTCACCGAGATCACACCCACCGACCACGCCGCTATGTTTCGCTTCACCTTTGTGGGAGACGCCTCGAACCTCATTTTCGACAACAAGACGGATGAGGGTGGCATCACGCTGGATCCAGAGGCTCGCACCATCACAGGGTATTCCGATACCCGTAGTTATCTCTCAACTGGAGCGACGCGCCTGTTCTTCTATGCTGTGTTCGATCGGCCGGTGGCGGGCAGTGGCCGGCTGACGGGCGAGAGGCGCGATCACGTAAGCGCCTGGTTTGGTTTCGATGCCAAGGCGAGCAACGTGTTGACCATGAAAATCGCCACGTCGCTCATCAGCGTGGATCAGGCCCGCCACAATCTAGAACAGGAAATCGCGCCCAACGATGCCTTCGAGGATGTTGAGGCCCGCGCCCAGGCTCTGTGGGATAAGAAACTTGGCATCATCAAAGTAGAGGGCGCCAGCCACGACGAGCGTGTGACGCTGTACTCCAATCTCTACCGGTTGTTTCTTTATCCGAACTCTGGTTTCGAAAACGCCGGGACGACGCAGGACCCGCATTATCAGTATGCCAGCCCCTTCTCCACAGCCGCGGGCGAAAACACGCCCACACGAACCGGCGCGCGGGTAGTGGACGGCAGAGTCTCAGTCAACAACGGCTTCTGGGACACGTACCGCGCGGTCTGGCCGGCCTATGTCCTGCTCACACCCAACGAGGCCGGCGAGATGATCGATGGATTCGTCCAACAGTACCGCGACGGTGGCTGGATAGCGCGCTGGTCCTCACCCGGCTACGCCGATCTGATGACCGGCACCAGCGCCGATGTTGCTTTTGCCGACGCCTGGTTGAAGGGTGTTCACAATTTCGACGTGCGCTCCTTCTATCAGGCGGCGCTTAAAGACGCAGCGGTCGTCAGTACGGAGAGAGGGGTGGGCCGCAGAGGCCTGAACCGCAGCATCTTCACCGGTTATACGGATACCTCGGTGCGTGAGGGATTGTCCTGGGCGCTCGCCGGCTACCTCAACGATTTTGGCATCGCCAACCTGGGTGCGGCGCTGGCGGCCAAGAACGATCCTGCCGATCCCTATAAGAATTATCGCGACGACGCGCGCTACTATCTCAATCGTGCTCTTGGTTATGTGAATGTATTCGACCCAGAGGTTGGCTTCTTCGTTGGGCGCAAAGCGGATGGCGCTTGGCGTACCAGCGCCAAGGACTTCGATCCCTTGTTTTGGGGGGGCGATTACACCGAAACCGATGCTTGGGACATGGCCTTTGATGCACCTCAGGACGGGCAGGGACTCGCCAATTTGTACGGCGGACGGGCGGCGCTGGCGGCCAAGTTGGATGCCGTGTTCACCACGCCCGCGGAATTTCATCCCGGAGGTTACGGCGGTGTGATTCACGAGATGCTGGAAGCCCAGGCGGTGAAAATGGGTCAGTATGGCCACAGCAACGAGCCCGCTTTTCACATCCTTTACATGTACGACTATGCCGGCCAACCCTGGAAGACCCAGGACAAGGTCCGAGATGTGTTGTCCCGTATTTACACTGGCAGCGAAATCGGTCAAGGCTATCTCGGCGACGAAGATAACGGCGCAATGGCGGCCTGGTGGGTGTTTAGCGCAGCCGGTTTTTATCCGCTGCAGGTGGGCCGGCCGGAGTATGTGATTGGTGCACCTTACTTCGAACACATGACCATCCGGCTGGAGAACGGGAAGGCGATCGTGATCAATGCGCCTGGAGTGAGCGATGTAAACCGGTACGTGCAAAGCTTGAAGCTAAACGGCCAGCCCTATACCAAAACAGTGATTGCCCACGCCGACTTGGCGCAGGGTGCCGTGCTGGACTTCGTGATGGGACCGAATCCCTCCGATTGGGGTTCCGCTGCGGTGGACTTGCCGGTATCGATCACCAAGGGCGATCAGGTCCCGGCTCCGATGCAAGATCTGGCTGGTCCGGGCAAGGGTGAGGCCAGCGATAGTACACACAATGCTGAAATCGACAAGCTGTTTGACCGCACTTCAGACACCGGAGTGACCTTCACCGACGCCACGCCGTGGATTCAGTATCGCTTCGACCGCGAGCACGAGGTGGCGATGTACACACTGACTTCGGGCGCAAACCCCGGCGATCCTAAGAGCTGGCGATTAGAAGGCTCCCGCGACGGGAAAACTTGGGCAGAGCTGGACGCGAGGCAAGAGGAAGTGTTTCCCTGGCGCCGCTATACCCGTGCGTTTGCAGTCAGCCATCCAGGGCGATACTCATATTATCGCCTTACGATTACGGGCAACAACGGCGAGAATAGTACGAACCTGGCCGAAATCGAGCTGCTGGCCGGGGCGGGTGCCGCCAGTCCCTGATCTCAACCGTGAACGTCAGCCGGATCTACCGGCCAAACCTGTGCCACAGCCAGAGAGCGTCTGTCGCGTTTGCGGGACATCAGTTTCGCTTGAACTGAATGTGGGACTGCTGTTGCCGCAGGCCTGCATGCCGAAAACCGCCAAAGCCGCCAGCGCCAAGGGCAACATCACCCGCTGCGGGAACTCTCTCGTTTCACAGAACAACGCTGCGATGAACACGGCATAACTGAACGGTAGAGTCTCCGCGGAGAAAAGGCGAGCGCGATCACTCGTTTCATTGGGGGAAATGAATCTTCAGCTTATAGCAAATGAAGAGAACCAGGATCGCGCCCAGTGTGGAAAAAATGAGGCCGGCGGGATGATATCGTTTGTCCGTCGGGCGCGAAAAGATGTGGGTAAGGGCGCCGCCCATGATCGATCCGATGATGCCGAGCACGATCGTCCAGACGATCGTTATGTGCACGTGCATCACCGATTTCGCGATAACCCCCGAGATTAGCCCAATAAGAACATACCAGATTAAGTGAAACATGCTTTTTCCTCCAGCGTTTGCCCGCAGAACATCGTCGAGTATAACCCAGGGTTTGGCAATTAACCACACTTTCCAGCGTCAACCAGTTGGTGAAGTGTAGTGCGGTCGGCCATGCGGGGGCTCCTTCAGTCGTTTGGATTATTGAAGCACTCTGCGACCCCGGTCGATGAGCGCAATTGCGATTCGCGACAGAGAAACTGTCAATCCTTATGGTGTGGGGTTCTTGATTGCTTGTTCGCAGGCGGATACGAACGAATCGTGATCCGCCGTGCCTAGAAAGGTTTGGAAGTCCAGAACCGTTTGACACTGTTTGCCGGCCTCGATGTGGTCGTTCAGCTGCAACGCGATCTTTGAAAGCATCCACGACTGGTATGCAATCGCGCGTCCATAGGCCTCTCGAGCACCAGGGTGGCTAGCGCCCACTCTCTTGAAGTTTTTCTGGTAAATAGTAACCGATCGCGTGGCATGATCGCGTGCAAGATCGTAGCGTTTTTCCTCAGCATACAGGTTGCCGAGGTACGCTAGCGTGGCAACAATCTCAGGCGCATCTTTATCGCCGTTCTGAAGAAGTTCTAGCGCTTTCTTGTAGTACTGCTCAGCTTCGTCATGTTTTTGCCGCCCCATGGCCAGGCTTCCCATGGAGATCATCCACTGCCAACGCTCGGCCTCGTGTAGGCGGCCATCGCTCACCGGGGCTAAGACATCCCACGCCCTGTTCAATTGCTGCTCCGCACCGGCGTAATCTCCCTTGTCCAGCGCTGCATCGCCGACTCTTCCGCAGTCCAGACTTTGTCCTGGAAAAGCATCTCAGCCCGGGCCGCAGCGTCGTTCTCCTTCCCCGGAGTCCCGAACGTCACCATTACGAGAGTGACGAACGTTGCTGGCTTACCATCCACCTCGAATGGCTGGTACTTCCACCGATTTACGCTTTCGATTGCAGCCGGAGCCAGCATGGGATGTCCACTGACAAGACGGCGCACCGACGCCGCCCCGGATTCGTCGATGCTGACTTCGAGGATGACTTTGCCTTGGATGCTCGCTGCCCGCGCCAGCGGTGGATAGACCGGCGAGGGACTGCTGATAAGATGCTTTGCAGCTTCATCGGGCGGAATACGCTTCGGCATTGTCTGGCCAAAAACAGCGAGGGCTAGAGCGTTTTCTGAAATG
>PLIC01000235.1:1138-7381 GCA_003139995.1 Candidatus Acidiflorens stordalenmirensis | reverse complement strand
GGGTTGATCAGGGCGAATAGTTCCCAGGCTCGCTGGCTATCTCCCAATTGGGCGAACGCCATCGCCGCCCAGATGGCCCCATGAGTGTATTGCCCGCCATTCTCTCGCACGCCCGGAAGGTATCCCTTTATGTAGCCGGGATTTAAATCCGATTTGTCGAACGGCGGATCGAGGAGTTGGATTAACCGCCAGTCCCGGTGAACAAGGTGCTGATCCACCGCCCGCATCGCCATGCGCGTGCGCTCGGCATCGCCCGCTCCGGATAGAACGGACCAACTTTGCGCAATCGAATCGATCTGGCATTCGGGGTTACTCGCTGATCCAAGCGGTGAGCCGTCGTCGAAGTAGGCGCGGCGGTACCACTCGCCATCCCANNTGCACGCCTGCAACCTCAGCGAATCGCAGAAGCACGTCATAGAGGAAGAACCCCAACCAGACGCTTTCGCCTTTGCCGTGTTGGCCGACAAGGTTCATCCCATCGTTCCAGTCACCGGAACCCATGAGGGGCAGGCCGTGTTCACCAAATCGCAAGCCCCTCAGGATGGCTCGCCTACAGTGTTCGTACAAACTGGCCGTCTCTTCAGACCGGTTGGGCAGATCGTAATACGAGTCCTCTTCCGCGTTAACCTGACGGCCATCGAGGAAGTGTTTCGTTTCGTCCAATACCCCGGTATCCCCTGTGCCGAGAACGTACCGGGATGTCGCCAGGGGCAGCCAGAGGTAATCATCCGAGCAGTGCGTGCGCACGCCTCGGCCCGATGGGGGATGCCACCAATGCTGGACATCGCCATCGCGAAACTGACGGGACGCGCAGAGAAGCAGGTGCTCACGAAGAAGGTGCGGCTCGGCATGGATAAGCGCCATCACGTCCTGCAACTGGTCGCGGAAACCGAAGGCGCCCCCCGGCTGGTAGAATGCGCTCCGCCCCCAAAAACGGCACGCGAGAGTTTGGTAGACGAGCCAGCCGTTAGCCAGGACGTTGAGGGACTGGTCGGGTGTTTCCACCTGCACCGCGCCAAGCGTGTGCTTCCAATACTGCCATACCGCTTCGAGCGCGTCATGGGCGGCAGCCGATTCGCGGAAACGACCCGCCAGGTTGTGAGCGTCATCTTCGCCGCGGCCTACGCCGAGCGTGAAGATGATCTCGCGCTCTTGCCCGTCGGCCAGCTCGAACGGAACCTGTATCGCGGCACAGGGGTCCAAAGCAGCCCCCGCTCTCCCGGACAGCTGGGATCGACTCATAGCAGCCGCACTCCGAAGCGTGCCGTTGCGGCCAAGGAACTCAGTCCGATCGCCGGTCATGGTGCGGCTTCGATCGTCTACGTTGAAGAAGGCAACCCGGTCGGCGAACTCCGTATTGTAGGGGTTCCGCGCGAACAGTGCGCCGCCGTTGGGGTCAATTTCGGTGATCACGTGCAACGCCGATTTCGGCCGCAGGTCGCCAAGAACCCATTCCACGTATCCGGTGGCGGAGAGCCGGCGTGACCGGCCCGACTCATTTCGCACTTTCAACACCGTAAACTTGATTGCCGCGTCGACGGCCACGTAAACCCACACTTCGGAGCGGATGCCGCCTTCTGTGTGCTCGAAGACGCTGTAGCCGAACCCGTGCCGGATGGTATAAGGTGTCGCGCCGCGTCTGGGCATCGGCATGGGTGACCAGAAGTGGCCGCTATCTTCATCACGGATATAGAACGCCTCTCCGCTCGAATCGCTTACGGGATCGTTGCTCCAGGGAGTGAGGCGGAACTCGTGGGCATTTTCACTCCAGGTGAAGGCAAGACCGCTCTCTGAAATGACAGTTCCGAAGCGCGAGTTCGCCAGTACATTCACCCATGGCGCCGGAGTTATTTCCCGCTCGGTGGTCGTAATGATGTACTCGCGCCCGTCAGGAGTGAATCCGCCGACTCCGTTGAAGAAAATCAGATCGTTGCGAGGCGAGGTGGCGACTGCAGCGGGCTCGGGCCGGTGGGCTCGGGCCAGCGGAAGTTCTGGAACGGTTACTTCTCCGGCGCTGCGCCGCTGCATCTGGTCCACCAGCGTTCCGCGGCTGTCAGAGAGGATGGCACGGGCGACTGAGTGGAACAGAATGCGGTCCTCGCTCGATATCTGGTCCCCCGGTCTCACAAAGATGCTGCCCGGTTGATCTTTCAAGAAGGCTTCAATCCCTGCGGAAATCAGCCCCATGATCTGGTCTTGCAGAAGCTGCCGGTAGCCGGAGTGATCTTCGTTCCAGATCACCAGGTCCACCGCCAGTCCTTTCAGGCGCCAGTAACTGTGGGCCTGGATGAGTTGGCGTGCGAGGTCGATGTTGGCCGGATCTCCGATTTCGAGCAGCACGATTGGCAGGTCGCCGGAAATGGAGTAGCCCCACAGATCGGACTGCCCACGGCGGTTCTTCATGAGGACGCTCGCGTCCGCGCGGAGCGAGGAATTGGCGTAGACTATAGAACCGGCTAGGTCTGCATAGAGCTGCGCGTCGGCCTCTGTGGCATTGAGCTGCCGCAAGAAGACCTGGCTATGTGTCCACGCGAGATCGAACACGCGATCCGCGAGACGCCGATCCTGGTACTTTTCAACAAGACCCAAACAGGCGTCCCGCGTCTCGCCGATGCCGGACACGATGTCGATCGTCACCTTTTCTTCCGGATTGAGCGCTATTTGATGACGGATTGCGACGATCGGATCCAGTACTGACCCCTCGCGGCCCGAGAGCGGCGCGGGATCGGCCATCGCTTGTGGATCGACGATAGTGTGTCCCCGGCCGATGAACCGCGTCCGGTCAGTTTCGTAGGAGATTTCTCCGATCTCCGCCCCATGAACGGCCATTAAATGGAACATCCATGTCGGCTGCTCTTCACGAGAGCGGGGCCGGCGAGTGCAGAGAATCGTCCGTTTCTCGCGGATGATCTCAGTCTGAACGAACAGATTATTAAAGGCCGGGTGAAGCGCATCCGCCGCAGGCGATCCGAGAACGACCTCCGCGTAACTTGTGACCTCGATGGCTCGGCGTGCTCGCGAGGAGTTAGTAATGGTGATGCGGCGCACCTCGATGTCATCCTCGGGAGAAACGGCTATCTCTGTATAGGTGTCGAACTGGTGGTCGCGGCGGCGGAATTCCACCCGCCCCTCGGAGAAGATGGCTTCGTAGCTGTCCGCTGCCTGCAGCGCCGGCTGAAATGTGGCGGACCAGAACTCGCCGCTGGCGACGGCACGGATATAGCAAAATGTACCCCAGTTGTCGCAGGTACCGTCTTCGCGCCAGCGCGTCACCGCAGTGTTCTTCCAGCGACTGTAGCCGCCACCGGCGTTTGTGATCATGACATGATATCTGCCGTTCGACAGCAACTGCAGTTCCGGCATGGGCGTGTCAGGACTGGTGAAAGTGCGGACTGGCACTTCCGCAGCGTTGGCAGCAGCACCTACGTCGGAGAGTTCGGCCAGGTGCGAATAAGATGCTATGGCCTTTGGCACCCGCTCCTGGAGCAAGAGCGCGGCCGCCTGGAACGACGGATCCGACTGGAATCGCTTTTGCATGGGGCGATCAAGAAGCAGGTAGGCCAACGACAGCAAGCTCATGCCCTGGTGATGCGCCATGAAAGACCGAACCACGACGCTCGATTGCCCGCGGGGCACACGCGAAGGAGTGTAGTCGATCGCTTCATACAAGCCGTATTCCCCCTCAAATCCGTCCGCAGCGAGTGCCTGAAGATTCAGGCAGGCTTCCTCGGGCGCTACCATCAGCGCCAACGCCGAGGCATACGGCGCGATGACCAGATCGTCCGCGAGCCCGCGCTTGAAACCCATGCCAGGTACGCCAAACGCGCGGTACTGATAGTTGAGACGAGCGTCGATGGAGTTGTAACCGGATTCCGAAATGCCCCAAGGCACACCGCGCTTTGTGCCGTACTCGATCTGTCTGGCCACGGCAGCCCGGTACGTCTGATCGAGCAGCGTGTTTTCGTAGGTCGGCATCACGATGAGCGGCATGAGGTATTCGAACATCGAACCGCTCCAGGATAGGAGAATCGGATCTCCACCGGCGGTGGTGAGGAGGCGGCCCAGGGCAAACCAGCTCTCCTGCGGCAGTTGTCCTTGTGCAATCCCCACAAAACTGCATAGTCTTGCTTCCGAAGCGAGCAGATCGTAGTAACTCGGGTCCCGCCGGTGCTCTCCGGCGTTGTACCCGATGGTGAGTAGGTGACGAGTGTCGTCGAACAGCAAGTCATAGTCCACACAGGCGAATTCGCCGCATTTGCGCGCGAGGTTTTCGATGGCAGCAATTCTTGATGCGGCGCGGTGGCTATGCGGGAGGTCCCCGGCGAGACTAGCCAATTGGCGCAACGTCGGGATCTCTTCGAGTGCATCTGGAACGAGAAACGTCAGCTCATCTAGGGCGTCCTGGCACTGGCGAGCGAACGCACTTGCCCACCACTTCGCCTCGCTCTCAGGATCGCCGGTGAGTTTACTGGCGAATTCCACGGCGGACCCAGCCAGCCGGTCGAGGCTGCGCCGCGCCTCCGCGGGTGAGGCTGGCGGGGACTCGCAT
Source organism: Candidatus Acidiflorens stordalenmirensis (assembly GCA_003139995.1). GTDB lineage: Bacteria > Acidobacteriota > Terriglobia > Terriglobales > Acidobacteriaceae > Acidiflorens > Acidiflorens stordalenmirensis. The sequence continues at coordinate 2,832 of PLIC01000235.1, read as the reverse complement.
GCGGATTCCAAATCCTTCTGGAGTCGAGTAAGTTGGACTGGGTCGGCTTCTCTGGCCGCGTCCACGAGGACACTTAACGTGTCATTGAGACCCTCAAATAATCGCGCACCCAGGATCTTCTGATCGGGAATCGCGAGCAGCCCCGGTCGCAGTGTCAGCAGGTGACTCACGAGGTTCCCGCTGTCTACGGTCGAAATGTACATAGGCAACAGCGGCTTCAAGGACTGTGTGTCGTACCAGTTGTAGAAGTGGCCTCGGTGGCGTTCCAACATTTCCATGGCGTGAAGCGCATTCGCCGTGCGCTCGATGAGTTGTCCGGTCGAAATGTAACCGAAGTCGCACGCCGACAAGTTCGCGAGTAGCGCAAGTCCCATGTTGGTCGGTGACGTGCGATGACCGAGCCTGGCAACGGGATGCTCCTGGTAATTGTCGGGCGGCAGCCAGTGATCCTCCGGACCGACGAATGTCTCGAAGTACCTCCAAGTCTTCCGGGAAAGCTTTCGGAGAAAGACGGTCTGGCCGGCCGTTAGCCGCGCTGCGCGGCGAGCAAGCGGCCGGCTGATCCACCACGCGATAACGGGCGAGGCAAACCAGAGTCCCAGTATGGGCCCAGCCATCCCCAATGCGGCTGGCCTCGAGAGCATTAGATGGATCACGGCGGCAGTAGCAACAGCGGGGGCAATCCACATGGTTCGGCAGAAGTCGGCGAAGTCCGTGCGGCGATTCCCTGTCAGGTCGCCCGACGGAATCCATTCGAGAAGCCGCCTGTGCGTGACTAGCATCCGCCCGGCGGTGCGCATAATCGCATCCAGGCTGAAGAATGCCTCGTAAGGGAGGCACGCGAGCGTAAATGCAGCCTGCGCGAAGTGCTCCGATGCGCAGCCCACTGCGGCAGCGAGGTGTTGACTCAAGCGTACATCGCTTGGCTTTTGTAGCAGGTCCAGGATACAGGTAATCAAATAAGGAATCAGGATGATTCCGATCACCGACAGGGTCCAAAACCATAGCGGTGACGAAGCGGTCCAGCCCAGCAGCAACATCAGCGTCAAGGCCGCGGGCATCAGACTGCGCCGAAGATTATCAAAGAGCTTCCACAGCGAGAGCGCGGAAAGCGGATTCTTCTCGCGACGCCCGCTTAAGCCCGGGACCAACGGCAGCAGCCACGGCACAAGCTGCCAATCGCCACGAATCCAACGGCGGCGGCGGCTCACGTCCGCGCTATACTGAGACGGATATTCCTCGTACAACTGCGCATCGCTTAACAGCCCCGACCGCGCGTAGCACCCTTCCAGAAGATCGTGGCTGAGGATCCGGTTCTCGGGGAGACGCCCCTTCAGCGCCCTCTCGAATGCATCGACATCGTAAATCCCCTTGCCAATGAACGAACCCTCGCCGAATAGATCCTGGTAAACGTCGGAGACAACGCGGCTATAGGGATCGATGCCTGGTTCACTTCCGAACAGGCCTGCATATCTCGACTGGTTCGCTCCGGACAGGCTCGCGCCGACCTCGGGCTGAAGGATGCCGTACCCATCGCAGACCCGCTGCTTGTCTTCGTCGTACCGCGCACGATTCAGAGGGTGCGCCATCGCTCCCACTAGCTGCCGTGCCAAGTCGCGCGGCAACTGCGTATCCGTGTCCAGGGGAATGACATACTTCACGTTGGCGGGGATTGCCGTTTCGCCAACGACGAG
>PLIC01000235.1:0-979 GCA_003139995.1 Candidatus Acidiflorens stordalenmirensis | reverse complement strand
ACCACCAGAGCACGGTGCTCCGGCGGAATCCCCTTGGAGAAGTCCATGCGAGGGAGCCGATGCGGAGTCGCCAGCAGCGTCGCCAGCCAGTTGACCAGGGCTACGGCCGGCTGACTTGCGCACACCAGCGAGAGGATGCTGAACAGACCGAGCACCCAACCATGAAAGGCACTGGCATGCGCCTTTGCCACCAAGGTTCCGGCGACGATCGTTGTAATCAGCGTGATCGTGCCTATGTACAGCAGCAAAGGAAACTCGCGGCTCGCCTTCCGAAACGCTTCAGAGACAGTAAAGCGGACCTCCACTTTGCGCTCAAGTTGCTCCAATCCCTTGTCGATCAGGTAGAAGCCGACATGCGCCGCGTGATCATCGCTGCCCTTCCTGGCCGCGCCTTCCAGCGCAAGTTGGATCGCCGCGCGCGCCACCTCGGGCTCGGATCGCGGGCTGCTCTTGGCGATCTTCTCCACCGTGTGGCGGTAACGGTCACGCGTCGAGAAGTCCATTTTGCTGTAGACTCCGCCTTGGTCCTCACGAAGGACCTGTTCGACGGCACTCAAGGTCTCGACAAACTCGCGCCAGTCCATCGCGCCCAGGAGACGGAGACTGCCGATGTTGTTGCTCATCGAGACCTGATCCGCAGCTTGTTGCTGGTTCTCGGAGTGCACCAACTGCTTGATCGTCCGCCCAGATTCGGAAAGTCGCTGCTCAATCCAGGTGAGCGGTAAGGCCAAGGCGGGGCCTTGTCCCTGCAACCGGCGCGCAAATTCCGCGACGAACGAGCCCACCATCGGTGGGCTCGACCGCGCCATGTCGGCGATCACCAGAATCAGGCTCTTCGGGTCTCTTTCGGCGGTCTCCGTTATCTGGTCCGCCCAATAATCGGCGCGGTTTCGGCCGATCCTGTCGGCGGCAATCTGGGCTCCAACACGTCGAAGATTTTCGATCAGCGCGAGACGCAGCATGATGGGAAGTGCCCACA
>PLIC01000171.1 GCA_003139995.1 Candidatus Acidiflorens stordalenmirensis | reverse complement strand
GTGAAATTCTTGTGCTCGGATGCCGCCGCGTTTATCACCGGGCAAACAATCGTGATCGACGGTGGAGCGACGGCATAAGTCCGGGGCATGGAAGTTACTTACTTTTCGTGTTAGATCCGGCGTGGAGTGAGGATCCGCCACGTCGGCTGACTAACCACGATGCGTCAGGCGCATCAGGTGAACGAACGCGATGAATAGACTGTGCCGCTGGTTAAATTCGTTAAAACTTGCACATATCTTTAGTTTTTTGCTCGTCCTGGGATTTGTTGTCCACATGGCTGCTGTCGTGCTTCTCAGAATGCACCCGACGATCAACTTTGCCGAGATGGAGAAGATTGCGCGCAGTTTGGCCCAGCATGGCACGTTTGCCAATCCTTTTAGCATGCCGACTGGACCCACGGCCCACCACGCTCCCGTTTACCCTTTGCTGCTGAGCCTAATCTTCCGCGCTTTCGGATATGGCACTGCGGCAGCATACGCGATGGCGGCGATGAACATTTCTTTTGCTGCATTGCAATGTGCTCTTCTACCGGTTTTGACCGAAGTCGCAAAGGTTCGTCGCGTTGTGGGTGTCGCTGCCGGACTTTTCGGCGCCTTGGTGCCCTTTCGGATTAAGCGGGAGATTCGGTGGGAAACAACCCTGTCCGCGCTGGCGATTGTCGTTTTGGCCCTTCTCACCACGCGCTGGTGGCAAACCACACGGCCCTCGCGCTCGTACACGTTTTTCTTGGGTCTTGCATGGGGGGCGGGAATGTTGTGCTGCCCTCCCTTGTTGCTGGTGTTTCTGCTCTTACTGTTGTTCTTTGGCGTATCCGCCTGGAAACGGAAACAGCCACAGTGGCTGCTCACTGTTGCCATTGCCGCTCTGGGCATGGCAGTGGCCGTTTCTCCTTGGACTATCCGGAATTATCGGGCGCTGGGCGGCTTGGTTTTCGTTCGAAGCAACTTCGGAATCGAACTCGATCTTTCCTACCATCCCGGCGCGCACGCCTCGTTTGCCGATAATCTCTCGATTGGATTTCCTAACAACTACTATCACCAGCAGCACCCGTGGGCGAACAACGAAGTTGCGGAAAAGGTCCGTCAAATCGGCGAACTTGAATTCAACCGTCAACGCCGGCGGCGTGCCATAGACTGGATCCGGGCGAATCCGCGCGACTTCGCGAAGCTGACTCTGGAAAGGGTTTTCTTTTTTTGGTTCATGCAACCTCAATCGCAACCGCTGAAAGCTTTGCTGCTGGTTCCTTGGTCGCTGCTGGCCGCCGCCGGGCTTTGGCGCGCGCTGCGCCGGCGTCTTGCTCTGGGGTCCATACTGTTGTGCTTATGGATTGCCTACCCATTCATCTACTATTTTATGCAGGCCGATGCGCGCTATCACTATCCTATCGATTGGACCCTTGCGCTGCTTGCCTTTTATCTTCTTTTCGGGGATCCTAGAACGCCAACTGGTGGACAAGAAATCAGTGAGGTTTCGGAGAATTTGGATCGATCTCTGGGCGGGTGACAGCACCGTCGGGTGCGACATAGTAAACGGCGGTTGGCTGCGTGCCGCGCTCAAAGCTCAGAATGATTCGGCCGACGAAACCAGCGGAATCGGGTTTCGCGATCCACTCGGGGCTTCGTGAGGTCGGCTCCAAATCGAGAAGGCAGCTATCCATAAGCACCGACAGAGTCTCGTGCGGATTAGCTCCAAGAGCGACTACATGAACGAAACGCTCGCCGGTCTCGCTCGCACCGCAATGGCCCTGAATGTTTCCCGGGTTGGACGCGAATGTGTCTGTGAAGATCAAGAAGTGATCGGGACTCTCCGCAACCAACTGGGCTTCATAAGGAGCATTGGTCCCTTGACGATAAAGCGCCGGATGGCGTCACTCTGTTCAGGGTTAAACTTCACTTTCCGTCCTCGATACGTCAGCCCCGCTCATCCCACCCCCGCGTCCCGGCCCACTCGCATACCCCCAGGGGGTATGGTGTAGCGTTTTGCCCTCGTGTCGTATACACCCGTCAAGCGAATGACGGGGTACTATGACCTGAGGGGATTTTGCTACACCCCCCACACCGGAGGCCAGGCCGGGGCCCGCGCCGAGTGGGGCGGGGCGGGAGCGAAGGGCGCGGCGGGCGAGCGGGGAAGGGCGAGCAGGCGAGTGAGAGTGGGTGGGCGCGCGTCCGAGAGCCGCTACCGAAGCTGAGCGGACTCATTCCTTGGGAAGGATAAGAGCCGATTCTTCAGGGTGGACGATCAATTAGTAAGGGGGAAACCGATGGAACAGACTCGCTATATCTATACGGTGTTCAGGTTCATGCTTACTGTAATCGCATGCGGTCTGCTGGCGGAGGCACAGCAGGCAAAGCAGATATACAATCCCGATCCCGGAGTATTGACTTCACCCATTGACGGCAGTACCGTCGTCAGGTTTTACTACCACCCCCGGAACGCAAACCGGTATGTGTACCCACTAGTGCTCCGGGTTGCAGCCGCAAACGACGAGCGAATGAAGGTCGCACCAGTCCTTGCGGAAGGTCGTACGGTCCACATCTCGCTTTCTGAGATGCAGGAGCTGGTCGCGGGAATGACGCGTTCCATCATGATGGGACAGCAGACGAAGGGCGTCGAAGTACTTGAGGACTGGCAGATGATTCCGGTCACCGAGGTCATGGACGTCGTCGTAATCTTCTCAAAGGGAGCGGCACGGGGTGCAATTCCAACGAAAGATCTCTGTAAGACTCTCGGCGCCCTGGACTCCGCAATTAAGACGCCCCGTGCTCATTGGGAGTTCCAGAGGTTTCGCCTTTACTACGGGTGCCGCGTTCCTGGGTTTGACGACGCGAAGTACAACGACGATTAGCCTGACCGCCGAGCAGAGTGCCTGCCGCTGGCGTTTTCTGGGTGGCTAGGGCGAGCGATCCGGGGAGCGGGTGAGGGTCGGGGCATGCACTCGGGTTGCCGGGGTGTTCTGAGAGTTTTTCATTTAGCCGTGGGTTTGGGTTCTGGCCGCGCCGATCTGTGGCGCGGCCCTGCTGCTTTAGGCTGGTGATCAGTTCCTGATTCCGGGTGTTCTTGCCCGCCGATCCGCGCCGTGATCCAGGTCCGATTAGCCGCCCTTTCCGCTCCCGATTCGCTCTCCGATCCCGATCCAATTAGCCGCGCTTTCCTCTCCCGATTGTGCCGCCGATCTGTGCCCTAATCCCAGCCCGATTCGCTGTCCTTTGTGCTCCCGATTCGTGGTCTAATCGCGGTTCGACTGGCGACACTTTGCGAACCGGCCCCGCGCGCCCGCTAGCCTAGCGCCCCAGCCCAGCACCCGCTCTCCCACTCCCACTCCACTCACCCGCTCCACCCCACGCTAGCTTGAATACCCTAGCGCGCCTCGCCCGCCCCGCCCCGCTCGCCGCTAGCGAGCGCGCCCCAGGGCCCACACCCCCAGGGGGTATGCGTGGGATGGATCGCGACGTGGGTGTGCGAGTGGGAGCGGGGTGGGGCGGGAGCGTGGAGAGGGCGGGAACGCGCGCGGCGGCTAGGATGCGGCGTGCGGCCTGGGGGACTTTTCCTTGTGGGATTAAACCTCGTCTCTAATGCAGGTGTTCTACTCGGGATAACCCCGGCGTAAAAGTGAGGCATGGCGAAAACTGTTCACATCGACAAATACGCGCGCGATGCGGAGCATTGGAGGACTCGTGCGGCCATCGCTTACCAAGCGGCGCGGATACTCTTCACGCACGAGAATGCGCTCATGCTCTGCTTTGAGGCTGCGCCCGTCGCGCACCATGCGCTCGAAATGTTCCTGAAGACGGCCCTTATCAACGAGGGGTACACGATCTTCAATCCCGACAAAGCGGGGCAGTTGGACCCATCCGTGAAGTTGGATAAGACAGATTGTGCCTGGGCCCATAACCTCGTGGATCTCGCGAAGCTCTTGGCGGCGAAGCGCCCGGAATTTGACCTATCAGCAGAGTTGATCGTGCCGTGCTACGTGCCGATACGGGGTCCGCTCACCATTGAAAGTGCGTTTGCGATGTTTGACCCGTTTTTCTTCGAGCTTCGCTATCCGGGCGAGCTTGGAGAATTGGACGGGATCGGGCCGGACGATGTGCGTGTGCTCGATGCACTCGTTGAGGTTCTGGCACCCTTTGTCGGCAGTATGACGGCGACGGCTAAGCCGCCATCCCCGGAAACGACTTCACAAGCCCAATCGTCGGAGCAAAGGGATTCAGCGTAAGAAGAACGTGGGAGGAGTGCACGAATGAATCGGTTGAAAGAGCACGCCTACCTCGCGACATGGCTGTCGCTGCTCTGTGCATCAGGTGGTGTGGTCATGGTTCAAGACTGGCGCTAGGAGTTGGGAAAGTCAAGACTGTCGCGGGGCGGGGCGAGTGCGGCGAGCGGGGTGCGAGTGTTGTTTCGTGGCGTGCAAACGTGCGACGCTCTGGTGACGACGTGGGCGATCAAGCCTGAAACTGGATGGGTCCTGACGATCAAGTCGTGGCTACTCAACAGCTCAGGCCTACACAACCCTTGTGGAAAGTGCCTGAGCAGGATCAATTAGTTCTCTGAGGCGGCTGCTTTGGCCGTTCTAGGTCGTGCTCAAAGGCAGATCTCGCGAGAAAGTTTCCGTAGGAAGTTAGGAGAGCATTTGAACGTGGTGCCAGTAACCTGGTGAGGCGCTTTAAGTCATACCGAAGCGTGCCAGTTGAGGGTTTAACCGTCGGAGCGAACACTCCACCGTGGTCAATTGCAGTGAATAGTCGTACTGCATTCATTCGCTGTGGGTTCCCCGATTTCCAATTGGCTTTAATGTTCTTAAGAATCGTTTTCAACTCTTGTTGAAGAAGGGAATACCTAGCCACCCATGTCGGTATGAGATTCCCTGGGGGCGGTTGATCCGCAGTTATTGTTGAACTTCCGTCAACGGTGAACACGCAGAGGTCGAGTCCGCACAGCCTCACCGAGAAAGTCTTCTTAAAATCTACGTAGCGCTTGGTTGTTTTTTCGAAATATGGAAGTTCCCACGTGACGCTTTTGCGTTCTTCCGACACTTCGTCAATAATCTCCGCTAGGATGTCCTTTCCACGTTGGTAGGGACAGCGACGGCAGTTGATGTCGGCACGCTGGAAGCTTGTGTAAGCGCAGCGCCGCCAACTCCGTAGAGAATTACGGTCGAGGGCCTCCTGAATGACAAAATTACGTGATTGGCCGTTTTGGCTACAAATGCTAGTGGTCACGCCACATGCAGTCTTGATCTTCAGCCTCCTTTGGCTTTGGTGGCCCAAGAGCAACAGGCAGTGGTGCTGGTATTTTGGTCTGCTCGCTTATTTTGGGCTGTTTTACGTCATCTTCGTGCGATGAATTCCAGGCGGGCGGATGCCACTGAGTTCTCAAGCCAAAGGTATGGAGGACTCATGAGAAAACGAATAGGCTTGAAGGTGGTCAAGGTTGTTGCAAGCATCGCAGCTGTGGTCTTTCTGTTGGTGCCTCTGGCAACATGGACTCAAGTCCTTCTGTTCATCGGTTCTATCGTGGTCCTCTTGATCTGCTCCGTTGCGACGAAAAATTTGGATGATACCAACGATGATAAGGATGCTGGCTACTGGCCAAATAAGCCGAATGGTTTCTTGTAGAGCAACAAGCTGTATTCATTGTTCAGCGCCGCTCCGTTGAGGGAGTTAGTCTGGTTCCGGGATGCGCTGGCGGGCGGGAATGAGTTCTTTCATTAGCTGCTAAACGCAACGCAAGGGCCGTCCCGATCTGGGGCGCGGCCCTTGTCGTTTTGCGCTGCCGATGCGTTCCCGATTGCGGGGGAATAAGCCGCCGATTCGCGCCGCGATCCCGGTCCCTTTAGCCGCGCTTTCCGCTCCCGCGCGCGCGGGCCCCCGGCCATATACCCCCTGGGGGTACGGTGTAGCAAAATCCCCTCAATGCGTATAACCCCGTCAAGCGAATGACGCTCTGCAGCGGCAGCCCTAGAATGCCCCAAACGAGATTTGCGAAAAAAGCACCATGCGATCTGTTGCGGTTCCACGTAAAAGACGCAGGCTTGCCGAAAACTCACGATGCTCTGCCACGAGCACGACGAAGACCCGAACATGCGCCCCAAACCGATCAGCCCGGAGAAGCGCGAAGAAGTCATCGTGCACATGGCGGCTGGGCTGTTGGGGGCGTATCGCTATTTCCGGGAGCACCGGCAAGCCGAAGCGAGTGCCCACCGGAGTGAGCCTCAGCGCAGTGCTCCCAAGGTCGGGCGGAACGACCCGTGCCCGTGCGGCTCCGGGAAGAAATACAAGAAGTGCTGCGGCGGGGCGATGGTGAACTGAGTGCTCCGTGGCTGCTTCGAGGGCTGAATCTCCGTCTTGTGGGGAGATTTACAGCGTAGGAGCGCTGTACCCACTGTGCCCACTTTTGTGCCCACCACCAAACCCTACCGAGTGTGACGGAGTGTCGCAGTATCACTGGAAAGCCTTGTGGGGCAAGGCATTTGCGGTATTCCATCACATTTCGGAGCACTCCGTGCAAGTTGTTGATTCTTCGTGCGACCAATCCTTGCAGCATTGATCCCGTCCGCGGCGACCGAGACTAGCCGGAAGGCTGGCAAACCCGCCGAAAATTGGGCGACACTGGATGGTGGGGAAGAAATCAAACAAAATCCCGAGCGGGACCTGACCGTGGAATCCCACCCTGGACAGGCTGACAGCGAGCAATGCTTTCCGGAGTATAGAGACATTTTCGACCTCCTGTCTTCCTATTACTCCGCGTGTAGTAACCAGTTAGTATGGGGGGCGGGTACCCCCCGGGTGGATTCTTTTGCGCATCAAGCTGGCACCGGCACCGGTTTGAGCTGTACAGCAGTGGGAAGTCGACAGCATGCGCGAATACCTAATTTACCTAACATGTTGATTGTAGAATATTTAATTTCGCTGTGGCGACTGCTTGACAACTACCCACTCACATTCCTATAATTAGCACTCGTGGGCCTTTAGTGCTAACAATCCTCGATTCTGGGGCAATTCCGGACTCGATTGAACCTACTCAACAACTCTTGAAAGGAGTACGAAACTATGGCAACCAAGTTTACCCCGCTGCATGACCGCATCCTGGTCCGTCGCGTGGAAGAAGCCGATACCACCCGCGGCGGGATCATTATTCCCGACTCCGCGAAAGACAAGCCGCAGGAGGGAGAAGTCATCTCCGCTGGCAAAGGCAAGATCAGCGAAGAAGGCAAGGTCCGGCCGCTCGATGTGAAAGCAGGCGACCGCATTCTGTTCGGCAAGTATTCCGGCACCGAGATCAAGATCGATGGTGAAGACTTCGTCATCATGCGCGAGGAAGAAGTACTCGGCATCCTCACGGGCGCGGCCAAGAAAGAAACCGTCGGATCGCACAAGTGACGCCGTTTAGCGGGCGTCTGAGCCCGCTGGCGTCATCCCGAGCGCGGTTTCTGCGCGAAGGATCTCACTAACAGCCTTCAGCCGTCAGCCATCAGCTAAACCCTGAGACTTGACAACTGAGACCTGAGACCCGATTCAAAAATTTCGCAGGCTTTGCGCCTGCACACATCTTAAGGAGCAAATAGTTATGGCAAAGCAAATTGTTCAGGGAGAAGAGTCTCGCCAGGCCATTCTCCGCGGCGTCAACCTGCTGGCTGATGCTGTAAAGGTCACTCTCGGCCCCAAGGGCCGCAACGTTGTCATCGAAAAGAAATTCGGTGCGCCGACCATCACCAAAGACGGCGTAACCGTAGCCAAAGAAATTGAATTGCCAGACGTGCTCGAGAACATGGGCGCGCAGATGGTTCGCGAAGTCGCTTCGAAGACTTCGGACGTCGCCGGCGACGGCACCACCACCGCCACGGTTCTTGCCCAGGCAATTTATCGCGAAGGCGTGAAGACCGTAGCCGCTGGCGCCAATCCAATGGCGATGAAGCGCGGCATCGAGAAAGCCGTGTGGCTCATCACCGGCAAATTCGACAAGGAAGGCAACCGCGAAAAAGGCGAGCTCGACAAACTGAGCAAGCCGGTCACCGGCGAGATGATTGCGCAGGTGGGGACGATCTCGGCGAACAACGACGAGACCATCGGCAAGATCATTGCCGAGGCTATGAAGAAGGTCGGCAAGGATGGCGTCATCACCGTCGAAGAGTCGAAGACGCTCGAAACCCAGCTCGAAGTGGTCGAAGGCATGCAGTTCGATCGCGGCTATCTCTCTCCTTANNATGAAAGACCTGCTGCCGCTGCTGGAGCAGATCGCCAAGGGCGGCAAGCCGCTCCTGATCATCGCGGAGGACGTGGAAGGCGAAGCGCTTGCGACTCTGGTCGTGAACAAACTTCGTGGCACGCTGCAAGTCGCGGCCGTCAAGGCTCCGGG
>PLIC01000143.1 GCA_003139995.1 Candidatus Acidiflorens stordalenmirensis | reverse complement strand
TGGAACGAACCCGCATCGAGTTTCTTAGTAACTCTTGGCATTCTTAAGTCTCATTTCCTGATTTGTAATTGGCAATTTGTAATTTGCAATTTGAAAAGCCTTGGTTCTTAAACTACAAATTGCCAATTACAGATTTCTAGAACTGTAGTCCTGCTTCGCGCGCCGCGTCGGCCACCGCTTTGACCCGGCCATGGTAAATGTAGCCGCCACGATCGAATACTACCCTGGTAATGCCCTTCTGTTTGGCCAGTTCAGCAATCTTTTTCCCAACGGTCTTCGCCGACGCCACGTTGCCGCCGGTCACGCGCGCACCCTTCCGGTCGTCCGCAGTCGAAGCCGCAGCCAGCGTGATACCCTTCAGGTCGTCAATCAACTGCACGTAAATATGGTTCAGCGACCGGTACACATTCAGCCGCGGACGTTCCGGCGTACCCATCACTTTCTTCCGGATACGATCATGCACCCGCTGCCGCGTCTGATTCTTTGAAGCGATTCTTAGCATGTTAAAACCTCGTCGTTCGCTGTTCGTCGTTCGCTACTCGCAAAACTCGCTCTGCGCTCAACTTTGCCCTTGGCGAATAGCGAAGGACGAATAGCGAACAGTGTTACTTAGCTCCCGTCTTACCGACTTTCTTCTTCAAGCGCTCGCCGGCGTACCGCACGCCCTTGTTCTTATACGGATCGGGCGGGCGCAGCGACCGCATCTCCGCCGCCACCTGGCCAACCTTCTGCCGGTCGATCCCGTTCAGCGTCAGCCGCGTCAGCTTCGCATCTATCGCACAATCCACGCCGCTCGGCAGCGGATACTCGATTGGGTGCGAGTAACCCAGACTGAACACTACCGTCCCCTTGCCTTTCATCTCCGCGCGGTAGCCGATGCCGACGATTTCCAGTTCTCTCGTCCAGCCTTTGGTCACGCCATCGACGGCGTTATTGACCAGCGCGCGCGCCAGTCCATGCACCGCCGCCTGCGAATCGTTCTCGCGCAGCGCCACCAGGTTGCCGTCCTTCTGTTCCATCTTGATGCCGGACGGAAGAGACGTATGGAGCTTGCCTTTCGGCCCCTGGACCATCACCGTGTTGCCCTCGATCTTGACCGTCACGCCCTTCGGGATCGCGATCGGCTTTCTTCCAATTCGTGACATAAGTTCAGCACCTAGCAATTAGCACTTAGTAAGTCCGCTGTTAGCGCTTGGCTTTAGCTAAGTGCTAAATGCTAAGTGCTAACGGCTGCCTTTCTACCAAATCTCGCAAAGCAATTCGCCGCCCAGGCCTTCGCGGCGCGCCTGGCGTCCCGTCATCACGCCCTTGGGCGTGGTCAGGATATTGATTCCCATCCCGCCCAGCACCCGCGGAATCTCGGTGCGGCGCACATAGACGCGGCAGCCCGGACGCGACACCCGCGCCAGGTTCGTAATCACCGTCTCGTTGTTGCTGCCGTACTTCAGATATACGCGCAGGACCTTGTGGCCCTCTTCTTCCGCCGGCTTGAAGTTCGCGATATAGCCCTCTTCCTTCAGGATGCGGGCAATCTCCGTCTTCAGCTTCGAAGCTGGAATGTCTACTTTCTGGTGCCGCGCGCGAATCGCGTTGCGGATACGCGCCAGCATGTCTGCGACCGGATCGGTCAACCTCATCGTTTGCTTCTCCTCGAGCCGCCCGTTCGCTCCGCGTTCAGCGGAGAACCTGTCAGCAGCTTCCTTATTGTCGCCGGACTTTCGTTCGGCACATCGTTGGTCGTTCGCTGTTCGCGAACGGCGAACAGCGAACGACGCTTCTACCAGGACGATTTCGAAACTCCGGGGATCTCGCCCCGCAACGCCAGTTGCCGAAAACACAGACGGCAAATGCCGAACTTCCGCAGATAGCCCCGCGGACGTCCGCAAATCTTGCAGCGGTTATGCTTGCGCGTAGTAAAGATCTTGCCCCTCTTGCAGACGCACGGCTTACCGTCCACTACTCGTGTGCCTCGGCAGGCAGGGCATGTCTTCCCTTGCTCCTTCGCGTCCTTCACTCGTTTTGCTGTAGTCGCCAAATTCGCTCCTAGCTCTTCCTCGTGTGGGGGACGGGCCTCTGGCCCGTCCAGACGGGGCGGAGCCCCGTCTCTACACATCACTTACGCTCTGAACGGCATTCCCAGATGCTTCAACAGCGACCGCGCCTGGTCGTCGGAACGCGCCGTCGTCACGATAGTCACGTTCATGCCTTTCAGCTTGTCCACCTTCGCGTAGTCAATCTCAGGAAAAATCAGCTGATCGTGCAGGCCTAGCGTGTAATTGCCGCGCCCATCGAACGACTTCGTCGAGACACCGCGGAAGTCGCGCACTCGCGGAAGCACGATGCTCACCAGCCGGTCGAAAAATTCGTACATCCGGTCGCCGCGCAGCGTCACCATCGCCCCAATCGGCATGCCCTCGCGCACCTTGAAGGCCGCAATCGACTTCTTCGCCCGCGTGACCACCGGCCTCTGTCCCGTAATCTGTCCCAGTTCATTCACGGCAGGGTCGATAAGTTTCGCGTTCTGGGTCGCTTCGCCCACGCCCATGTTTACGACGATCTTGTGCAGCCGCGGCACGGCCATCGGGTTCTTGAGTTCGAGTTCCTTCATCAGGGCCACGGAAACTTCCTTCTCAAACCGCGCCCGCAGCCGCGGCCGCTCTTTCGCCGCGTGCCGTGGAGCCTCCGGACCAGCCTTGGCCTCGACCGGCCCGTGCCCCTTCTCGCCCTTGCCCGGCTTTACCTTCTTCTGCTCGTCTTTTTTCTGCCCGTCTGTCGCCATTGCCTCTGCTGCCTTGTCTCTCACGGTTTCGGATTGTCGCCTTTAGCCCGACGTATACCGGTTCGTAAGTCTCAAATTTTTCGCCACTGCCGCTCGCACCACATGCACTAACTGAAAACTGATAACTGAGAGCTGACAGCTATTTGTCCAGCGTCGTCCCGCACTTCTTGCAAACTCGCACCTTGCGATCGCCACGCACTTCATGCCCGATCCGCACCGGACCGCACGTAGCACACACCAGGGCCACGTTCGACAGAGGAATCGCCCGCTCCTGCTCGGCAATTCCACCCTTGATGTTGCGTTGCGGATTCGGCCGCACGTGCTTCTTCACCATCATCACGTGCTCCACCAGCACCTTGCCCTCGTTGGGAGACACGCGCAACACGCGCCCTTCTTTTCCCGTATCCCGCCCGGTCATCACCTTCACGGTGTCATTCCGGCGAATATCCACTCGCTTGTGTTCGGTCGATACTGTTCTCATAAGAATCTCAGGTTTCAAAGTTTCAAGGTTTCAAAGTTTCAAGGTTTCATAGTTTCGAGGTCGCGCCCTTCGAGGTCTCAAACATTCTCAAGGCACCTTGAAACCTTGAAACCTGCGCCCTACAACACTTCCGGCGCCAGTGACACAATCTTCAAAAATTTCTTCTCACGCAGTTCACGCGCCACCGGGCCAAATACGCGCGTGCCCACCGGCTCGCCGGCTTCGTTGATCAGCACGGCCGCATTCTGATCGAAGCGGATGTAAGTCCCATCCCGCCGCCGATGCTCTTTCCGCGTCCGCACGATGACCGCCTTCACCACTTTGCCCTTCTGCACCTGACCGTCCGGCGCGGCTTCCTTCACGCTCGCCGTGATTACGTCGCCCAGGCCCGCGTTCAGACCAGTCGAGCCGCCCAGCGGCAAAATCATCTGCAGCTTGCGCGCCCCGGAGTTATCGGCGACCTCGAGCATGGATCTCATCATTACGGCCATGTTCGGCTCCTTCTCCGCCTCTTCGTTCTTAGCGGACGTTTCTAGCGAGCGTTTCTAGCGCCCAATGTCCGTGCCGGCGTCGACGTCAATCTCCGGCACCAGCGCCGTCTTCCGCACAATGTCCTTCAGCGTCCAGCGCTTCAGCTTCGACAACGGCCGCGACTCTTCAATCCGCACCGTGTCGCCCGGATGCGCTTCGTTCTTTTCGTCGTGCGCATAAAATTTCTTCCGGATCGAGATCACCCGCTTATACATCGGATGCGCCTTCTTCCGCGTCACTTCGACCACGATCGTCTTCTGCATCTTGTTCGAGACGACCGTGCCGATCAGTATTTTGCGGCCCGTGTGCTTTTCAGCTTGGACTTTTTCGGCTTGCGCTTTTTCGGATTGGCCTGCGATTTCCGCCATTATTTTTTCTCCGTCTTGCGGGCGGCCAGTTCCTGCTCGCGCAGGACGGTCTGGACGCGCGCAATATCCCGGCGCATCCCGCGAATCTTTTTCAGGCTCTCCGTCTGTCCCATATTCATCTGGAACTTCAGCTTGAAGAGCTGGTCCGCCAAGTCCCGCTCCTGGTGCTTGAGCTCGACGTCGGTTAAGTTGCGAATCTTTTCTACCTTCATAAATCAGGTCTCAGTTCTTAGGTCTCAGAAACGACCTTTTTCACCGCTACAGCACGTCGCGTTTCACGAACGCCGTCCGCAGCGGAAGCTTGTGCGACGCGAGGCGCATGGCCTCTTTCGCGTCCGTGATCGTAACGCCTTCCATCTCAAACAGAATCTTTCCCGGCCGCACCACCGCAACCCAGTGATCCGGCGCGCCTTTGCCTTTGCCCATGCGGGTTTCGGCCGGCTTCTTCGTCACCGGTTTATCCGGAAACAGCCGGATCCAGACCTTGCCGCCGCGCTTCACAAAACGCGTCATGGCAACCCGGCTCGCTTCAATCTGCCGGTCGGTGATCCAGCCCGGTTCGAGCACCTTCAGTCCGTATTGACCGAATGACAGCTCGCTCCCGCGCCAGGCTTTCCCGGTCATGCGCCCGCGCTGCTGCTTGCGGTACTTAACTTTTTTCGGCATCAACATAAATAAGCTCTTAGCTTCTAGCTCTTAGCTCCTAGCGAATTCCAATCGATACTCTTCCGCGAGCTTTGGCTTTTTCACTTCTTCAATTTGACTTCTTGCTTCTTACTTTCCTAAAACGCTCCCGTCGTGCTCACATCGCGCGCTGGCGTCGCTTCACGCTTCTTCGCCGGCAGAATCTCGCCTTTATAGACCCAGCACTTCACGCCAATCACGCCGTAAGTCGTGCGCGCCTCGGTGAATCCGTAATCGATATCGGCGCGCAGCGTGTGCAGCGGCAACCGCCCCTGCAAATACCACTCCGAACGCGCGATTTCATTGCCATTCAGCCGCCCGCTCACCCTCACCTTGATGCCTTTGCAACCGAAGCGCAGCGCCGAATCCACCGACTTGCGCATCGCCCGCCGGAAGCCCACGCGTTTTTCCAGTTGCAGCGCAATCGATTCCGATACCAGTTGCGCGTCCAGTTCCGGCTTGTGCACTTCCTGGATGTCGACATGCACCTCGCGCGACGTGCGCTTCTGCAAGTCCTGCTTCAGCTTGTCGATTTCCGCGCCCTTGCGCCCGATAATGATCCCCGGACGCGCCGTCTTGATGATGATCCGCAGCTTATTGCCCGGACGCTCGATCTCGATTGCGCTCACACCCGCCGACTTGAGCTTTTCCTTCAGCTCGGTCTTGAGCTTCACGTCTTCGAGCAGCAGTTTGTCGTAGTCCCGCTCGACAAACCAGCGCGATTTCCACGGCTTGGTGTAGCCAAGCCGGAATCCGTAAGGATGAACCTTCTGTCCCATGTGTAACTCCTAAAACTCTCGCAGTGCGCTTTTCGCCGTTCGCTGCCCGCTTTTCGCGAACGACGAACAGCGAACGACGATTTCTACTTCTTAGCCGTCGCCTTCTTACCGACCGCCTTCTTCTTCGCTGGCGCCTTGGTCTTAGCCTTCGCTTTCGGCTTGGCGGGAGCCGCAACTTTCGCCGCTTTCTCGCCCGCTGCCGCCGTCTCTACCGGTGTGCCGTTCCTGTTTCGCTCCGCCAGCACAATTTCAATATGCGCGATGCGCCGCACGTAATGGTAGGCGCGCCCCATCGGCGCCGGACGAATCCGCTTCATGCGCGGCCCATCGTTCGCCACCGCCTGCTTCACGTACAAGTTATCGAGATCGACATCCAGGCCCTTTTCGGTGCTCAAAAAGTTCGCGTTGTCGATCGCCGACTGCAACAGCTTCGCAACCGTCGCCGCCACGCGCTTTTTGGTGAATGCCAGCGTGTTCCGCGCTTCTTCCACGCGCCGTCCCTTAATCAGGTTCAGCACCAGCCGCGCCTTCTGCGGCGAGACGCGCATGTATCGGGCTTCAGCTCGAAATTCCATTGTCGCGTCTCCTCGCTACGCCTTCGGTGCCGAGGGCGTCACCGGCGCCGCCGGAACTATGGCTCCAGGTCCGCCGGGCACGCCCGCCGGCTTGGCCGCCACTTCGGTCGCCGCTTTCATGGAGTGCCCCTTGAACTGCCGGGTAAAGCTGAATTCGCCCAGCTTGTGCCCCACCATGTTCTCGGTCACATACACCGGAATGAACTTTCTTCCGTTGTGCACGGCAATCGTGTGTCCCACCATCTCCGGGACAATCGTCGAGCGCCGCGACCACGTCCGCAGCACTTTCTTCTCGTTACGCGCATTCATGGCTTCCACTTTCGTCGCCAAGTGCGCATCCACGAACGGTCCTTTTTTTGTTGAACGTGCCATAAAAGTCAGCTCTCAGTTCTCAGTTCTCAGTTCTCAGTAATCTAGACTGAGGTTTCAAGTGCTCGCGATTCGCTGTTCGCGACTCGCGACTTACTTAGCCTTTCTGCCTGCGGTCTTTCACGATAAACGTATCGGTCCGCTTATTGTTGCGCGTCTTGTATCCACGTGTCGGCTGGCCCCACGGCGTCACCGGATGTCGTCCGCCGGAGGTCTTGCCTTCGCCGCCGCCATGCGGATGGTCCACCGGGTTCATCGAAACGCCGCGGTTATGCGGACGCTTTCCTACCCAGCGCGTGCGTCCCGCCTTGCCCCACGTAACGTTCTCGTGATCGGTGTTACCCACCTGCCCAATCGTCGCTAAACAATCGAGCAGCACCTTCCGGGTCTCGCCCGAAGGCAGCTTCACCAGCCCGTAGTCGCCTTCTTTTGCGATCAACTGCGCCGCACCACCCGCCGAGCGCACCATCTGCGCGCCCTTGCCCGGACGCAACTCCACGTTGTGAATCGTCGTGCCCGGCGGAATATTCCGCAGCGGCAGGGCGTTCCCCACCAGAATGTCGGCCTCGGGTCCGCTCAAAATCTTCTGCCCAACCTTCAGTCCATCGGGCTGCACAATGTAACGCTTCTCGCCATCGGCGTAGCTCAACAGGGCAATTCGCGCCGAGCGCCCCGGATCGTATTCGATCGTCTCGACTGTCGCCGGAATCCCGTGCTTGTCGCGCTTGAAGTCAATCGTGCGCAGCTTGCGCTTGTTCCCACCGCCCCGGAACCGCATGGTCGTGTCGCCGGAATTCCGCCGCCCGCCCGTCCGCAACTTTCCCTCAACCAGCGGCTTGTATGGCTTCGTCGACGTAATGTCGTCGGTCACGAGCGTGGTGCGATAGCGCAGCGTCTGCGTTGTCGGTCTGTAGGTTTTAATGGCCATGTTTCAGCTCACTGTCTCTTGTCGTTCGTCGTTGGTCGTTCGTCGTTCGCTTTTCCCGGATCATGCGCGGGCGTCGTTGCCAACGACCAACGACCAGCGACTGACGACTATAGGTTCTGCGCGTACTCCGGCATCTTCTCGCCGGCCTTCAACCGCACGTATGCCTTCTTCCAGTCCGGACGGTAGCCCGTGAACTTGCCGCGCCGCCGTTCTTTCCCGGGATAATTCGCGGTGCGCACCGACACCACCTTCACCTTGAAGATCGCCTGCACCGCTTCCTTGATCTCGGTCTTCGTCGCTTTCGGCGCCACCTGGAACACCAGCGTGTTCTG
>PLIC01000087.1 GCA_003139995.1 Candidatus Acidiflorens stordalenmirensis | reverse complement strand
CAGAGCCAACTCAGGACATTCACGGCGAGAACTGCGATGCCGGTTCCGGCGGCAATCCCGGCGAGCGCTTTCTTCGCACCGGGTTCGCCGTGTGCGAAGCCGTAGCCGCCGATCACGATGGCGACCAGACTTGCAACCTTCGCAATGGTGCCGGTGAAAAGGCTTTGGATCGCGTTAAAGCCGGTGTCGAACGGTGAACCCTGTGCCAGCGCGGCCACAGGCAGGACAAGAAGTAGGGTAAAAACGGCGGCCGTTGGACGTGCCCACTTGCACCGAAGAAGGGGCTGGATTGGGCGGACAAGGTGGACTTGGAACCAACGTGATGACATTTGCGCCTCCGGGAGCAGCTAAAATCTGCTGCGTGTGGCGCAAAACTAGCCCCACTCAATCATCCATGTCTAATCACTTCTCGTTATAACGTTATTCCTGGGGGTTATAAGTCCGGGAAGCTAGAGTGATTCGGTCGGTCAAGTTGGAGTCGAGGCCCGCATGAGGAGGTTCTATCAACCACGTAAGAAAGGACATCGCCGTCGTCACTTCGCTAAACCTTCGGTTGCCCAAAGAGCGCCCCAGCGTCTGGACAACCAGCTACGATGGGTCTGAATAGCACTGCGGTACGGCCGGATTTACCTCCATCTCAAGGATTTTCTGGCGCTTTCTTCGAATGATCTTCTCTTCCGTAAGTCCCGCCTTGTCAATAAGCTCCGCATCCGCGCAGCGGCTTGGTCAACGAGAATTTGGTGTGATGAACCATTCTGGTGCTGTCCGTTATAACCGGCAGGAATAACGTTATAACGAGCGGTTATTGGACACAGCGGCAGAAATGAGTGAATTTGGTTAACCATCCCCGGTTCCGTGCGGAGTTGACCGGTCGAGGACGGCACTGGTCGGCTTCGAAGCAGCCGAGTTTGCTGATTGCAGTTCGAGGTAATGCTATGTCTGACTTCGCTCGAAACCGTTCTACACTTCGCCATCCTGTTCCGGCTGGAGCAACTGTCCGTCACCTGAAGGCTGACAGCTGAGGTGAAACAATGCTTCACAAAGAACCAGCCACGGTGGTATTAAATGAAGTCATAGGTAGGCGGCTCCTGAATGTCAGGGAGGCCGCCCAATACCTGGGGCTCGAAGTGGACACCGTCTACAAGAAAGCCAGGTTGCGGGAGGTTCCCTGCGTCAAGGTTGGTCGAGCGTTGCGGTTCGATGTGGAAGCGCTGGGGCGCTTCATCGAGCAGCACACGATCGAAACCATAGACTGAAAGGAGAAGCTTGAGTGTCCATTCACAGGAAGTGCGAAGGGGTGTTTGAAGTTCGCTGGAGGGAAGGAGGACGGAATAAAAGCCTTCGGGTCCACGGCGCGCATGAGCTCGCTAGAAAAATCGAACGAAAGAGAATGTCGGTGCGTGATGAAAATCGGCATCTCGATGTCAAGCGGGAGGTCAATTTTCGGATGGTGGCGCTGATCGAGCGGTACTGGACGCATTACGGCATGAGGAAGCGTTCGGCAAGCCGGGAGAAAAGCGTGCTTGACGGCATCCGGCTTGAACTCGGCCGCCTGTTCGTTCGGGAGATCGACGGCAACGCCGTAGGCCGCTGGTACGAAAACCTGACGGCTATTCACGAGCTGTCGCCGGGAACGGCCGTGCGGCACTTCAACGTCATGCACCACATGATGGAGAAGGCATCGACAATCTGGTCCAAAGAAACCGGGATTGACCGGAATCCTGCGGATCAGGTAGAGGTGATGCGGCCGGACGATCAGAGGGACCGTTACCTGTCGGAAGACGAGCTGCGGAACCTCAAGCGGGCGCTTGACGAGAAGACGTACCAGAAGGGCACGAACGCAATTAACAAGACGTTTTACCGTTTAAGGCTGATCGTGCTTATCGCCGTTACGACGGGAATGCGGGCGGCGGAGATCTTCGGCCTCGGATGGTCGGACGTGATGTATAGCGAAGGGTTGGTGGCGGTGCGGGCGAAGCTGAAGGGCGGCAAAATGCGTTACGTCCCGATGCTTCCAGAACTGGCCTGTGAGCTGCGGCGCTATCCCGCCGTGATTGGTGAGGATCGGATTTTTCCGCCGAAACCGGGAGCAATCAGCGGACGGCAGCGCGTGGAAGGAAGTTTCGAGGATCTGCTTGAAAGGGCGGGCATCGAAGACTTTCGCTTTCACGATCTGCGTCACACGTTCGCATCCTGGTACATGATGAACGGCGGCGATCTTTACGAGCTTGCGAAAATCCTAGGCCACTCGAATATCAAGATGACCGAACGCTATGCGAAGCTGGCGCGGCAACACATTGCCCGGACCGGCAGCACGGCGAGGGAAATGTGGAAACTGCTGGATCAACCGAAGGTGTTGGAAGCAAAAACGACCTGCGACACGGCGAACATCCTGTCCGATGTTCGCGTATAGTTCGCGCGACTGAAACCTTATCTCTCTGGTTGCTGGTAAGTGCTTAAGAATGTGGTGGCCAGGGACGGANNCCGCCGACGCCAGCCTTTTCAGTCTGTAGCTATCCTGTACATTAAACAACTTGCAGGTAACAGACGGCTGCGTAAGTCTTTCTAAGTACGTGCAAGTCGGGTCTAGCGTGGGTTGCATTGTGGGTCGCGAGCGAGGTGTTTGCCGCCGCGATCGAACTCAAGGCCTGAACAAGAAATCGAGAATGCAGGCAGAGGAGAATCGCAGCTAATCACTCAGACATTGAGGACGGGGCTGCGAGCTGCCCTGGAACTCGAACCCATCGTTTGTGGCACTACAACCGCATCCGCTATCCCTAGCGCAGTTCAGTAGATTTCGGTAAACTCTTTGTCATGGCACACGGTTCGACCAACATCAAAGAGCACGCCCACGAACTGATCGACCGCATGGCTCCCGGCCAGATCGCCGCCGTCGTTGGCCTCTTGGAGATCATGCTCGATCCGGTGGCCCGCAGTGTCGCCAACGCTCCCCTTGAGGACGAACCGATCAGCGAAGAAGAGAACCGCGCTGTCGCCGCCTCCAAGGCATGGCTCAAGGACCACGAACCCATTCCCCATGAGGAGGTACTCGCCGAGTTTGGCCTCACCTCAGAAGACTTCGAGCGCATGGGCCGCACCCCGCTCGAACCTCACGGCAAGGGCCAGTAACGATGGGGAAGAAGATCGCCTGGACCGACCAGGCCAAGGCTGACCTCCGCGCTATCGATCAAGCTACCGCCCTCCGCATCCTGCATATCGTGGCTCGTTATCTCGCCACCGGCGAAGGCGATGTCAAGCGCCTTCAGGATGTTGAGCCGCCAGAGTTCCGCCTCCGCGTCGGCGACTATCGCGTGAGATTCCACGATCTCGGCGATTCCATCCTGGTTCTCGCCGTAAAACACCGCCGCGAAGCCTACCGCTAAACGTATCCGGCAACGCCGGACAAACAGCGAATGTGTCCCGGTTCGAGGAGCGGGTGGGATCCCCAACGAGAAAAATGTGATGAAAAAAGGCAGGGCGCTCCAATCCCACCCTTCAAAACAAACGAAGGGTGGGGCACCCGCCCGCCAGCGTTGCCGCCTCAAGCGTCGCGGGTGTGCGGTCTTGTCAGTCAACTGACATTAGTCCCCCGCCCTAGCGTCAGTGCAGGGGGGGAAGGTTAAGGCGCAGAGTCTCATGCGTTCGCTAACGGCACGCAATAGTCTTTTTAGTCACATTCTGCGCGTTACTGCTGGCCGTCCGTTTTCGCTCTCTGCTGACAGGCTTCAGGCTGCGCTGCTTCTAACCTGCGAAGGCTTGCCTTCCACGCAGTGAAGCACTCGCTGTCTTTCTTCAGTATCGGCCCTAAGATAGCGTCGGCTGAAGCGGACGTGGCCTTGCACGGCGACGAAGGCGTCGGCAGAGAGCAGGCTGCTTCGGTTTCCGCCTGAGCCAGTTCCGCGTACTGCGCTAAAACCGCTTGATGTAATATCGCAAACGATTTCAACTCGCTGATGACTTCTTCTTCGGCTTCGGTCGCGGCTTCGGCTTCGGCTTCGACCATCTTGTCATCTACGACCTTGCTGTCGCTGCCCGCCGTGCCCGCCGCGACAAGAGCCCTGATAGCTGCTTTCGAAAAAGCAGTGCTGATGTGTTTCTTTTTGGTTTGCGCCGTCGCCGCGCTCGTGAAAAAGATGAAGCCCATAACCGCTACTGCGATTGCTGCAAAGTACTTTTCCATTGCGTTTTCTCCGCCTTCAGATTCTTCGGTGACACTTTCCTTCGTTGCCACGCACTGATTCTGACGACCCGACCATCACAGCGCCAGTTACGTCAGTGTCAAACGAACTGCCGATTTGTTTGGCTGTTAACAAGCGGCGTTCTCGTCGTCGGTCGCAAAGAAACCGCCGTCCCGCGCAAGGTCCGCTAACGGCGCTCCATGGCGACGGGGTTTGTTCTCAGTTAACACTGCTCCACAATCCGCATAAAGTCGCGTTCGCCAAGGATGCGAATGCTTTGGCCCCTGGTCGTCAACTCTTCGGCTTTGCGGTGCTTGGAACTCTTTTCATGACCGGCGAGCCTGCGCAGGTCTTGATCGCCTACAACTAAGAGCGTTGTATGTCTTGTTACGTTTGCATCCACTTGACAGCCTGCAAGAGAGGCGGCGTCAGCCGCCTGACGACGTGAAAGGGACAATGTGCCTGTAAAAACCAAGACTTCGCCATAGAGTGGCCCGTCCGGATTTCCATTACGAGTGATCGGTGGCGCGGCAGCCGGATCGATTGGCTGCTTTACTCGCTCAAGCCACTGATCCACACTCAAACCGGTTTCGGTGATCGCCCGCAATAGGATCTCGCCTGCGCAGCGAGCGTCTTCCAGCGCATCATGTTGCCTGTATGCAATGCCAAACTCCGCTGCTACATTTCCAAGCCCATAGCCCGACCGCGAAAACTGCGGCCAGGCACGCCTTACCACCTTGGCGGAATCAAGCCAGCACCACTCGGAATACGTGAGATCGTTTTTCTCGCAAGCTCGAAGCAAAGCAAGGCGGTCAAAGGCTGTGTGACTGACGACTACGTTGCCTTGCAAGAAAAGGCTTACTTTGGAATAAATTGCCCGCCAGTCCGGGGCGAACCGAACCTCCGCTTCACGAATCCCGTGAATGGAAACATTAACAGGATCGAAATCATCTCGAGGATTTACGAGCGATTCCCAGGAGTCGTGGAGGACGCCGTCGCGAAAGGGTGCAATTCCGACTTGACAGATGCTGGACAGGTCAGGATTGGCCGTTTCCACGTCAATTACCACGAAGTTCATGGGTACACCTTTCTCTTTGAGAAAGTGTCCCATTAGGCAATCGTGCACACTAGCTGACTTTGGTAACCCCTCTGTGCCAAGATGAGTGAGACAAGTAGGCCCTCAATAATTACTGTAGGGCGGGGAAAGAAATCTCACTTTGACAAGCATGAGCAAGGCAAGTACTTCTTCCGTTGCGTTGGCGGCTTCGGAGCGTAGCGGAGAAGCTGCCAACGCAACGGGCGCCCCGGCCCCCGATCCCGAAGTGACCGCCCGTTCCATTCGCCGTCGTTTCACGGCCGAGTATAAGTGCTCGGTCCTCGACCAGGCCGAGGCCGCCCAGCAGGTCGGCGCGGTCGGCGCCCTGTTGCGCCGCGAGGGCCTCTACTCCTCGCTCCTGTCCACCTGGCGGCGGCAGCGGAAGCAGGGTGAGTTCGATGCCCTCACGCCCAAGAAACGCGGTCCCAAGGTGGTGGTCAGCCCGCTGCTTCTGGAAAACCGCAAGCTGGTCGCCAGCAATGCCCGCCTGAGCAAGAAGCTGAAGAACGCCGAGTTGATCATCGAAGTCCAAAAAAAAGTGGCCGCCCTCCTGGGCAACCCGATCCCGAGCATCCAGATCGGCGAGGAGAACTCATGAGCGCCGTTCTGGAGTTGGGCAAAGGTGTCGGCCAATCGGCCGCCTGCCGCGCCCTCGGCGTGCCCCGCGCCACGCTGTATCGCCGCCTGCAACCGCCCGCCCCGCCCGGGTTTCGCCCCACGCCGGGGCGCGCCCTGGACGCCGCCGAACGACAGGTGGTCCTCGACCATCTGCACGCGGAACGTTTCTGCGACAAGGCCCCGGTGGAGGTCTACGCCACGTTGATCGACGAAGGCACGTATCTCTGTTCGATCCGCACCATGCACCGCATCCTGGCCCAAAACGGCGAGCTGAGGGAGCGCCGCAACCAACTCCGTCATCCGCAGTATAAGAAGCCCGAGTTACTCGCCACCGCCCCCAATCAAGTCTGGAGTTGGGACATCACGAAGTTACTCGGCCCGGCTAAGTGGACTTACTTCCACTTATACGTGATCCTGGACATCTTCAGCCGCTATGTCGTCGGCTGGATGGTGGCCGGACGCGAGACCGCCGAATTGGCGCGGCGTCTGATCGCCGAAACCTGCGACAAACAGGGCATCGTCGCGGGCGATCTTACCATCCATGCCGACCGCGGAACCTCGATGACTTCCAAGCCCGTGGCGCTCTTGCTGGCCGACTTAGGAGTTACAAAGACACACAGTCGGCCCCACGTTTCGGACGACAACCCGTACTCCGAGAGCCAGTTCAAGACCCTCAAGTACCGGCCCAAGTTCCCCGAACGCTTCGGCTCCATCGAAGACGCGCGCGCCTTTTGCCAGGGGTTTTTCCCGTGGTACAACCAGGAGCACCACCATAGCGGGATTGCCCTGCTGACCCCGGAAGTGCTGCATTACGGCTTGGCCGGGGAGGTCATCGAGCGGCGGCAAAAGGTGCTCGACGGGGCCTACGCCCGCTACCCGGAACGATTCGTACACCATCGCCCCCAACACCCGCCCCAGCCCACCGCGGTCTGGATCAACCCGCCAACCCCGGTCGAGAAGAAAGAAGAAATTCAACTCTAAACTCTCGCGCCACTTGTCTCAAACTCGTTGACACGTTCCGAACCGGAGCGGTGCAGGGTCCGTTTCGTTTGCATGACACACTTGTCACGCCCCGGCCTGGTGGTGCGTCCATTCGTCAAGCTTGCAAATGACTCTCGGCTTACGAAGGTAATCTGATTCTGATGAAACCAGTTGGCGCGAGATCAGAACGCACTTTACATTTGAAGTTGTCATAGAGGCGAGGAAAGGAAGCACTCAATTATGCCTACAATACCAGGCAAGGTCGCAGACAGGCTCAGATCCAGCCTCAAGGAATTCCAAGCAATTGTGCAATCAGCCAAGTCACGAGACGTGAACGAGGCAGATACCGCCACCATCGTGACTGAAATGTTGTCAGCCGTCTTCGGATACGACAAGTTTTTAGAAGTCACATCTGAGTTGAATATTCGTGGAACGCGTTGCGATCTTGCGACAAAGAGGGACGGCAAAATCCAATCGCTGATCGAAGTCAAAGCGGTTGGAACCGAACTGAAGGATACTCATACGCATCAGGCCGTTGACTACTGTGCCAACTCAGGGATTGAGTGGGTCACGCTCACGAACTCCGCCAGATGGCAGATCTATCGGGTTATCTTCGGCAAACCAGTGGATCACGAATTGATCCTGGACTTCGATCTGCTCGGCCTCAATCCGAAAAAAGACGAAGATATAGAGAAAGTATTTTTGCTCGCGAAGGAAGGTTGGAACAAGTCAGCTCTCGAAGAATTCGACATCCAACGTCAAGCTCTGAGTCGTTTCTTGCTTGGCGCTGTGCTCATCAGCGACCCTATACTCAAGCTTGTGCGGCGACAGCTAAGGAACATGTCGCCTGATGCCAAGTTCGATTTGGAGCAGATCAAAACGGTGCTATCGCGGGAAGTGTTGAAGCGCGAGGTGATCGACGGAGAAAAGGCCGACGAAGCACTCAAGAAGGTCAAAAAAGCAAACCACAAGCCAAAGATAAAGCCTGTAGTGAAGGAAGTAGCACCTGCCGCCGCTAGTGCGTCGTCAGGTCAGTAAGGAGTCGCGAAATACAGCAGGAGGGGTACCTCTCATGACGCAACCGGTGCTCTGTACCGCTTGTGGGTCAATCGGATATACCAAACGCAGGATGAAGGGGTCGATCCTGACAGAGTTTATTCTGTGGTGTTTCTTTTTGATCCCTGGATTGATTTACTCGATCTGGCGACACAGCACAGTCGCACAGGTGTGCCCGAGTTGCGGAAGTTCGGCAGTAATTCCAACTGATTCCCCGGTAGCACAACAGACTCTCAAGAGCCGCGGCCTGAGTGGTGACCAAATAGGAGCTTTACCTAAACCGAAACAATCTCCCGCTGGGAGGATTGTCGGGTATGCTTTGTTGGGGCTGCTGCTTCTTGGTGTTATTGGCGCGCTACTGTCCAACAATTCTCCCACACCCACGCCGGTTGCACCGGCGCTCACAGCCGCGCAAGACGCAGCATCACAGAAAGCGAAAACCGATGCAGATGCGAAAACGATGTGGCTTGCCACAGAACTCTCGCTATTAAAAAGCAGCATGAAGAATCCTGCGGCGTTCAGTCCAACGTCGGTGTTCCTCACATCGGACGGGCGTGGTTGTGTGAAGTATAGTTCGACGAACAGCTACGGTGCGACATTGCAGGGATGGGCAATTCTCGAAAAGTCTGGGACGATTTGGTCGGGAGACGCAGCCGAGTCCAGATGGAATAGAGAATGCGCAGGCAAGCGCGGGACGGAGCAGTGGACTGAAGCACTCGGGGGACACTTGATTGAAGTTTCCGGGACTGCTGTGACTCCAACCACGGCTTCGGTTCAAGACCCAACCACAACCGCAGCAGCGCAAGGCGGCGAGCCGGCGAAGCTGATTAGTCAGTGCGGCAAGCCCGATAAAGATTTCATTCAGAGCGAGGGTGGCCAGCCGATTCGGCACGTCATCTACAGGAAGCAGAACGTCGAACTGATGTATTCCCGTGAAGGTGTTCCTGCGTGGCTGCTAGTCGGCATTGTTGAGGCAAACGGCGACGACAACATGGATACAGCAGAGGCGAATCGCCGGTTGGCATGTGCGGCGGGCAGTATTCATACAGTGCTGGATCGCCCCTGAACGACAAACGCCCGCAAGCCCATGGCGCTTCACGATTCGATCAAGGACGTTCCACGTTAGGAGGCGCGCCGCTACATACCAATTCCCAAGCCCGGCCCCTGTTCCTGCCGTGGGCCGATCTCCCGCTGCGGCGCGATGGACTGCTCCTGCTTCACCTCCGGCGCATGGGCGCTGCGGTGGGAAACATCATGGCCGAGCGCCGCGCCCAGCTTCTCGCGGTCGTTGGTGAATAGCTGCGCATCCCACGCGCCGCACAAGACGGCGACATAGGCCATGCGGTTGTTGAGCAGATCCTTAGCGCCCGACTCCGTGTACACGTGAATCAGGACACGGTCGCCAGTCAGTGCCTGGCTGGAGTCGCTGGTCATTCCTTCTTTAGCGCCTGATAGCATCGCAAGGGCCGGGCCGATGTGGGGCGCGGTGCTTGGGGTTTTGCCGTGCCGATATGTTGCCGAATGCGTGGGGAATGGGCCGCCGATCCGCGCCGCGATCCTGGTCCCTTTAGCCGCGCTTTCCGCCGCCGATTCGCGTTCCGATCCCGACCCGATTCGCTGCCCTTTGCGCTCCCGATTCGTGGCCTGATCGCGGTTCGATTGGCGGCGCTTTGCGGTGCCGATTGTGCCGCCGATTGGCCGCCTGGAAGCGTGGCGAATCCGGCCCGGTGAAGGCGGCGGATTGGCGCTCCAGGAGGCGGGTTAGCGGAAAGAGGGTTTTTTGCCATGCTTCGCATGGGGTTTACGCTTCGACACGTCATCCCCACTTGGGGAACTGCACAGCTACCTTTGGGAGCTTATTGGTTACCACAGAAAACAAAGCAGTTGCGGGAGTGCGGGAACTAATGGGTTCCCGCCGGGGCGCTGTAGGGCGCTCTGCGCGTAAACGTGTTGAGCCATCGAGGGTTGCGCGAGAAAGCGGAACTAGGGCCGCTGACACCAATGCACGCGGCATCCGGTGTTTGTCCGGCGCATATCCGGTGTCTGTCCGGTGTTGCCAGATGCGTTCAGCGGTAGGCTTCGCGGCGACAGTAGCCGAGCCATTCCGAAGGGGGAAAAGGGTACGGGCGCGGATCACGGCCAGTCAAGCCCCGTTCCGCCAAGAGCGCGGAACGCCTTACGGCTGCGCTTCGCTCCGGGGCGTTGACAGGCCGAGCCCACGCCCGTAAAGGCCCTCCCGCTATGTTCGGAATGCCTCTCTCTGCCCCAGCGGGGCAAACTTTTCAAGGCGGCAATGCAAGTCCCGCGAAGAACTAATTAGCACCCGCCCGACGTAGCAAAAGTATGCCTTGCCGACATGCGCGAACAGCTAATAGTCTGCGCAAAATTGTCGCGTATGACGAGTCGATCAAGCAACAGAAAGCCTGACGAGTTACTGGTGATATTGCGCGCCAATTCCGGTGCTCATACACCGGCGAAGGAACCACGTTTCCCCTTGGCTTTCCTCGGTGTTCAAGGCGGTGGAATGTAACCACTTTGGCCGCGCTCTTCAGCTTTCCGGCAACCCTGTTTATGACTCGGTATCGGAGGGTATTGCTGCTGCGTCAGCAGTACTATCCGCTCGCTTTTCAAGAGGCAAAACCACCCGATTCGACACCCAGGTAGAGCGGCTGTTCAAGACGGCTCCAAGCCGGAAACGCAACGCCGACAATTGATGGCATATGGCCCCGGCAACGGGACGTAGAGCTTGGCTGCAATCCTCGGTTCAATTGTGGCGGTGTTCGCACTGTAGGGACAACTTGGAGGGCATCAAATTGAGGCCTTTACGACACCCGCAGAGGTTGCTATCGCCTTCGGATTTTCAGCGGAATTAGAAGGCGGATCAGTACGGCATCCGTGGGCAATTGTGCTGGCAGAATGGCCACTTCTAGTTGGCCCAAAAGCTCCTGCCAAACTGGGCCAAATGGACTCGCCGAGTCCACCGCAATCTTGAAGCCACTCGCCCCCTTTCAGCAGGTGGAATCGGCCCGCGATAGTACACGGGATACGGCGACTATCTCGCCAGTCTCAGTAACAGTTCAGCCGGGCGGATTCGGCTCCGCAACCAGAGGTAAAAACACCATCTTTCAGCCTTTCAAAAGTAGCCCGTCAAGAGGCATGCCAACTGTCCCGAATCGCCGAGGCAAATGACTTGGGATAAGAAGGCCGAACAGCCGAGACAAATCGCAGTGATCGAGTGAGTTAATCGGCGGTCCAGTCGCAAGAGATCTGATCCCAATTGACAGCGCTCATATGTTCCATTTGCACGACCTCAAACTACGACTTTGACGGCTGCCAAGCGCGCTCATGAAGCGCAAGCCAGTGTGCTTGACAAGATGGCATAACTTGTCTTCAATTCACATTCTTCCCGGTCATGTATTCTCTGTCTATCTGCCTCTACTTAGCTTCGCGAATGACATGCTTTCCTGCTTCCAATGAGCAGCGTAAATAGGTGTCGTTGTTCAGTGTTGTGGCCTTGCTCTTAGCCCGATCAACACTGCCGTTGAGCGTGCTTTCGCGTTGCCGATTCTGATCGCTATTGTAAGTCTACTAACTAGCACAAAGGCACGATAAACAAAGAAACATACGTTTTCCACATATAACGACCTTGAATAATCCAGCAACAAATAATAAAACAGTGAGCATCTCTTGCGAGGCTTAGTTAGTCTAAGTCAGAAAACGGAGCGAGATATTACCGCACTCGTTGCAGAGCTGGATCGCATGTTGACCATCTCCAAAGCGTTGTCGGCAGGACAGGCGTGGACATACCATGCGCGTGAGTTTGTGTCGGAGACGCAGAACTACTGGAGCCGTGACGCGCAAGTGCATAGCGAGTGGCAGGGAAGGCTTGCCCAGGAGTGGGGACTGCGTGAT
Source organism: Candidatus Acidiflorens stordalenmirensis (assembly GCA_003139995.1). Classification (GTDB taxonomy): domain Bacteria; phylum Acidobacteriota; class Terriglobia; order Terriglobales; family Acidobacteriaceae; genus Acidiflorens; species Acidiflorens stordalenmirensis. Next base: position 31,429 of record PLIC01000087.1, on the reverse strand, counting down.
TCCGTTGGTGCCGGAGAATTCGCTCGATTGAGCGAAGGACAGCATCCTGAAAACGGCGTGCAACTCGTCAAGCACCAACCCGCAAAGACCTACGACAACGAGTACGGCAAGGAAATCACCAGCGTCGAACATCGCGCCGGGTGGGACGCGACATTCTCAGCGCCGAAATCCGTTTCTCTCACCGCGCTTGTGGGCGGCGATACGCGTGTCCGTGTGGCGCACCGCGAAAGTGTCCGCGTCGCGCTTGGCGAATTGGAGCGGTATACGCAAGCGCGCATCGGCAATATCCACGCGCCCGAGACGACGGCCAAGTTCATTGCCGCCACCTTCGAGCATGACACCGCCCGCCCGGTGGATGGCTACGCTGCACCGCAACTTCATACTCATGCCGTCATTTTCAATATGACCGAGCGCGAGAACGGCCAAACGCGGGCGCTTCAGGAGCGAAGCCTTTTCCAATCGCAACAGTATGCGACCAGTGTGTACCGTTCCGAGCTTGCCATGCGGCTGCAAGGGATGGGCTACGAGATCGAACGCGGCAAGCACGGCCAGCCCGAAATCAAAGGCTACACACAGGAATACTTGGATGCATCCAGTCCAAGGCGAGAACAGATCAAGCGACACTTGCAGGAGATTGGACGAGAAGGCGCAGGCGCGGCGCAGGTTGCTGCCCATCGCACGCGGGACAGCAAGGAAATTCATTCCCTGGAAGAAGTGTTGCAGCGGCACCACGAACTGGCCGCACAGCACGACCATCAGGCGGATCGCGTTGTAGCCCAGGCGCGCGAACATACACAGATTCATGCACCCCGCTCTGAGAAAACCGAACAACAAACTGAACGACAGGCCGTTACCTACGCCCGCAATCATGTCTTTGAGCGCTCTGCCGTACAGGACGAGCGAAGCATTTTGCAGGCGGCAATCAGCCGCAGCATGGCGCAAGCAACCTACGAACAAGTGCGGCATGAATTTGCGCAGCGAGTCCAGCGCGGAGAGTTTCTTGTCGTTGGCCGGGTTGAAGGACGTGCTGCGCCGCTCTATACCACCGCCGAAATGGTCCGTATGGAGCAAGAAATCATCGGACGTATGCAGAGCGGCAATCAGAGGACCTACAGCGATCCGATGCTGGTTTCGCCTTCGCTGCGGATTGCAACAGAGGACCGTCATACAGAGTTGAGTCCAGCGCAACGCGAGGTGGTCGATGACATCTTTGTGAGCCGCGAGAAAATCATCGGTCTGGATGGACTCGCTGGTACGGGCAAGACAACGACCTTGGCGGTGATCCGGGAAGGAGTGGAGGCCGAAGGCTACAAGGTCGAAGGTTTTGCTCCCACGTCGCGCGCGGCGCAGAAGCTAGCCGAGGCCGGCATCGAGACCTCGACGCTGCAACGCCATCTTGCGCGGGGAGAGCAGCCGGACACAGGCGAGAAAAGACTGTATGTGCTCGACGAGTCTTCGCTTGCCTCGACGCGCCAGATGCACGAGTTCATCGAACGGCTTCATGCGAGAGATCGGGTTTTGCTAGTAGGCGACACGCGGCAACATGAGGCCGTCGAAGCGGGCCGTCCTTTCGCGCAACTTCAGGAAGCTGGAATGCGGACGATGCGGCTCGAAGAGATTGTGCGACAGAAGGACCCGGAACTGAAGCAGGCTGTTGAGCAATTGGCGCGTGGTCAGGTTGGCGCGGCTATCGCTAGCCTTGACCGGCAAGGCCGAGTGCATGAAGTGAAAGGGTACGAGGAGCGCATCACGGCCATTGCGCGCGAGTATGCCAAGTCGCCGGAAAGTACGCTCGTGGTATCGCCGGACAATCTGTCGCGCACAGAGATCAATCAGCGCATCCACGCAGAGTTGCAATCGCGCGGCGTCGTAAGGAGAGACGAGCACTCCGTCCCAACGCTAGTGCCGCGTCAGGAGATGACCGGCGCAGATCGTTCTTGGGCGCAGCAATACCAAGTTGACGACATTCTGCGCTACTCGCGTAGTTCGCGGGAGACTGGCATTGCGAAGGGCGAGCACACGCGCGTAAAGGGCATCGACGCGCAAAACAATCGGCTCACCGTGCTGCGCGTGGATGGAAGTGAGACGACCTATGACCCTCGCCGCCAGATGGGTGTTTCGGTTTACCGTGAGCAGGAGAAGCCATTCTCGGTTGGAGACCGCATCCAGTTCACCGCGCCAAATCAGGAGTTGAAGATTGCGAACCGTGAACTGGGTACAGTGGAAAACATCGTGCCGGACGGGGCGATGCGGCTAAAGCTCGATAGCGGACGCAGCATAAATTTCGAGCCGCAGCGCCATCCGCACCTCGACCACGGCTATGCCGTCACCAGCCATTCCAGTCAGGGACAGACCGCCGAGCGCGTACTCATTCACGTGGATACGGAGCTGGCGGCGAAAGACTTGCTCAATAGCCGCATGGCGTATGTCTCTGTTTCGCGCGGACAGTGGGACGCGCAGATTTTTACAAACAACCGCGAGAAGCTGCCGCAGGCTCTTGGTCACGATGTTTCGAACCAGAGCGCACATAAGCCAGAACAGGCGATTCCACCAATGCAGCATCAGGAGGCTGCCAGGTCACAACAGCCAGGGCAGGATCTGGGTATGGGGATGGGCATAGGCTTAGGCCTCTGATTTTGACCAGCAGCATCAACGATAGTTTCACGCGAGAAGGCAATGATAGGCGCAGAGTCAATGGGCGAACAATCAATCCAGAACGCGAGCCCGGCGGCACAATGAGAGGCGGCAACCACATCCCGCGCATCCGTCATTTTCTTTCGCTTCCAAAGGAACGAAACCGGAACTGCGAAGAACCCGTCAAGGGGCAGGCCCGCTGGCGCGGCTCCCTCCGGTTGCCCCTGACCGAACCTTCGCAGTTCCAGTCCAAACGACCACTATGGAAGCGAAAGAGGAAAACCGAAACATCGCTTGTACCCCGCCATTCGGCGATACGGAGTCAGCTATGAGCGCGAACTCCGAAGCTTCCGCTTCTGACCTGTCTTTCCATCAGAGCGGCCATCCATTCCCAGTCGGCGGCGCAATCGAGCCGTTGGTTGACGCCGACACTGCGGCTGAATTTCTACAGGTCAGTCCGCGTCGCATCCTTGAGTTGGCACGGCGCGGTGCTCTTCCGGGCTATCCGATTGGCAGTGGTCCCCGCCACCTGTGGCGATTTCGCATTTCAGAACTTGCTACTTCCTTTGCTGAGCGCGGTGTAAACTGTGCCAACGCAGCCGTCTGTGCCAAGGAGAAAAACTCGATGGCACGGACACGAAATCAACATGGAAGTTTACGCATTTTGTCCCGCAAGTCCGGGGACGTGTTTGAGTATCGCTACTACAGGACTCGCGCCGATGGCAAGCGGGTACCCGCAAACTTCGTCGTGGGCAGTGTGGCGGAACTCAAGACAGAAACCGAAGCTTGGGCGAAGCTTCGCAAGACCGGCTTCGACCCCAACGTTAGAACCGGCAGAGGAAGGCCGATCATGTTTGGTGAACTAGCAGACCACTACGCACGGTTGGAGTTGTCGGAAGATCAGGCAGAGGCGGTGATCCCCAAAGCGCATTCCACAATAACGACGTACCGCCGGTATCTGGCAAAGCATGTTTTGCCACGGTGGAAGGCGGTGCGGGCAAGTGAGTTGGAACCGGTGGCAGTGCAAAACTGGCTTCGCGGTATGCGAAAACAGAATGGCCTATCCAACGGAACCCTTGTCAAACTGAGAAATGTGATGCTGGTGGTATTCAAGCACGCCCAGCGTTATGGGCTGATCCCCAGAACGCAGGAAGCCAATCCGATTGCGTTTGTCAGGCAATCATGTGTTAGCGACTATGACCCAGTTGTGCTGACTTTGGCGCAATGCGTGGACATCCTGTCCAACCTGGATGACATGCACCGGGTCTTGGTTCTTGCCGACGCAGCTACGGGCCTTCGCGTGAGCGAACTTCTGGCACTGCGGTGGTCCGACATTGATTGGCGGAACTCCTGCATTCGCGTATCTCGGGCCTACGTGTACGGGAAATTCGGACCGCCAAAAAGCAAAGCGTCGCAAAGGCCGGTGCCGTTGCATCCGCTGTTGGCCGCTTTACTCGAAGCATGGCGGAAAGAAACACCGTACTTTCGTGACACTGATCTTGTCTTTCCGAGCTTTCGGCTAAAGGGTGAGAAACCGCCTCGGGCGAACATGCTCGTGGCGAACCATCTTCAGCCTGCGGCGAGGAAAGCTGGGATCGGCGGGCCGGTTGGCTTTCACACTCTTCGGCGCACGCTGGCAAGTGTGCTCGTAGCCAATGGGAGCGACCCGAAATTGGTACAGGAGTTGTTGCGCCACTCAAATGTAAAGACAACCTTGGACATCTACGCGAAGGCCACGACCTCGGCCAAGTTGGAAGCTCAGGGTTGGGTGCTGCAGCAGTTGCTTGTTCCAGGCGCGAAGTCTGCCGTAGTCTGAGCTTATCGTGGGTCGCAACCCACAACGGGTAGAGACGATCAGAATGGCTAAAGCCTTTGAAATGTGGTGGCCAGGGACGGAGTTGAACCGCCGACGCCAGCCTTTTCAGGGCTGCGCTCTACCACCTGAGCTACCTGGCCACTTCCTCCGCATATCTCTGTCCGCACATCGACTGGCGGCCAATCTGGCCGTGCACTGGGCGCTCTCCCTGGGCGGGATGCCGCGAAGCAAAACAGCCGATGCGCTGGGACCGTGCGGAACTCTCGAATTATAACAACCCTGTGCCCTTCCCTCAAAATTGTTGCAGTCGATTCTTCCCGCGTCTCTTCTTTCTCACATTCTTCTCACGAGGAGAGATGCCACTCGGCACGCCATTCATGATCGACAACAAGCAGCGATTTGCACCAAACCAATACGGGATCTCGCCATAGTCACCCACGTCAAACACGGCCAGGTCGGCGTCTTTGCTCGGTTCTACGCTGCCTTTGCGGCTGGCCAGTCGAAGCGCCCAGGCTCCGTTGATCGTCGCCGCCGCGATCGCTTCCGCCGGCGACATCTTCATGTGCGTGCAGGCCAGCGACATCGCCATCGGCATGCTGAGCGTTGGGGAAGAGCCGGGATTGTAGTCCGTGGCCAGCGCGACCGCTACGCCGGATTCAATGAACCGCCGCGCATTCGGATACCTCGATAACCCGAGAAAATAATTTGCCCCCGGAACGAGGGTTGCGACCGTGTCACTCTGGGCGAGGGCGGGCAGATCGGCATCGTTCACGTAATCCATGTGATCCAGAGACGCAGGCCGGTAGCGAAGCAGCGGCCCGAGTCGCGTTTCGCTGAGTTGCCCCAAATGTGCGCGGACGGCGAGGCCGTGTTCCTCCGCAGCTATGAAAATCTGCGCTGCTTCTTCGGCACTGAAGGCACCATGATCGCAGAATACGTCCACGAACTGCGCAAGTTTGCGCCTCGCGACTGCCGGCATCATTTCGTTGCAGACAAGGTCAACATATTCCTGGGAACGTCCGCGATACTCGGGTGGAACCGCGTGCGCGCCTAAGAAAGTTGGAACCACGGTCCCCGGCCACTCACGCGCCGCCGCGCGGATGACTTCGAGCGACTTCAATTCCGATTCAACGCTCAACCCGTAGCCGGACTTAGCCTCGACGGTTGTGGTTCCGTGACGGGCCATATCCGCCAGCACCGCGGAAACCTTCCGCGTCAGCGCGGTTTTGCCGGCCTTCCGCACGCCGTCAATGCTGGAGCGAATTCCGCCGCCAGCCTCGGCGATCTCTTCGTAGTTAGCGCCAGAAATCCGCTTCTCAAAATCCACCAGCCGCGGCTGCATGAACACCGGGTGTGTATGGGAATCGACGAAGCCAGGCAAGACGACGCGTCCGCCGCAGTCGATTTCGATGATGTTCTTGCGATTCTTCTTCAGCCACGGATCGCGAAGTGCATCCTTCGTGGCGCTGACCGAAACAATCTTCCCGCCAAGGCAGAGAACAGCCGCGTCTTGAATGATTCCGAGTTCGGAAAGGGACGCGCCGCGCCGAGGGCCGTCTGCCGCCGAGCGCAGCGTCAGAAGTTGGCCGATGTTGACGAGCAAGAGTGCCGACATCTTACGCATTCCTGCTCCGGTAGGTGTTCATGGTCGCGCCATCGGAATGCGAACTCCCGCCTTCGCCGCGAACTCCTTCGCCTCGTCATATCCCGCGTCCACGTGCCGAATCACGCCCATGCCCGGATCGGTCGTCAGCACGCGCTCGATGCGCTTGGCCATCATGTCGGTGCCGTCGGCCACCGTGACTTGTCCGGCGTGCAGCGAGTATCCAATGCCCACGCCGCCGCCGTTGTGGATCGAAACCCACGACGCGCCCGCCGCCGTATTCACCAGCGCATTCAGCAGCGGCCAGTCGGCCACGGCGTCGGAGCCATCTTTCATGCTTTCGGTTTCGCGAAACGGAGAAGCGACCGACCCGCAATCCAGGTGATCGCGTCCAATCACGATGGGAGCTTTGATCTTGCCATTTTTGACTAGTTCATTGATGGCCAGCCCAAACCGCGCCCGCTCGCCATACCCGAGCCAGCAGATGCGCGCCGGCAGTCCCTGAAATTTGATCCGCTTGCGGGCAAGTTCAATCCAGCGCCGCAGGCTGCGATTTTCGCCAAAAAGTTCAAGCACCAGATCGTCGGTGACGGCGATGTCCGAAGCTTCGCCCGAAAGCGCCGCCCACCGGAACGGCCCGCGCCCTTCGCAAAACAGCGGACGAATATAGGCCGGAACAAATCCCGGAAAATCGTAAGCATTCTTCACGCCGCGCTGGAACGCGAACGTACGAATATTGTTGCCGTAGTCGAACGTGACCGCGCCCATCTTCTGCAGGCGGAGCATCCCTTCGACGTGCTTCGCCATGGCGTCGAGCGACCGCTCCTGATAAGTCTGCGGATCGCGCTTGCGCAGTTCCAGCGCCTCTTCGAGCGTCATGCCATTCGGCACGTATCCGTTCAGCGGATCGTGCGCCGAGGTCTGATCGGTGAGAATGTCCGGCACCACGCCGCGTTCGGCGAGTTCCGGAATAATGTCCGCGCAATTGCCCACCAGCCCGACCGAAATGTTTTCTTTTTTGCGGACGGCATTTTTCAGAATGCGCAGCGCCTCGTCCAGCGTGGTCACAAGAAAATCGCAATAGCCGGTCTTAAGCCGCTTCTTGATGCGCTCAGGATCGACGTCAATCCCAAGAAACGCCGCGCCCGTCATGGTAGCCGCCAGCGGCTGCGCGCCACCCATCCCGCCCATGCCGCCCGAGACAATCAGCTTGCCCGAAAGGTCTCCACCAAAATGTTTGGCGCCCGCCGCATTGAAGGTTTCGTATGTGCCCTGAATAATTCCCTGCGAGCCAATATAAATCCACGATCCGGCCGTCATCTGGCCGTACATCATCAGTCCAGCGCGTTCGAGTTCGTTGAACTTCTCCCAGTTGGAAAAATGTCCCACCAGATTCGAATTCGCGATAAGCACGCGCGGCGCGTACTCGTGCGTCTTGAAAACGCCCACGGGCTTGCCCGACTGCACCAGCAGCGTCTCGTCGTTCTCAAGTTCCTTCAGCGAGCGGACGATAGCGTGATAGCAATCCCAATTGCGCGCCGCCTTGCCGGTGCCGCCGTAGATGACCAGATCCTGAGGCCGCTCGGCAACTTCCTCGTCAAGATTGTTCATCAACATGCGCATAGCCGCTTCCTGCTGCCAACCCTTGCAGGAAAGCGAGCTGCCGCGCGGGGCGCGAATGCGGGTGTAAGAAGATGGAGGAGTTTCGATATCGACGGGCATAGGGATATGGTAGTTCGGAAGGTGTGGAATCATCAACGAGGGTAGTCAGTTCTCCGTTTCCCAATCTGACACCTGTTCTCTGACGGTGCCCCACTCAAGCCGGCTTTTGGCTTGAGTGGGGACTTTCGTCGGGCGTAGTCTGGCCTCATGCCGTGGGGATTGAAGCGATTTCAGGAATCCGGGCACAGCCACTTCGTCACGTTCTCCTGTTATTCCCGGCGGCCGTTGCTCACCGCCGACAATGCCAAACGAATCTTCGAGCTCGCGCTAGAGCGTGTGCGACGCAGTTTCGGACTTTGCGTTTACGGGTATGTGGTCATGCCCGAGCATGTTCACTTGCTGGTCAGCGAACCCGAGCGCGGCCTGCTCGCCGATGCTCTCAAGTCGCTGAAGCAAGGCGTGTCGCGCCGCCTGGTCGCGGGTGCCCCATTCAAGCCCGGTGTTGGCTTGAGTGGGGACCTTCCCGAGCATTTCTGGCAAAAGCGCTATTACGATCTCAACGTCCGGAACTATCGCCAGTTTGTGGAGAAACTCCGTTACATTCATCGCAATCCGGTCAAGCGCGGGTTATGTGAACGTCCGGAAGATTGGGACTGGAGCAGCTTTCGTCAATACGCAATCGGCTGCGAAGGCCGAGTGGAGGTTGAGTGCGAGTGGACGGCAAGAAGGCGCGAGCGAGCGGCAGGGACGCTCTGTCCAGCTGTCGAACTGCCCCACTCAAGCCAAAAGAGGGTTTGAGTGGGCCACCCGCCGAATCTCTTTGTCCCCGAATTTCTCCGGCGGTTTCAGTACGGCCAGCGACTGTATTTAAGTCGTCGCAGACCCGCATAGTGTGGACGATTCGTCAGATTGAGGATGAGTGCGGTAGCCGCGGTCGCATATTGGCCTCTCGCACCGACGCGCACCTCGCCGTAATCCTTCGTCGACAATTCCAGATTTGCGCAAAGGTCTTTGACATTTTGATCACTGAAGGAAGCATGAATGTTGTGCGCGAAAATGTTCCTTACCTTGCGAAGCTTCTCGCATTCGCGATATTCCTTCTCCGACAAAACGCCAAGAGCGAACGCAGCGAGGGCTCGCGCAGATAACGTTCCGAGTGGAGCGTTAAACCCATCCAGCAATCGTGCCGTGGCCTCATGGTCCAACAGAAACGCCCGTATTGATTTTTCAAGAAGATCATCGAGCATCGCTGCACAGATTAGAGCAAGGCCACGCTCCGATTCCTTATTTGACGCGTCTAGGAATTCCTTAAATTCCCGAAGATGCGGGTGTGTTTCTTCGAAAGGCCTTTGGTCGTGCATGTGGATAAGTGTACCTTCGCGGGTGCCCCACTCAAGCCGTCTTTTGGCTTGAGTGGGGACTTCCCTTGTTATCCAAGTCCTTGACGAGTATCGCAACAATGAATCTCAAGCGTGCCGGGTGCACTCATCGCGCTCTTTGCGATGAGTGGGCTTCGTTGCCATCACCGCACCGGCCGCCTTGTGATCTTAGTCCTTGACAGCCTCAGTTATACTAATCGTATCGTCACAATTAATTTCAAGCGTGCGCCCGCCTCCAGAGGCGGCCAAACGCTTCCGGACAGTCCTTTCGAAATCTGTGCCGGAAACAAGCGCTCTTTGAAATTTTCGATTCCCCGAGCAGGGCTTGACAAACTGATCGGGACGAAACGGGGATCCAACCGCAAGAAACAGATCGAAAACCCGTAAGTCCTTATTTCGGAATACTTTGATATAAGTCCTTATTTTTCAAAGACCAAGTCCGAAAATTGCCCGTAACCGCATGATTCCTATAGACCAGGGGGGAGGGGGGTACCGGTACTAACCAGTAAACATCGAGGCATTTCCGGAGCAGCCTTGACCGGGCAACGGAAATTTATTTTTGAGGAAAATCTACTCCCACTCAATCGTCCCTGGCGGCTTCGAAGTAATGTCGTACACTACGCGATTCACGCCGCGGACTTCATTCACGATGCGATTCGAGATTGTCTTCAGCACTTCATACGGCAGCGGAACCCAGTCGGCGGTCATGCCATCTTCCGAATGCACGGCGCGGACCGCGCAGGTGTAGGCATAAGTCCGCTGATCGCCCATCACGCCGACCGACATTACCGGTAGCAGCACCGCGAATGACTGCCAGATTTTCTGATACAACCCGGCCTTCTTGATTTCGCCCACCACAATCTCATCGCACTCGCGCAGCAGGTCGGCGCGTTCTTTAGTTACTTCACCCAAGATGCGCACCGCCAGTCCCGGCCCCGGAAAAGGCTGCCGCTGCAGAATGTCCTCGGGCATGCCGAGATCGCGCCCAATCCGCCGCACCTCATCTTTAAACAAGTCTTTCAGCGGCTCGATGAGCTTAAGCTTCATCTTCGCGGGCAGCCCGCCCACATTGTGGTGCGACTTGATGACCTGCGACGGCCCCCGCACCGAGCGCGATTCGATCACATCGGGATAGAGCGTCCCCTGCACCAGCCACGTGACCTTGCCTTCCTGCTTTTCAATGCGGCGTGCTTCCTGGTCGAAGACGGCAATGAACTCTTTCCCGATGATCTTGCGCTTCGTCTCCGGATCGCTGACCCCCGCCAGTTTCCGCATGAAGCGTTCGGTAGCATCGACCGCAACCAGGTGCAGCCCAAGATTGTCGCGCAGATTCTGCTGCACTTTCTCGAACTCGTTCTTGCGCAGCACGCCGTTGTTGACGAACACGCACGTCAGCCGCGACCCTTCGACTCCGCTCAGGGCAGGCTTGCCAGAGTCGTCGCGGAGGGCGCGGTCCACCAGCACCGCCGCAACGGAAGAATCCACTCCGCCGGAAAGCGCGCAGATGGCGCGTCCGTTGCCGACCTGCTGCTTGACCTGTGCCACGGTCGCGTCAATAAAATGCTGCGGCGTCCACAATGCCTTCGCTCCGCAGATGTTGATTGCGAAGTTGCGGAGGATGTCCGAGCCGAGCGGCGTGTGATGGACCTCGGGATGAAACTGCACCGCCCACATCTTGCGCGCGGGGTTTTCAATGGCGGCAACCGCGTTGGGAGTTTTCGCCGTCAGCCGGAAACCCGGAGGCAGCTCTTCGGCCGAGTCGCCATGCGACATCCAGACCGCGATCAAATGGGGCAGTCCCTGAAAAAGTTGCGAGCCGGATTCCTGAATCTCGACTTCAGCGTGGCCGTACTCGCGTTTAGCGGCGGGCCGCACTTTTCCGCCGAGCGCGTACACCATGAACTGCAGCCCATAGCAGATGCCAAGCACAGGGATGCCAAGCTCAAAGACACTCTTGTCCGCCAGCGGCGCGTCTTTGTCGTATACCGACGATGGGCCGCCCGACAAAATAATCCCCACCGGAGAGTAACTGCGAATCTCTTCCAGGCTGGCGTTGAACGGCAGAACGACCGAGAAGACTTTTTGTTCACGGATGCGGCGGGCGATCAGTTGCGAATACTGCGCGCCAAAGTCGAGGACAACGATGGATTGGGTTTCCACGGATGAGTCTCTCAGATTGATGCCCCGGTTGCAACAAACCGAAAACCATTGCCAAAGAGGAACACAGGTAAAAACAAATGCTTTCCTCTGTGTCCCTCTGTGTCCCCTGTGGTTATCGCACTTTATCGCAACACGATATTCACAAGCTTTTTCGGCACAACGATGACCTTCACCACCAGCTTGCCAGCAATCGCCGCTTGCACCTTCTGATCGGCGAGCGCCGCTTGCTTGATTTGGTCCACGCTCGCGCCCGCCTCTACCACTACCAGCCCGCGCAGCTTCCCGTTGACCTGCACGGGAATCTCGATCTCATCTTCCGCCGCCAGCGCCGCATCGTACTTCGGCCACGGAGCTTTCAGCAGATTGCTCGTCTCGCCCGCCATCTCCCACAATTCGTGCGCCAGATAAGGAGCCATGGGCGCCAACAGCAGTGCGATGTTGCGCTGCACTTCAATAATGAGCGCAGCGGGGACCCGTCCGGTAGCAATCGCTTCCTGCGCGCCATAAATTTCGTTGACCAATTCCATGATGGCCGCGATGCAGGTATTGAAATGCCAGCGTCCCTGGAAGTCGTCGCTCACGCGCTTGATGGTCTGGTGCAACTTGCGTTGGATCTTCCGCGCCGACCTTTCCGCCAACCTTTTCGCATTCGCGTTGAGGCTCGGCACCAAAATGGTTGAGTGTCTCGCAAGGATATCCATTTTCGCCGCCTTTTCCGCCGCCTCGTTGGCCCACACTTGGTCCCGCTCATAATAGAACCGATACACACGCGCGAGGAACCGCTGAATGCCTTCGATCCCCGATTCCTGCCAGTCCAAATCGCGATCCGGAGGCGCCGCGAACAAGCTGTACAACCGCGTAGCATCCGCCCCGTAGCGCTCCACCATCTCATCCGGCGACACCACGTTCCCCAGGTTCTTCGACATCTTCGCGCCGTCTTTGATCACCATCCCCTGCGTAAACAACCGGGCAACAGGTTCGTCATTCTTCACCAGACCCATGTCGCGCATGAACTTCGTCCAGAAGCGCGAATAAATAAGGTGGAGAATGGCATGTTCCACGCCGCCAATATACTGATCAATCGGAAACCAGTAAGCGATGGTTGCGGAGTCGAACGGCGCTTGGTCATTGTGCGCGTCGGCGTAGCGGTAGAAGTACCACGACGAATCGACGAACGTATCCATGGTGTCAGTCTCGCGCCGCGCCGGCCCGCCACATTTTGGACAGGTCGTATTCAAAAACTCCGGCACATTCATCAACGGCGATCCGCCCGAAAGCGTGATCGGCACGCTGTCCGGCAAAATCACCGGCAGATCTTTTTCCGCCACCGGCACCACGCCGTCCCTATCGCAATACACCATCGGAATCGGCGTCCCCCAATAGCGCTGCCGCGAAATCCCCCAATCCTTCAACCGAAACGTAACCGTCGCCTTGCCAAAGCCTTTTTCTTCGGCCAGCGCCGACATCTTAGTAATCGCATCCTCGCAGCTCAGCCCGTTGAACTCGCCAGAGTTCACCAGGATCCCATCCGTCGTCGTAAAGGGCAGCGGCGGTTCCGCCATGGTTTCTTCCGGATCGCTTGGTTGCGGCAGAATCACCAGCCGGATCTCCAGCCTGTACTTCTGCGCGAATTCATAATCGCGCTCGTCGTGCGCCGGCACGCTCATGATCGCGCCCGTGCCGTAGTCCATCAGGATGTAGTTCGCCACCCACACCGGCACCGCTTCGCCGTCATAAGGATTCTTAGCGTAGCGCCCAGTGAACACGCCATGCTTTTCGATGGCGCCGATATCGCCCGCTTCTTTCGCGCGCCGCTGCTCGGCGATCAACTCTTCCACCTGAGCGCGCAGCGCCGCATCGCGAGCAATCATGTCCGCGACAATCGGATGCTCCGGCGCCAACTGCACCGACGTAGCGCCATAAATCGTATCCACCCGCGTGGTGAACACCGTAATCGTCGATCCCGCCGGCCCCACCGTTCCGCCCAGATCGAAATCCACCAGTGTGCCTTCGCTGCGTCCAATCCAATTCTGCTGCATGATGCGGACTTTTTCCGGCCAGCCCTGCAGCTTCTCAAGGTCGCGCAGCAACTCGTCCGCGTATTTAGTGATCCGCAAGAACCACTGTTCCAGTTCCCGCTGCTCAACCGGAGTGTCCTCATGCCGCCAGCACATCCCACCCACAACCTGCTCGTTAGCCAGCACGGTCGCGCACTCCGGACACCAGTTCACCTTGCTCTTCTTCCGATAAGCCAATCCCGACTCATAGAGCTTCAGAAAGAACCATTGATTCCAGCGATAGTAATCGGGCAGGCAAGTCGTAACCTCGCGCGACCAGTCATAAGCGAACCCAAGGCGCTTCATCTGCACCTTCATAGCCGCAATATTCGCCAGCGTCCACTCCTTCGGAGGAGTGTTGTTCTTGATGGCCGCATTCTCCGCTGGCAAACCGAACGAATCCCACCCCATCGGATGAAGCACGTTGTACGCGTTCATCCACATGTAGCGAGCCAGCGCGTCGCCGATCGCGTAATTGCGCACGTGCCCCATGTGCAGCGCGCCCGAAGGGTAAGGAAGCATCTCCAAAACGTAATACTTCGGCTTCGTCGAATGGGCCTCGGCAGCGTAGAGCGAAGTATCGCTCAGCCAGCGCTCAGTCCATTTCTGCTCAATGCGCTGCGCATCGTAACGCTCCTCGCGCGCGGGAGGGATCGGTTTGTCTTCCTCTGGCATAGATAAGGATAGTGCGGTAGTGAGTAATTTTTGATTTTACAACGCCCGACCAAGTGTGTGGCGTGGGCGCCCTCGCCCGCGAACACGGCGAAAATCATGCAGCGCTGTCGCGGATCTTTATTTTCTTGCCTTTTTCTCGCGCACCAACGATAAATACAGGCAAGCTATGATTAGTCGTTGGTGCGTCTTTTCTCTTTCTATTGCGCTGGCAGTGTTACCGTCCGGTCGCGCGCAAACTTCAGCGCCTCACGCTCCCGCCAAGGACGATTACTCCCAAGAGGCCGCAGTCCTTGAAGAGATGTCGACCAAGATTACCTTCGATAATGACGGCAATTTTACCCGTGAGCAAACCAGTCGCGTGCGCGTGCAAACCGACGCCGGCGTGCAACAGTGGGGGCTGCTGAGCTTTCCTTATCAGTCCGCGACGCAGACGGTGGAGATCGATTACGTCCGCGTCCGCAAGGCCGACGGCAGCACCCTGATTACCCCGCCCGACAACGTGCAGGACCTCGATTCGGAAATCACCCGTAGCGCTCCCTTCTACAGCGACCTGCGGGAAAAACATGTCGCGATCAAGGGGCTGGGCAAAGGCGACATTCTTGAATATGAGGCGCACTGGCACACGACCAAGCCACTGATTCCGGGCCAATTCTGGTTCCAATACAGCTTTCAACACGACGCCATCGTGCTTAATGAGCGCCTGGAAATCAAGGTGCCCAGCGAGCGCGCGGTCAAAGTGAAGGGGCCGCAAGCTACGCAAACCGTCACCACCGAGGCGGGTTTCCGCATCTATGCTTGGACTTACTCCAAGCTACAAAGCACCAAAGACCCTGAGAGCGACCAGAAAAAGGAAACGGAGACAGCGCTCGGCCGTCTTCCCCCGCCGGATGTGCAGATCAGCAGCTTCCAAAGCTGGGAAGACGTGGGCCGCTGGTACTGGAATCTGCAGAAAGACCGGATCGAACCTACCGCTGCCATACGTGCCAAAGCGGCCGAGCTCACCAAGGGCATGACCGATGATGCCTCCAAATTGCGCGCCCTTTACAGCTTCGTTAGCACCCAGTACCGCTACATCGGGATCGCGTTTGGCATCGGACGATATCAGCCGCACGCCGCCGACGATGTTCTCACCAATAACTACGGCGACTGCAAGGACAAGCACACACTGCTGGCTTCGTTGCTCCAGGCTTCTGGCATTACGCTCTATCCGGCACTCATCAATTCCAGCTTCAAACTCGATCCCGAGGTTCCGTCGCCGGCGCAATTCGACCACATCATCGGCTATCTGCCGCAGGGCAAAGACGACAAAGATGCCGTTTGGCTCGACACCACCATCGAGGTTGCGCCCTTTGGCTATCTAGTCACGCGCCTGCGCGACAAACAGGCTTTGGTTATGGCGGGAGAGAAGTCGATACAGCTAGTGACTACGCCCGCCAATCCGCCTTTCCCCAGCACTCAAGCCTTCAAAATCGAGGGCAAGCTCAGCGCCGACGGCACGTTCGAAGCGAAAGTCGAGGACACGACTCGAGGAGATGGCGAGGTCTTGATACGCGCGGCCTTCCGCCAAGTGCCGCAGCCCCAGTGGAAAGACTTGGTGCAGCAGATTTCCTACGGACTCGGCTACTCTGGCACCGTGAGCGACGTCAGTGCGAGTACACCCGAAGCGATCAGTGAACCGTTTCACTTTTCTTATTCCTACAGCCGCAAGGACTATCCCGACTGGAAGAGCAACCAGCGATTTACCGTTCCGGGGCTGCCGTTCGCTATGCCATCGGTCAGAGATGATGCAAAGTATCCTATCTGGCTTGGACCTCCCCTGGAGACGGTGTCAGATTCCAAAGTGGAGCTGCCAAAGGGCTATAAGCCGCGAACGCCGTCAAACGTCGATCTGAAATACGACTTCGCGGAATACCATGCTTCTTATTCCCAGGATCAGGGTGTGCTCATCGCGAAACGCCGGTTGCTGATTAAGCTGCACGAAGTTCCGGTCGCCGAGTTCGACGACTATCGGAGCTTCCTCAAGAACATGGAGAACGATGTAAACCAATATGTGCAGACGTCGTCCTCCAGCGCACCGGCGATCCTAAACGCTCCGGTTATGCCGAACGGGGCGCTCACCCCGGACGCTCCCAGTCTTGCAAAATTCCGTTCATTCCTGAACAGTATTGTGGAACTGCCGGCGAGCGGTTCCTCCGACGCGAACCAGTCGGAAGTCGACGGTCGCAGCGCCTTTGGACAGGGTGATCGTGCGGCTGCCATGAACGCATTCAAGCGCGCCGTGGAGGTGGATCCAAAGTTTACGCGGGCTTGGTTGCTGCTAGGTACCATGTACATGGCATTAGGGCAGAGCGATTCCGCTCTCGACGCTTTTCGCAAAGCCATCGATTCCGACCCCAAACAGGTGGTTGCGCGTAGGACCTACGCTTTAGCGCTCGCGCATTTGCGCCGCCTCGATGCGGCCATGGATGCCTGGCGTGACGCGGTGAAGATCGCCCCGGGCGATCCCCGATCGAACGCTGAATTGGGCTCGATGCTCGTGCAGCAGATGCGCTATGGCGAGGCCTTGCCTTACTTGGAAACCGCCGCGAAAAACGACAATTCACCAGGTGCTCAAGCGAGCCTGGGTTCGGCGTACCTGCTTGCGGGAGAACGTGAAAAGGCAGTAGCGGCATTCACGAAACTTGCCGAGGTGGATCCCAAGGGGGACACTTTCAACGACGTGGCTTATCAGATGGCCAATGCAGATTTGAAACTGCCCCTTGCCTTGGACTACGCGAAGAAAGCCGTGCGGGCGGCGGAAGAGGAATCGCAGGAAATCACGCTGGCCGATCTCAAGGTTGAAGATCTGGGGAAGATCTTCAAGGTGGCGGCGTACTGGGATACGCTGGGCTGGGTGGATGAGCGGATGTCGAACCTGGAAGTGGCAGAACAGTATTTGCGGGCGTCGTGGAGGCTGACGCAAGACGGAGTGGTTGCGGGTCACCTGTGTCATCTGTATAAACGCGAGCACAAGGACGGACTTGCCGTTCAGATGTGCCGCATGGCGGTATACCGCATGCCGCTGTCGGAAGGATTGGCGCTGAGCAAATATCAGACCGAAATAAATGCAGCGCAAGAGAATTTGGATCACTTGACTGGCGGGGCGGCGAAGTCGAAGAACATAGGAGACACTTCTGACGCGGTCATCCGCGAACGCACATTCAAGCTGCCGCGGTTCCTGCCTGGGACGGAAAGCGCAGAGTTTTTTGTGCTGCTGGCGTCGGACGGAAAGAGCAAGAAGTTCAAAGTTGAAGATGTGAAATTCATCAGCGGATCCGACAAGATGAAACTCCAAGGGAAACAATTGAAGAGCATCGATTTCGATGTTCCCGCGCCGAGCGACGTGCCAACTCGATTTGTGCGACGCGGCATTCTCGGATGTTACCAGTACAGCGGTTGCTCGTTCGCGCTGCTTGATCCGGCAACAGTGCACTCGCTGAACTAAGGGGAAGGCGCTAAACTTATCAATTCGGAGTACTTACTATGCTCGTCGTCATGCAAGCGCAGGCCACGGAAGAGCAGGTCCGCGCCGTTTGCCAGAAAATCGAAGCGCTTGGATACCGCGCCCACTCCATCCCCGGCGCGCAGCGCACCGCCATCGGCATCACCGGCAACCAGGGTGAAGTCGACGCCGGCACGCTCGAAGAAATGCCCGGAGTGCAGGAAGTCATTCGCGTCTCCAAGCCCTACAAATTGGTAAGTCGCGACACGAAGCCCGACAACACCGTCATCAAGTTTCCCAATTCGCCCGCCACCATCGGAGGCCCCCACCTCGCCATCATCGCCGGACCTTGCGGCATCGAAACTCGCGTCCAGGCATTCAAAATCGCAGAGCGCGTAGCCCGCGCCGGAGCCCAGTTCTTCCGCGGCGGCGCGTACAAACCGCGCACCTCTCCTTATTCTTTTCAGGGACTGGGCGAAGAAGGTCTGAAGATCATGGCCGAAGTCCGCGACCGCTTCGGCCTGCTCATCGTGACCGAAGCCGTCGATTACGAATCGCTCGACCTGGTTGACCAGTATGCCGACGTCATCCAGATCGGCGCNNATGGCCGCCGAGTACATCATGAGCGAGGGCAACTACAACATCGTCCTGTGCGAGCGCGGAGTGCGCACCTTCGCCGATCACACCCGCAACACGCTCGATCTCAGCGTTGTGCCTGCCGTGCAGCGCCTCAGCCACTTGCCCATCTTGGTCGATCCAAGTCACGGCACCGGCAAGCGCAACAAAGTAACGCCGCTCTCCCGCGCCGCTGTCGCCGTCGGAGCCGATGGCCTGATCGTCGAGGTCCACCACGATCCCGACCGCGCGTTGTCGGATGGAATGCAGTCCCTATTCCCCGACCAGTTCGACGCGCTCATGGCGCAGGTCAAGCAGATAGCGGCAGTGTTAGGCCGCGGTGTCCCAACATCGAATCACGTTCATGCCGAAGCGATAAGTTCCGCGGACTGATTCTATGAAACGTCAGCATAGGGCCGCGTCTCTGGGCTGACTCGCACACATCTGATAATCTCTTGCCTTCACGAAGGCACAGCGTTTTGCGAAAAATTCTTTTCATCGCCGTCCTCGTTCCGCTCGTCCTCGCCGCCGGCTGGTATTACTTTCACGAGCGCGCCCTCCCCGGCTATGGCCCGCTCTACCGCGAGTATGCATATGTAACTAATGGCAAGAGCAACACGGTCACGGTCATCGACCTGCGCAGCTTTCGCCCGGTAAGAACGCTGCAGGTCGGAGTCGCGCCCACCGGAGTAGCTGCCAATCCAAAACGAAACGAAGTCTATGTCGTCAACAGCGGCTCCTCGAACGTCAGCGTGATCGACGCGGAGCAGAACAAAGTTGTCGCCACCATCGGCGTCTACGGACGCCCCTACTTCATCGATGTTTCTCCCGACGGACGCCGCGCCTACGTTGCCAATTTTGGGTCTGACAACGTCTCCGTCCTCGATCTTGATCATCGCACCGTTGCCGCGACGCTCCACGTCGGCGGAAGTCCCGGCCTCGCCCGCGTCTCGCCCGACGGATCGACGGTTGTCGTCACCAATCGCGCCGACAACACCGTCTCCGTCATCGACACCGCGCGCCTCGCCGTGCGCTCCGCCATCACTATCTGCATCCATCCCGAAGACATCGCCATCCTGCCCGATTCCAGCAAAGCGTTCGTTTCCTGTTCCGGATCGGGGCAGGTTGCCAGCATCGATTTGAAAAACGACAAACTGCTCGCGCTTCTCGATGTCGGAAAATCTCCGGTGAGTCTTACTCTGAAACCGGACGGCGGAGAACTGGTTGCTTTCAACTTCGACGCTGGCAGTATCTCCATCATCGAGACCACGGGCAATGAAGTTTCAGGCAGCTATCTCATCGGCGACCAACCCACGCGCGGCGTGGTTTCGCTCGATAACTCGCGCTTGTACATCTCTAACTTCGGATCGAATAACATTGCGGTCTACGACATGGAACTTGGCAAGGTCATCGCGTATCTGCCTGTAGGGACGCATCCCGATGCGCTGGCCCTCTCGCAGAATCAGAACTATCTGCTGGTCGTCGACTCCGGTTCCGGAGATCTCGCCGTAATTCAGAAACGCACGCCGAAGAAGAAATTTGAGCCTTCGGAATATTCCTTGATGACCATTATTCCCGTCGGCATGCAACCGAATCAGATCGTGGTGAAGTCGTTCCTGGCGACGAAACTTTTGGATGGGCGCTAGGCCGCGAGTTTTGCTTGCTCCAGCGCCATTTTCCCGCCTATTAACTCCGAAGGTATTAAGCCATGTTTACCAGTACCCCCCTACCCCCCTCTATTGAAATCATAGGGTTAAGCTGTGGAAATCTTCCAAAGTCTAGAGCGGAAAGGACTTATAGGTAAAGTATTCCGGAATCAGGACTTAAGTCATCAAAGAGCGCTGAAAATGGTCTTGGGGCAGCTTCGAGGTCCGTCTTGGAAGACGGGCATACATCTGAGCTGCCCCAATCAGGATTCATTCTCGCATCGCTTGGGTTGGAAGTCTGTGATGGGGCTCACAGCTCGGGAGTTATGAAAAAGTCCGGAGCCGTCGTGAGGAACAAGAAGGCTACCTGGCCGCTCGCGAAAGAAGATGGCGTGTCCTTGATCCGGACTTTCGACCGGACTTTGAACCGGTGGATCGCGGGCAGCGGTCGCGGAAAAAGTTGGAGTGGTGGAAGCCGCGGCCGACTTTTCAAGAAGCGAGCCGGCAATGCCACGGGCGAAGGACTCATGAAGTTCCTCCGCACCGCGCCCAAGATCGCTCCCGAGCCGGAAGACACGCTCCGATAGCCGCCGTCAAAATCCCCGCCCAAGCCGAGCTTGGACGGGGCACCCTCCGGATTTCAAATGATTGCGATAGGGCGGGCCACCGACCTAAAGCCCGCATTTCTGGCGGTCGTTGGCGGCGCTGCTGAAACCGTGCCCCTTCAAAACAAGGTCGAAATCCCAAGCGGGAGACGCTTCTCGCTCGGTTCGTACTCGACGATGTACCCAGCCACCGCGCTCGCTGCCACGGTCAGCGGCGACGCGAGATACATTTGCCCCGGCCCGCTGCGTCCGGGAAAATTCCGGTTCTGCGCGCTGATGACGACCTGCTCGGGACGCGTCGATACTCCCGGCCCCGCATTGATGCACGCGCCGCAACTGGGCTCGATCACGCGCGCGCCCGCCTGCTCGAAGATTTCAAGATAGCCTCGGCGCTTCGAGTACTCGCGCGTTTCCTGGGAGCCAAATTGAATCCAGAACTCGACATTTTCCGAAACTCGCCTGCCTTGTTTCAGCGCATCGGCGAGAACCGACGCATACATGTCCATGTCTTCGTTCTTTCCCGCCGTACAGGTTCCTCCGTAGGCGATTTCAATCGGCACGCGGGCGCTGAGTTCGCGGATGTGCTTGCCGTTGCCCGGATCGCCCGGAGTGGCGACCATGGGCGTGATCTCATTCGCGTCGAGTTCGATTACCTGGGCGTATTCGGCGTTCGGATCGCTTTCGAGACCTTCGATCATCCTTTCGATTTCGGCGCGCTTCATGCCCCGGCGCTCGATCAGAAACTCGACCACCTTTTCATCCGGAGCGACGATGCCGGTAAAGCCTCCGATTTCGGCCGCCATGTTCGTCATGGTGGCACGCTCGTCCACCGAGAGCGCTTCCACTGCTTCCCCTGCATACTCCATTACTTTCGCCAACGCCTTGCCGCTGCGCACGTAATCGAGAGAAAGAATCTTGAGGATGAAATCTTTCGCCGTGACGTTCGGATGCCGCTTGCCCCGAATCATGATCTTGACCGACTCCGGCACCTTGACGCGAACGTCTTTCGTGATCCAGGAGTTGAATACGTCGGTTGTCCCGATGCCGAAGGCGATGCATCCGATGGCGCCGACGTGCGGCGTGTGCGAATCGGACCCAACATTCACCTGCCCCGGCAGCGCATAGGTCTCCAGCATCACCGAGTGGCAAATGCCCTCCGAGCCCTTCCGGTCGGCAAGTTCGCCGTGCAGCTTGATTCCCTGCTGCTTGGCGAAATCGGCCTGCTTCAGCTTGAGTTGCGTGGCCAAGTCGAGCAGCCCCATTTTCTTCTTTTCTTCGGAGATCACTTCATCGAGAAAGGTGAGATGGTCGCGGAAAAAGCGGATGCTGGACGCATCGTTCACCGGAACATCCTTGCCAACATATTGCTCGTAAAAAATCGCAGCCATCGGCGTGACGTACTCATGGCTGAAGCGCAGATCGACGCGGGTGAAGCCGGTATCGCCAGGCTTGACCGCTGCAACGCCCACCGTGCTATCCTGTGCGACCATGTGCCGGGCAAAGATCTTTTCCGCCAGAGTCATCGCCCGCTTCCCGGTTTTTATCGGCGGCAGAAACACTTTCCCCTGCATGCGAGCCACATTGAAGGGAAACAATCCGCCATACTCGATCACCTGCTTCGTGATCTCGTCTTCTCCGGCGGTGAATTCAGTGAGGGCGATTTCTTCACCGGCGCGAATTCGGTCGATCAAAGAAAAGTTAGTCGAAGTCAGCAACCCGAGGTTCTGGCAATTCTGCTTGTAGATGCGCTCAATATTTTCCGCAATCGCGACTTGAATCCCGGCGCACATCTCCGCGTACGGCGACTGCTCGCGGCTCGAGCCTTTGCCGCGACGCTTGCCGCTCACCGAGCACACGAAGCCGCCTTTCTTTACATCGCCGCGCCCAATCGGCAGAGTATCGCCGCAGCGCAAGCCGACGTATGGGATCTCGCCGAGCGTCCGATCAAAATAAAAGCAATAGTGCGCGGGAGTGATCTCGTCGGTCGAAATGTCGTCGCGAAGTTTGGGATTGTTGGCAGGGTTCTTCGTGTCCCATGGCAGATCCCAACCCGCCAACTGCTTTTTGATCAACTCCGGGTCTTCGGTGAGAAACAGAATGCTCCCCTGCAGCCGCACCTTGTCGGGACGCTTTTCAATTTTGCGTTCAAGAAGAGACGAAATCACGCGAGTAATTGTACCGTTTGAACGATGACGGTGGGGGAGGGGCGTCTCGCGAGCCTGCCCTGAGCGAAGTCAAAGGATCCAGCCGGGCGGGGATGCCCGGCGCTCCA
This sequence comes from Candidatus Acidiflorens stordalenmirensis, assembly GCA_003139995.1. Lineage (GTDB taxonomy): Bacteria > Acidobacteriota > Terriglobia > Terriglobales > Acidobacteriaceae > Acidiflorens > Acidiflorens stordalenmirensis. The sequence goes on along the minus strand of PLIC01000087.1, from coordinate 8,824 downwards.
CTAGACTTTTCGATCGTTCGCGTAGGTGACTGGACTGGGCAACTCTTCGAGTCCCCGGCCTGCGAAGATCTCCTGAAACTCGTGCAAGAGCGCGTCGTGCACCAATCCATTCGATGCCAGCGTCTCGCGGCTTGCGATCTGGAATGCGCCGCGAGAAAAGTCCGTGACCTTTCCGCCAGCCTCTTCGACAATCAGCACGCCCGCCGCCGTATCCCATGGATTGAGATTAAATTCCCAGAAGCCGTCAAACCGGCCCGACGCGACATTGCACAGATCAAGCGCGGCCGACCCCGCCCGCCTCACCCCGTGGGTGCGCAGCGTGATCTGGTGATAGAAGTAAATATTCGGGCTCTTGTGCCGCTTATGGCTCGGGAAACCGGTGGCAACCAGGCACTCTCCCAGATTCGCCGTAGCCGAAACGTGGATCGCCTCGCCGTTCAGCCGCGCACCACTGCCCAGCTCGGCGGAGAACATCTCGTCGCGCGTCGGATCGTAAATCACTCCCGCAATCCGTCGTCCCCGGCGCTCCACCGCGAGCGAAACGCAGAACACCGGATAGCCGTGCGCAAAGTTGGTTGTGCCATCGAGCGGATCGACGTACCACTTGTACTCGCTGCCGGTTTCGATGCGCGCTCCTTCTTCACCCATCACGTCATGAGCGGGAAACTGGTGGCGAATCCTTTCCAGAATTAGCGCTTCCGACTTGCGATCGGCCACCGTAACCAGGTCCACGTCACCCTTATATTCAATCTTCACGTGCTGCCGAAAGTAGTCCATCAGCAGACTGCCCGCTTCACGAGCCATCGCCTGCATTGGGGAAATCAGGTCCAAAGATTGATGGGATGTCATGCGACTTCCAGACTTTCCTCTTTTGGATTGAGTACTGGGTACTGGGTACCGGGTACTGAATACCGGCTACTTCTTCTTCCCGTCTTCCGCGATATACACAATCTCATGCTTGAAGATGAACAGATTCGGACCATCCTCGCGCGTCACTCGTACCATATTCTTATCGTAGTACTCGATCCAGCCGCGGACCACTTCGCCGTCGGCCAGCTTCAGGCTCACGACTCTCTGCTTTTCCCCCAGCGCTTTCAGATAGGACGCTTCTTCAAAAGTCTCGTCCGGAGGCGGAGTGCGCTTTTTGTTAAAGTTGGGACTTCCCGGTTGTAACGGCATCTCGTCATTCTACAACGTCAAGCCGCAAGCTCAGGTTTTCTTCACGTAAAACGCCGCTTCCTCAGGACGCGCAACCCGCGGCATCCACAGCGGACGGCGAAGACCACCGGGCCCCGGCGCGGGTCGAGTAAGCGCCTTCCACCGCTGATACACCGCAAAGGAAAGATTGGTATCGACAAAAATGTCGCCGTAGCGATCGCCGGCGCCAGCCCGCTCCACGCGCACCATCTGGTGCCAGCAGTGCATGCCGCTGATCGGATCGGGATGCACCGGAAAGGTAATGTCCTGGTGCACGCCCGCATCGCTCCACCAGATTCGCTTCGTATCGGGATCGGATGTGTCGTAGGGCTCCACTCCCGAGATCTGGCGCATTTTCCATTGTCCTTTGCCGACTTCTTGCAGATCGACCCACGCGCTCGACATGCGCTCGATCCGGTCCTCTTTATTGATGCGCCAGCGTCCTAGATGGTGAGAGCAGGCGACCACGCCCGGGGTCAGCCCCTCGGTGACCCACGCATGCAATACGAAGAAACCGATTTCAGTGTGGACTTTGAGCAAATCGCCGGTGCGAATGTCGCCGAGCTTTTTCGCGTCCACCGGATTCACCCACAGCGGATTCTTGTGCGCGATCTCGTAAAGAAATTTCGAGTTCCCCGATCGCGTGTGGATAAGAGTCGGCAAACGGAAAATCGGCAGCAGCGTGTACACCTCGCCGTTCGCGTCCTTCGGCCATTCCACCAGCGGCATGTATCGTTTGTCGAAATCTTCCCCGGCCTTTCCCATCGACGCTGCTTGCGCCGCGCGATGAATGTGGCTGCGATAATATTCCGGAAGCGTGAATTCGGGCCACTTCCAGTCCGCCAAGGTTTTTGAGTACAACTCAAGTTTCCGCGACGGCGTGTTGTAGCCGACGACCGCTTCGCCATCGACCATCACACCGACCGTTTTGCCTTCCTTGGTGACCACGCCATTCGCTTCGACTTTCGATCCGGAGAGATCGGCTGGAGCCACCGGCTTCTCGTTCAGCTTATAGACGTCGGTGGTCACTTCGTAAGCGCCGTACTTACGCATGTATTCAAGCGGCTTCAAGCCTTCTTTGGCGGCGGCCTCGGGCAAACCCGGAACTGAATTTTCAAAAATCCAACCGTAGTATTCGTCGACCGTCAGTTTCTGTCCCGGACGATACGGAGATTCGAACCACTGCCGAATTCCCATCGAACCGTCGGGGTCGATCGCCCACGAGAGGTTGATCCAGAATTCATCTTCTTCCCAAACTTCTCCCGGATTCGTTTGGTACGTGTAATCGAACTTCTTCCCTGCTCTTTCCTGCAGAACGCGCAGCACGGGTTGGCGAAAGCCGATCCACTTTCCGGCATAGGACTCCTGGCTCATCAGGTCGTGACGCTCGGAACTAAAGCCCATCGGCAAAACATAATCCGCGAACCAGGCAGTCTCGCTCCAGGTCGGCGTCAGCGCGGCGTGCAAGCCGACTTTTTCTTCGTCGCGCAACATCTCGATCCACGAAAATCCGTCGGGATATGTCCAGACCGGATTGAAGACGCGCGTGAAATAAGCGTCGAGGCGGCCGCGGCCTTCCTTGAGAAAGTGCGGAAGCAGAAACGACATTTCATGCGTACACAGCGGCCATTCCGGCGGGTAGAGCAGTTCGTTCCAGCGTTTTTGCGGCGGCGGATTCTTGAACGGACGCGGCACAAACTTATTCCACGCATTCAAGTTGTGCCCGCCCGGTGTTCCAACCGAGCCGGTCAACACATGCAGCAGCATCAAAGCGCGCACGGGTTGCCATCCGCCCAGATTGCCGGACGCGCTGCCCCGCCATAGATGCGACGCGAAGCGGCTTCCGGCGGTCGCGATCTCGCGCGCCGTTTTGACGATCACTTCCGCCTTCACTCCACTTTCTTTCTCCGCAAACTCCGGCGTGTATTTCGCGTAGTGCCGCTTCAGCGCTTCGATCAGAGCTTCAAAACTTTGGCCCTGAGCGCGAAATCCATCGACTTCGAGTTCTTCCCAGTTGGTCCAGTTCTTCACGAACTTGGCGTCGAAACGGTTTTCCGTAAGGATGACCATCGCCATCGCCAGCAGCACCGCGGCTTCGGTTCCCGGATAGCTCGGCATCCAGTAATCCGCCATGCTCGCGGTATTCGAAAGGCGCGGGTCCATGACGGCGAGCTTGGCTCCGGCCATTTTTCCGTCGATAATGCGCTGCGCATGAGGATTGAAATAGTGGCCGGACTCAAGATGCGCCGAGAGCAGAAGAATGAAGCGCGCGTTGGCGTGGTCGGGCGATGGACGGTCGGCATGGTGCCAGAGCACATAACCAAAGCGTGCCGAAGCCGAACAGATATTCGTATGGGAGTTGTGGCCGTCGATGCCCCACGCTTGCAAAGTGCGCTCCATGATGAAGTCGTATCCCGGCCGGCCCACGTGATACATAACTTCTTCGCCACGATTTTCCTGAAAAGCTTTGCGGATGCGCGCGCCGAAAGTTTCCAGCACTTCGTCCCACGAGGTCCGGGTCCATTTTCCGCCGCCGCGCGGCCCGGAGCGCTTCATCGGATAAAGGACGCGATCGGGATCGTGAATCTGATTGATAATCGCTGGGCCTTTCGCACAAAGGCGTCCGCGGCTGGACGGATGCTTTGGGTTGCCTTCAAACTTCGCGACTTGTCCAGTTTCCTTATCGACATAGGCGAGGATTCCGCACGCCGATTCGCAGTTGAAGCAGATGGTGGGTATAAGCTGGTAGTGCTTTTCGACGCGGCGAGGCCAGGCTTCGGCATCGTACTCGACCCAATCGTCCCACTTCTCGACCGGCGGGCAATACGAAAGATGGCTGCCGTCGCGCTTGAATTCGGTCATTGCGGAATCTCCATATGCTTTCCAAGCCTAGCTGTTCGGCACGCTCTGGCCGGCCATGACGAAGCACCATTCAAAAATTAGAACTCCCGCCAGAGCCAGCACGCTGGCCACTCCGGCTGCGATGCGGTTGGGCGCGGCAAACAGAGGAACAATCAACAGAAGCAGCAGCGGAACAATTCCGCCCAGCACGACCGCCCCACCCCAGAACGCGCGCGCGAACGGTCCATGGGTCATCAATCGAGCCCCGTAGCGCTCGTTGTCGGTGGTGTGTGGCATTGCAACTTCGCCGAGCAGCATGAGTAAGTGCAATCCCAAACTGATGACCAGAATCGGGACCGCGATTGACAGAGCCTGCGCCGAACCACCAATCGCGTATGGAAGCAGCGCCAGCACCGCTGATCCACAGAGCAATGCTTGAACGATCAAATGCGCCGGCAGGAGCGGCGTTTGCCACAGGTCGCGCCCTTCGCACTGTCCGAAGAGAAACGCAGTGTAGGCGGCTGCGCAAAATCCGGCCAATACCGTGGGCCACAACAAGAGCTCGGTAACGGCGGAAAATCCCGCAACCGCGCCCAACCAGAACACGCCGCACAATCCGCCGTAGGCGAGCAGAACGAACGCGCCCCGCGCCAGCCACGATTTACTCTGCGGCGTGAACACCACCCGCAGAAATCGTTCTTTGTGATCGAGATCCCAAACCAGCAGCACCGTGGTGAGAGCCGTGAACAGGAGCGCGACAGTCGCCAGCGCGATATCGCGGACCCGGTTGCCCGACAATCTTCCGAGCGCCATCGCGATGGCCGGTACGGCGAGCACACCGGAAGCGATGGACTTGGTCCAGCAGTAGGCCGGCACTTGCCATCCCCACGGACGCGCATGGGAAACGTCATAGGCCGCCAGAGCGTTCTCTTGCAGCAAGGGGCTATCGGGCGGATAGGCGGCGGCGCCGCCATGCACAGCAGCATTCCGCTGCGACCACATGTAAATCGATTCATGGCGCGCCGCCGTGGGAACGATCGCGCTTTCATCGGCATCGATGTAGTAGAGCTTGGGCTGAGTTCCCTGTTCGGGCTTGCGCACGCGCACCGTTTCCCGCGCCGCCAGTTGCGCCGCTTCACTCTCTGGATCGCTCAGATCTCCGGCAATGATGGCGTGTTCCGGGCACACGATCACGCAGGCGGGTTCCAATCCGACTTCGGTGCGATGCGCGCAGAAGTGGCACTTGGTGGCAGCGCCATCGTCGGGATCCATGTAAATCGCATCGTACGGACAGGCTTGCATGCAGGCTTTGCAGCCAATGCAGCGCTCGGGATCGAAATCGACGATCCCGTCCTTGCGCTGGTACATCGCCGTCACCGGACAGATGGTGACGCAGGGAGGCTTCTCGCAATGGTTGCAGCGCGTGACCTGAAAGACGCGGCGCGTGTTGGGAAAAACGCCTTTCTCGACGTACTTGACCCAGGTCCGGTTCACGCCCACGGGTACATGGTTCTCGGTTTTGCACGCCACCGTGCAAGCGTGACATCCGATGCACTTGCGGTTATCGATAACGAAGCTGTACTTCATCCGCTGCAGGTCTCGGCCTGAAAAAGTCAATCATACTTGGGACCGCTCAAAAGGGGAGTTACGTTGGTGAGGCTGCTTGCGCACCTTGGGAATTGTCATCCTGAGCGAAGCGAAGGACCTGTGCACTTGAATTCGTCGCGCACGAGATCCTTCGCTGCGCTCAGAATGACAGTTGTTATTTAGGTCGCGTACCAGCGCATCGCCACGCTAGATCTGATAATCGATATCTTCAATGATCCGTTGCAGGGATGCGGAAAGTGGCTCAGTTCCGCCCATGCCCTCCAATTGATGTACTCGTTCTGCTAACCTGTTCACCTCGGACGCGACTGCAGCCAAGGCCTCGGAAAGCGGGTCGTTTATCTGCTTAGGGTCGGTGATGACCACTCGCTTGCCTTCTCGAAGAATGATGTGTCCCGGCACGCCCACCACGGTGGAATCGTCGGGCACGTTTCGCAGCACGACCGACCCGGCGCCAATCCGGCTATTGCGCCCCACCGTGATGTTGCCGAGGAGCTTCGCGCCTCCGCCGACCACCACGTTGTCGAGAATCGTCGGATGCCGCTTCCCGTGTTCCTTGCCGGTTCCACCGAGTGTCACACCCTGGTAGAGCGTGACGTCCTCACCGACAATGGCAGTCTCGCCGATCACCACGCCCATACCATGATCAATGAAGAAACGCCTGCCGATCCGCGCCCCAGGATGGATTTCGATGCCAGTGAGAAAGCGCGCGACCTGCGACAGCCAGCGCGCCAGCAGAAAGAAACCGTGATTCCACAACCAGTGATTCATGCGATAGAACCACACCGCGTGCAGGCCGGAGTAGCAGAGATAAACTTCGAGGCGTGACTTCGCCGCAGGGTCGCGCTCCAGCACGGTGGTAACGTCCTCGCGGATTAGCGACACCAGATGCGGCATGAAATCAGGCCGGAAGTTGCGTCGTCGGAATCTGCAACGCCTGGTTCCGGAGTCCTTCGAAGAGGATACTACTCAGGTAGCGCTCGCCGAACGACGGCAGAACCACAACAATCAATTTCCCAGCATTTTCAGGACGGCGCGCCACCTGCAAAGCCGCGACCACGGCCGCTCCCGAAGAGATGCCCACCAGCAGACCTTCTTCGAGCGGAAGCCGCCGCGCCATGTTGATGGCGTCGTCGTTGGTTACGGTGATGACCTCGTCAACGTAATCCCTGCGCAGGATGCTGGGAACAAAACCGGCGCCGATCCCCTGAATCTTGTGCGGCGATGGCGCTCCGCCGGAAAGGACTGCGCTATCCGCCGGCTCCACGGCCACCGCCTTGAACGACGGCTTCTTCGGCTTTATGTATTCGGAGACGCCGGTGATGGTGCCGCCGGTGCCCACGCCGGAGACCAGAAAATCGACGCGCCCGTCGGTGTCTTCCCAAATCTCGGGGCCGGTGGTTTCGAAGTGAATCTTCGGATTTGCGGGATTGTCAAATTGCTGGAGCATGTACGCGTTTGGAGTGTTCGCCAGCAATTCCTCGGCTTTCAGAATCGCTCCCTTCATTCCGCGGGGACCCGGCGTAAGAACGATTTCGGCGCCCAAGGCAAGCAGCAGCACGCGCCGCTCCAGGCTCATGGTCTCGGGCATGGTGAGGATGAGCTTGTAGCCTTTCACTGCCGCTACAAAGGCAAGAGCGATTCCGGTGTTGCCGCTTGTCGGCTCGATCAGAACGGTTTTCCCGGGCTGAATTCGGCCGGCACTCTCGGCATCGGCAATCATGCTTACCCCGATACGGTCCTTTACGCTGGCCAGGGGATTCTGACTTTCCAGTTTCGCCACGACGTCGGCAACCGCGCCCTGCGCAACCCGGTTCAGCCGCACCAGCGGCGTGTGGCCGATCAGTTCCGTCACATCTTTTGCGATTTTCATAGACTTTCGATTCTCAGACTTGCCGGTTCGATTCTTTCGATTTCTGGAATCAGCGGTTCGAAATCAGCCTCCCCGCCGCCGTTTAACACAATTAACTCTACTACTTTACTTGTCTATGTCAAGCGATACAGGCCACGCGCGCCCGTGAGCCGCTCTCGGCCCCTGCCAGATCGCTTCGGATCGCGTGCGAATCGTCGCCCTGGAGGCTCGACTGGGACCATAGGCCACGGCATCACGGCCCCGGTGGCAATCGCCGATCCGTCGCTGGCCGATCCGCCGCTGATCGATCTGTGGCTGATGTTTGCTTGCTGGGAGGAATCCGACGAACTGATGCCGTCGGGGATTAGACCGGAAGGTCCGGCTGGAGTTGTGTCCGGCTAAACACTCACGCGTGTAGGGCTGCTTTTGACCGTTCGCGCCTGTCTTCGCGAAGTTGCGCTGGTGAAAAGGCGCAGCCGCAAGTGCCGCATCTCCAGCTCGTAAATGCGCTGGTCAGCAGGCTCGGCCCATCATGATTCGTCCGGGGTTGGTTCGCGCGCACCGCCAGAACCAATTCACCACCGCACTTCGAACATTCACGTTTTTGCATAACTCGTCCGTGGAGCCGCGCACTGACCTTCGGCCAGTGCGCCTTGCTTCGGGGATTGCCGTGCTTCCTATTTGATGTTGCTACTTCGGCAAGTCCTGAATGACGCAAATACTAGGCGCTAACACGTACGGATACTAACTCTGGGTTGCAGTGGGAATTCTGCATGGACTTGACCGCGTCTTCGGCTGTAAATCTCCCCATCACCAGGGCCAACTTACGGTCGGTTGTCGTCTGAATGGGAAGCCGGTCAACCCGCAGCACATACTGAGGGGCATGAGCGCCGCCGCGGTTCACTTTCACAACAAACTTGATATTCTTCATTGTTCCTTTCTGTTTCTGTCGATCTGGGAAAAAACGATCTGCCAAACATGAAGACGAAGAGGCGACCGGCAAGCCGGCTTCCTGTTTTCTCAGTTGCCATTCGCACCCGAAAACCAGCGTTTGTCGATGGGCCTTCGAGCATCTTTTCGCTGCTGCCACGATCCCCGGCGGATCAACAGCGTCCTGACTAAGAATTCTCCTCGGCATCCTGTCCAAGAATTCTCCTCAGAGCAATCGAAGAGGAGACAGTTTTCAGATAGGCTAACTTAGTTCAGAGGACCTGAAAGAATAAGAATTAATAAAAGGCGCTTAGTGGCTTAAGAAAAGGTGCTTACTCAATATTAATGTTAGGCTTATGCGCTGCGATTGTCAAGGCTTAGTCTTGTCCAATACAAGAT